>JBIJCX010000138.1:0-20131 GCA_044344465.1 Opitutaceae bacterium
CGTCGGCCAGTCAAAACGGCCCGACCCAATTCCTCGAGCCCCGTCGCACACGGGCTCGGATCAGGAGGTCTGAGCCTCCGCCGACGGAGAGCCCCTTGAGGGTGCCCTCAAAAAACCGGTAGTTCACCACGGCGCCGTAATTGCGCCGGGCGAATCCGCCCAGCCGCTGGCCGAGAAAGCTCGGGTTCAGGTCCTTGGTGGTCTTTGCGTCCGTCAGCGTGGCGGAGAGGGTCGCCTGGAGCCCGCGGAGGGGTTGCAGGGTGAGATCGAAATCCCACCCCTTCGCGTTGTATTCGCCGAGCGCAACCGAATCGCCCCGCGGGGTATTGGGCGCGAGGGCGTTGGGGTTGAATCCGGGATCGCGAGGACCGAGGCCGCTGGTGTCCCGCGTGTTGACGTTGAAGGCGCTCGCGTCGTTGGTGGCCCGGTTCTTGTCAGTGGTGTCGAAGTAACTGAAGGTGCCCGAGACCTTGCGGTCAAAGAGGTCGATCTTCACCCCGGTCTCATGGCTGACGCCCGAGCGGTTCGGGAGCAGCTCATTGAACGAGTTCATGTTCGTCGGCACCTGGAACGACTCGAGGTAGCTGCTGTAGAAGCCCACGTCCGGGTTGATCTGATAGACGAGACCCGCACTCGGAGCGCTGCCCCAGCGATGTGGCCGCGAGGGCAGGGTCGGATTGGTGAGCGCTCCGCTGGCGAGGACGTAGCTCGTGCGAAAGCTTTCGATCTGGCTGTGATAGGAAATGCCGGCGAGGGGGAAGAAGGTGCCGATACGGGTTGGATATTCGCCGGTGTAGATGATGTTGCCCTGGTGCCGGTGCGGGTTGTCGTGCGCATCCTGGGTATAACGCCAGAGGTAGTTCAGGTTCGCCGGGTAACTGCGATCGTAGGCGTTGATCTGATCGGCGGTCGCACCGTCGATCTGGCGCCATGGGCCCTTGACTTCATTGGCGGCGGTCAGACCGGTGAGGGGATTGGTGCCGGGATTGTAGGCGCGGTAACTTTGGGAGTCGGTGTAAAACGTATAGTAGTTATATTTCAGCACGAGCTGGTGCTTGGTGTCGCGGATCGCGTAATCGAAGAGACCGCGGAACGCGATCTGCGTGGTGCGTTGGGCCATCTGCGTCTGGTCGTAGCTGGAGACACGCAGCGCACGCAGCGGCGGCAAACCCGCGGGAGTGGCGGACTCCTCGAAGTTCTGATTCCCCTGCAGGAGCTTCTCGTTGTACCATTGATTGTAGAGATTCGCCTCGGTCTTGAAGTGGGCCGCCCATTTCTGGCTCCACATGGCGGTGATGTAGCGATGGTCCTTGGCCGTCTGGGTATCGGGGCCGGAGATGGACCAGTTGAGCGGCACGTTGTAGGCGAGGTACCACGGGAGGCGCAGGGACTGGCCGTTGCGCGTGACGGTCGCGAAGCGCAGCGAGGTGCGGTTGCCCTGGTTGGAGCGGTCGCGCACTTGTTCGACGTCGACGCCGAGCACCGTGTTGGGAAATGGTTTCCACACGGTCGAGTTGAACACGAGCAGGCGGCGATCGGAGTCGAACTCCGGGAGGTTGTTCTGGCTCAGCAGCGAATTACCGTTGAAGGCCGCATCGGTGTATTGGACGCCCAGCCGCGTGCTGAGCGTGGAGGTGAGCACGCGGTTCACCTCGGCGCGCGCGCGGGTCTGATAGTTGCCGTATTGGAACTCGGCTTCGGAAAAATTCTTCCGCTGCGGGCGCTTCGGCGTGATGTTGATCGAACCACCGGCGCTCGAAGAACTCATCAGCACCGACGGCGGACCCTTGATGAGTTCGATCCGCTCGACCGAGCCGGAATCCGGCACGCCGTTGGTGCTGTTGCCGACCCGGTTCGTGAATTGTCCGCTGGGATCAATTGCGGCCTGGCCGCGCACCATGCCGGACTCAGGACTGAACGAGGCGGAAAACTGCAACGCCTCGCCGATGTTCATCGTCTGCAAATCGTCGAGCAGGTCGCGATTGACGACCGAGACCGCGAGGGCGAGTTCCTTGATCGGCTTGTCGGCCAGGACCGAACCCGCCGCGGAGTTGCTTGAATAATAGCCCCGATCGCGATCCGTCGAGACGGTGAATTCGGAGAGCCGGATGGTCTCGGACAGGTCGGCGGGCGGCACGGTGGCGACGGGCGTGGGCCGGGGAACGGTCTGGGCGATGGCCACGGACGGCAGCCCGAGACTGACAGCCGCGAGGAGAAATGTCAGCCGACTTTGGATGGAGGGTGTCATGAGTGGAGGGAAAAGGTGGGACTTGGGGTGGGCCGCGCGCGGGACGCACCGCATTTCTCGGGGCACCGCCGGTGAGTTGAACGAGTCATCGGGGAGAAAGGATCATCCCGCCCGACGTCCGGTAGATGGCGGAGGCCGCTCATTGAATTCGGCGGTCGAAGTAAGCGGCGAGAGAGTAGACCTGACGGTTGAGTTCGTGCATCGCCTGCAGGAGCGGCACGTAGGGATCGAGCCGAAGGTTTACGATGCCCTTGTTGGAATCCAGATTCGAGGGGTCGGCCGTCTTGCTGCCCGGGTCGTTGTCCCGGTATTTGAACCAGTGCCAGCCGACACACCCGCCCGTCTCGATCAGGCCGAGCGCGAAGTTCTGGTAAAAGCGGCCGCGGTCCGCCTGTGTTTTCACCACCCAACCGGCCCCGGTGGTATTGGCGAAGCCCGAATCCATGCCCTTCGCATACCACTCCGTCACGAGGAAAGGTTTGCCCGACCACTTCACCCAGTTTTCGGTCCGCACCGGATCCGGTGACCAGGCGTGATAGTAATTCACCGCGATGACATCGAGGTGGCGGCCGGCGGCCGCAAACAACGGCGGCGACTGCAAGGCTTGAAAGTCGAAGCGCGGGCCCAGGCAGAGGTGGTTGGGATCATATTTCCGGATGGCAGCGGTGGTGATCTGCAGGTACTGCTCGGCCACGAAGCCAAGAAAATCCTGCCGCATTGCCTCGGTGAGACCCTGGTCCGCGGGATGTTTCGCGCGGTGCGCGGCGAGCCACTCGTCGGCGGCGATGCGACCGGGATCGGTGGGCGGCAGCTTGAGGAAGTTGTCGAGAGTCTTGGTATAGAGCGGGAGTTCGTTGTCGGAGAAATGACCGAGCAGCCACGGGTCGTCCTTGGTGGCCGCGAGCCGCTTCGCGTAGTCATCGCAAAACGCGGCGAATGCGGGTTCAAAGACGAAAATGCAGTCGCCGGGATAACCCATGTGGCCGGCTTGCTGGTAAATGCCACCGCCCTTCCGCCCATAGGAACTCATGAAGTTCCACATCATCGTGTAGGCGACGGGTTGCGGGCTGGCGCGCAGGAGGGCCGTTTCCGACCACGCCCCGGTGCCATTGAAACCATGCGCATGGAGGAGCTTCGTCGTCGCCGCCGCCCAGCCCTCGGGTGAACCGATGCCCTGGGGATGCTTCACATCCACGACGCCGACGTGGATGAACCGATATCCTTCCGGATCGACGAGCCACCAGCGCCGGCCGATTTTTTCGCCCCGAAAAAAACCGGTGGCGACGCGCCGTTCCGGCCTGATGCCGCCGTAGGTGGAGCGCTCGCCATCCGTGGTGGACTGGTAGTCCGGCAGGCCCCCGATGACACGCGTGGGATAATCCTGCCACGGGTTGGTGGGCTTTACTTTGGCGGCGCTCACCATCACCGATTGCGCCGCCAGGTCGGCGGTTAGCGAGGCGACAACCATCAGCCGGAGCAGGGTGATATATTTCACGAGTGTCGGGCGGCAGGTTTCCGGGCGCAGCCGGGCCGGTTTACTTCGTGGGCGGGAGCACAGCGACGGACGCCGTGGCGGCGAGCGCGGCGCGAAGGTCCGTCAGCAGCCTCGTGACCTCGGCATAGGGGTCGTAGTTCTTGCGGCGCATCGACAGGGTCTCGATCGGGATGTAGCCGCGGTAGCCGGACTGGCGGATAATCGTGACGAGTTTTTTCAGGTCGACCTTGGGCGAATCGACCTCGCTGCGCATCGTTTCCTTGATCTGCCAGTTGACCGCGTAGGGTGCCATGACGGCGATGTCGGTGTAGGGCTCGGGCGTGAGGTACTTGCCCGTGTCGACGAGCGCGGCGCACCATTCGTGGTCGACGCGTTTGAGCAGGCTGAGGTGTTCCGCGCCGGTGTTGATGAAGTCGCCATGGTTTTGCACGGCGACGATGACGCCGAATTTTTTGCCGTGCTCGGCGCACTCGCGGAGCGCATCGGCGGCGTAGGCTTCGACGGTGTCGCGCGCGGCGTTGTTGGCGGCCTGCTGCCAGTTCTTGAAGGGCGGCTGCGAGTCGGCGAAGGCGCGAATGGTCGGGGCGCCGAGTTTGGCGGCAACCTCAATCCAAGCCTTGAGACGCTGCACGCCCTCGGCCCGGATGGCAGGATTGGCGGCGGTGAAATCATTGCGCACGCCGGTGCCGCTGAGGCCGAGACCGAGGTTGAACGCGTGGCGCTTGAGCCGGATGAGGTAACTGTCGTCGGGCGCTTTCGGATACCCGGGGAAAAAGTAGCCGGTGACGTCGATGGCATCGAAGCCGACCTTGGCGCAGAAATCGCAGACGCCGAACAGGTCGACGCCCTTGGTCTTGTCCTTGGCGTTGGCGGTGAGGACGTCGGAGAACGAATAGGCGTTAAGCGACGTGCGCAGGTGCGATCCGCCGTGGCGCGGGATGGGCGCGTAGGCGGCGCGCGCGGTGGCCAGCGGGAAGCCGGCGGCGGCGAGGGGCAACCACGCCGATGTGGTGAGAAAGCGACGACGAGTCAGGGGAGGGTTCATGCAGGAAAATCGTGTTTGCGGGCGACCGGAAGGGACCGGCCAGAAGCGCCGGTTGTAGGTTCGCATCTTCGACCTCTGCGCATTTGACCTGCAAGCGGGGTTTAACTTTAACGTAAAGCCCATGTCCGAGCCGCCGCCGCCGCCCCGCCAATCGAACCGCGTGACGATGCGCACGCTGGCGGAATCGGCGGGGGTGAGCGTGCAGGCGGTGTCACTCGCCTTGCGGAATCACCCGAGTATCGCGCGAGAAACCCGGGAGAGAATTCAGGCGCTGGCGCGCAAGGCCGGCTATGCGCCGGATCCGCAACTCGTGAAGTTGATGCACCACTTGCGCACCACCCATGATCAGAAAGTTGCCGCGAGCGTGTGTGCCCTGACCACCCGTCCCCCGACTTCGGAGGAAGCGTTTTGCGACCTGTTGCGCGACGGTGCGCAGGAGGCGGCCCGGTCCGCGGGTTTTTCGTTCGAGGTGATTCACACCGACTTGGATGAAACGTCAGGCGCGCGCTTGCAGCGCCGGCTGCGCTCGCGGGGCGTGGAGGGCCTGATCCTTCTGCCGATGGCCGATCTGCGGGGTTTGGACGCTCTCCTCGATTGGCGCGAGTTCTCGGTCGTCTCCGCCACGCTCTCGGTTACAAGTCCGCAGTTCGACCGCGTGGTGGCGGATCATTTTCTGAACATTTTCAACTTATGCGACCGGCTGCGGGATGCCGGCTACCGGCGGCCCGGCCTCGTGATCCACGCCAATCATGACAAACGGTGCGGACACAGCATCACCGCGTCGCACGCGTGGCATGGCATCTACGGCGGCGTGGAGCCGATTCGGGCGCATCTCTGCGCGCGAATCGAACCCCTGGCGCTGAAGCGGTGGCTCACCGCGCAGAGCCCAGACGTGCTGCTTGCGGAACATGACGATCTCGCTCGCGAGCTGCAGCAAACGGGCGGGCTCACAGGCAAGCTGCCGATTGTGAGTTGTTCGGCCCGGCCGCTGAAAAACGGGACATTCCCCTTTTCCGGCAACTACGACAAACCGCGCGAAATCGGCGCGGTCGCCGTGGAAACGCTGGCCCGCAAGATTGCCGTCGGTCAACGGGGAATCCCGGAAAATCCACACACGACCCTCGTCCGCGGGACCTGGGTGGGTGGCCCGATGCCCCGGCCACGACGGGGTGGGCCGGTCGGAACGTCGTAGGCTCCACCTCTTGGCGCCCGAAACCGAAGGCGAAGAGGAAAGGACCGCCGTTTCCATTCGCAAGACGCCCACCGTTGATTTCAAGTTCGGCCTGTGGTGCCGGGAACCAATCAAGCCATCAGCCGCCGCCAGTTTGTGGCCACGTCGCTGGCCGCAGGTTCGTTCGCGGTGCTGGCGGCGCGAGCCGGCGCGCCCCCCACCCCTGGCGTCGGGCAAGCGACAGAAGCGTTCCGTGGCAAGGCCGCCATCGCGTCAGCGGAAGGGGATGATCTTCGCCAAGCCACGAGCGATCTGCTGCTGGATTGGGCCCGGTTGCTGGCTCCGCACATTGGCCCCAACGGCAGCCTGGACCTCGACCTGCGCGACTTTCCCGGCGCCCAGGGTCCGTCCTACTACAACCAGTTTGGTCACTACTCATTCCTGCTTCTGTCCGAAGGCATCGTGCCCGGCGCGGGCGACGCCGAACGCGCGGTCTACCGCCGCCATGCGCTGGCCAACCTCGGGTACGTCCTGGGAATAACGGACGCGGAGTTTCACACCCCCCACTTTTCGCGCGGTCGCGACTGGGGACGGCACGTCGGCGAATGGCTCAATTACTACCTGCTCTGTTCGCTGGCGATCATGGAAAAACATGCGGTGGGTTCGCCGACGTTGAGGGACCGCATTGCCGCCGCGGTGATCGGGGCGACAACGATTCTGTACACAGGTTTCAAACGACGGTTCGCGGCCACGCCCGCTGAATTTCCCGGCAATCATGCGGTCTGGCACGGGCTGCTTTTTTTTCGCGCCGGCCGGCACTTCAACCGGCCGGAGTGGGTGGGGTTTGCCCGTGATTTCTTCGCGCGCTGCGTGGTGCCGTTTCAGCAGCCCGCGGGATACTGGCCCGAAGGCCACGGCCTGGTGGTAAACTACTCCATGGTCACGGCGGAGGCTGTGTCCCTCTATGCCGAGTTCTCCGGCGACGAAGCCGCACAGGCCTGCATCGGCCGCGCCCTGGGGCTGGCCACTTTCTTCAATCTCCCCGACGGTTCGAGTGCGGTCGTAGTCGACAACCGGATGCGCTACGATCCGCGGCCGTTTCTGGCCCTGCCGCCGGGCTTCATCCGCAGCGCCGAGGGTCGCGGGCTCCTGCGGGAGCGGCTGCGGGCGGCCCGGGGGAGTTTCGCCCGCACCGGCGTCTCTGACAACGGCGCGCAGGTGTTCGCATTTTTCGGTTCACTCGCCGAACTGGCTTTCGATCCCCGGATGACGCGCGGCGGATGCGAGCCCACCCTTCCGGCCCGGTTGCCCGCGGCGCGCATCGAAAGCGACGGCTGGGTGGGAATGGTGGGCTGGCAGCTGACGCCGGAATCCCCGAGCCGTTTCATCCTCGACAGCCAGAATTTTATCGAGCTCTGGCACCGCGATGCCGGCTACCTGATCGGCGGCGGCAACAGCAAGTCCATGCCGCGTTTTTCCACCCTCCGGCGGATCGACCGGGGTCGCGCTTACATCGCAGACAAGGCCGGCGGCGTCCAAACCGGACCCGGCGAGGCCACGGCGACGTACACCTTCGGCCCGGACGAAGTGCGGCTCAGTCTCGCACTGCGCGACGGGCGATGCGAGTTCAGCGCCCGGCTGGTGCGGGGGGAATCCGGCGCGACCTACGAGGCGGGGCTCATTCTTCTCCTGCAGAGCGGTGACGTGCTGCAAACGGCAGGGGGCCGCGAGACCATTGAGCCGGCAACCCTGGTGAATCTCGGCGGCGCGCGGCTGCGCGATGGCTTCACCTGGCGGGGGCGCTCGTGGCGGGTGCCCCCGGGCGCCGTGTTGGAGTATCCGGTTGTCCCGCACAATCCCTACACCCAGCACGGTTTGCCCGCCCCGACCGCATACGTGGGCCGGCTCAGCTTCCCGGTGTCGGCCGAGGAGGGCGTGGTGATCATTGCATAGACTGCTTCGCCGGGGGAAGTCCGGCCAACAGCGGAAAATTCTCATTTCTGCTTCCGGTTCAGCCATCCAGCGATGCCTGCGAGGAGAAAGGATGCCGGCACACTCATCCTTCCTCCCCCGCCCTCTCGCCTCACCTCCGGTAACTTCGTCCGTAAATCCTCTTCCTGGACCAGACGGGCGCACCGTGAATTCATGTAGGCAGCGGAACGTCGCGGCTACCACCGCGCGGCAGGCCGCTCGCGGGGCTCAAAACCGAAACAGAGTGAACCGCAACCTGCCGGCTCCCGCCTGAAAGGCCTACTTGGCTTTGGGCGTCCAAAGGTCAACGGGCTTCAGGTCGAGCAGTGCGATGGCTTGGAACCAGCGGGAGAGATCTTTCGTCTTGTCGTCGAAGTTGTTGGAACCGAAGGAAAACTTCGCGCCCATGTCTCTGGCGAGCTTGAGAAAGGCGGGTTTGGGAAAGTCCGAACCTGCCTGGATTTCCAGCCCGACGCCCTTCGCGACCGCCTTGGCGATGATCTGCCGCATGCGCTGCTCGGTCCAGAGTTGATCGTAGTGTGAGGCGATGCAAGGGGGCAGGTAGGTGGGATTGGCGAGAATCGAGATCGGTTCGTCCAGGATGCGCAGGTTGTGGGCGAGGTATTCCACCATCCACGCCGCCGGATCCGCGATGGTCACGTCGGGGAGCCACAGCCGGCGCGGCCTGCCCTCCGGGGTGACGCCCATGATCATAGTGTCGGCGAGGATGAAATCGAGCCGGCGGCGAAGGGCGGGATCGATCTGGGTGAACCAGTCGCGGTCGTTGACCTGGATGCCGATGGGCAGGCATTGGCCGTTCGGCAGCACCTGGGAATTGGCGTCGATAAAACCCTTGAGCCTGGCGTTGTCCGCCAGCGGCCATTCGCGTCCGAAGTTTTCAAGTACGGCGCTCTTGATGCCGCTCTGGTCCTGACGCAGCGCGGCCTTTTCCAAGGTCATACCTCCGCGAAGATGGATGTGATAATCGATCAGCGTAAGCCCCTTGAACCGGGCGGAGGCAACTTGGTGCTTGAAGGCCTCGGTTTGCGGATAGACGAATGCCAGCTCCTCCGCCCGCGCCAGAGCGGTAGCGAGGCCGGCGAGCACCAGTGGCAGCAAGGGTCGGAAGAGCCGCGCAAAGAATAGCCCCATCGGCTGACGACGCGGTAGAATCTGGGGGGAAGGCGACGGAACGACAGCGGATTGAGCGGAGGACATGTTGTCGATGCAAGGGAGGCCGTTCCGCAATCGAGCGGCAACCAAAACCCCTCGAGCCAGGCCCGATTGGGCGCATCTGCCGGCTGGCGATAGCGCGGATGAGCGTGTTGGCGTAGCGCGGTGCGTCAGCCCGGCATCCTTGAACAGTGCCGGTTCCGACCGCTGCGCTTGGCTTGGTAGAGCGCCCGATCGGCTCCCTTGATCAGCGCGGTGGTGTCGCCACTGTCGTCGAAGTCCTTCGGGGACAGCGTCGCCGATCCCAGGCTGATCGTGACACAGCCGCCCACGGCGGAGCGGGCGTGCGGCAGCGCGAGCGCCTCAACTGCGGCACGCAGGGCCTCGGCAACGATGCCGGCGCCGACCACGTCGGTGCCCGGCAGGATCACCACAAACTCCTCGCCGCCGTAGCGCGCCACCAAATCGCCCGGGCGATGCAGCCCGGCGGTGAGCGCGCTGGCCACCTTACGCAGGCAGTCGTCGCCCTCAAGGTGGCCGTAGTGGTCGTTGTACATCTTGAAGAAGTCGACGTCGATCAGGACCAGCGAAAGTTCGGTGCCGTCGCGCCGGGCCCGCCGCCACTCGGCCGCGAGCGCCTCGTCGAAACGGCGCCGGTTGGCGGTCCCGGTGAGGCCGTCGATTGCGGTCAGGCGCTCGAGGAACGCATTCTTGGCCTCGAGCTCAAGGCGGGCGGCGGCGAGGGCACGGAACGCCGCGTCGCGCTCCTGCTGGGCCATGAAACTGCGCGAGTGGGCGCGGATCCGGGCGATCAGCTCAATACGATCGGGCAGCTTGACCACATAGTCGGTGGCGCCGCGCTCGAACGCCTGGCTCTTGTCGTGCGGATCCTCCTTCGACGACAGGATGATGATCGGCACCATCGCGGTCACCGGGTGATCACGGTAGCGCTGCACCATCGTGAATCCGTCGACGTCGGGCATGACGAGGTCCTGGAGGATCGTGGTCGGGCGCACCGCCTCGGCGGTGGTCAGCGCAGCCTCCGGATCTTGGCAGTAGTGGAACGCGATGTCGGCCTCGGCAGCCAGCATCGTCCGCACTGCCGCCGCGACGATTATCTGGTCATCGACCAAAAGAACCACCGGACCCGGCGACAAGATTACGTCCATCGACGCAAGAAATCGCCGACCCGGCGCCAGGTCAAGTACGCTGGCTAAAGCGTTTGGCTAGCAGAATTCATGGGCGCATTCCGGCTCGGGCAAATGGCCAAGGTTATGATATAGGGCGACCTCCATTGCTCTATAGGTTCGAAAACCGTATGAACGTCTGGTCACCACACGGACTTTATTGTTCAAGCCTTCGACCGCGCCGCTGGAGAGCTCGCCTTTCGCGCGAAACCAATTCAGCAGCAGGGGCTCGTGGCGACGGAGCATGCGCGCCACTTTCTTCATCGGTTCCAACTGGCTGCGCATCGTTCGCGTACACCAGGAGTGCAGGAACGCCTTCGCCCAGACCGGCGATGTATATTTCAAGAAGTGCTGAAAGGCTTCCTTTAATACCCAGGCTCGGCCGGTGGCCAGCTTGCTGGACACCAGCGCGCGCAGCTACTCTCGCGCGCGGCCGCGCACGCGGCTGCCGCGCCGCAGCAGCGCGCATTTTCTTCAGGTACTGGCCGGAGGCGGCCCCGCGCAGCCGGGCGTTTTCGGCCCGGCGCACTTGGTCCACCGCCTGATTCTGATGCATCACACTATGGAATCGATCCAAGACGTGCAACGCCTGTCCCACCTGCGCGGCGATGACCTGCAGATACGGTTTCCACATATCGCTGCAGACAAAACGCAGCCCGCTCACCACCTCTGGTCCCAGCGCCTTCAAGCCGCGGCGCAAACTGGCCTGCGTGCGTTTCGGACCGACCCACAGCAGTCGACGGCACCCTGCGTCGATTTGATAAATCACGGTCAGAAAATTGGCCCCGCGCTGGCCCGTACCCCAATGGATCTCGTCGATGCCGATCGCCTTCAGCCCTTCGAGGATGCGCTGCGCCAGTCCCCATTCCACGTACCACTCCACCGACCGATACACCGCCTCCCAACTCGTGCCGAAGACGCGCGCCGTCTCGCGCCACGACAAACGTCGCGCCCACCTGGCCAAGAATCCCATCATGGCCTTGGTGAATGGTCGCTTGCCCTCGGTCCACGGAATATGCTCGACCACCACGCCGTGCACCGGGCACTCGACCCGACGTGGGCGGTAAAGATAGTCGACCGGGATGCCCCACAACGGCACGTGCGACCAGCAGCGTTCGAGCATCGTATCATAACCGGGGCAGGGCAGAAGGCAGCGACTACAGCACGGACAGCCTTGGGCGTGCAGCTCGACCCGCACCTGCGCCCAGCGGAGAAGCGGCCGCGGTTGCCACGCCCCATCGGTGTCGGAGGACTGCCCGCCACAAGGGCCGGAGTCGCTCGGTTGATCGCGCTGTCCTGTTCCTTCGGCCCTTCGCTCCCGCCGCCGTTACGCGGCGATCTGCACTACTACGGCCTCTGCTGACTGCTCCCACGCTCTCACACGGGAGCTCTCCCCGGGTAAGGTGCATGAACTCTCGGCCCGCGCCGTCAGGCTCTACCAGATGCGTCTTTCGGTGACAGTTGGATTTCGCGTTCTCTCGCACGCTCATCGCCCGCATCTCGGCCTCACTGCCGGTTCGTGTTCCTACGGTCGTGCCTTTGCTCCAGACTGCTTTCGTGCTGAGTGCCTCGCGGCACCCGCCTGGTCCTTCGCTACGGTTGTTGTCACTGTTGCCGAACATTTCGTTTCATATGTTTAGTTCATGCCCATGCCGGGCACACGAGGGCGGGCACTCCTGCCCGCCGGGGGCGGAACGAATTTCGCGGGCAAGAGTGCCCGAGCTCCTTTGGGCTCATCGTTTTTCCTCGGACGGGCACAGTCAGGCCGGCGCGTAAGGATGTCTGGGATTCGTCCCACGAAACCCGTCGAGAAAGGGCGGGGTCTCTTCTCCATTGCCGGCACCCGCGCCCGCGCTCGCGACGAACCCAACCGCCATCCGCCGCCTACAATTTTCCAAGTTCGGCAAAGTGCTCATCGGTCGACTCGACCTCGACGTCATGATGGCGGGCGCAGGCGGCGATCAGCAGGTCGGTGACCGGGATCGTCAGGCCAGACGCGCGCGCGCGGCGAGCCAGATCGCAGGCGATGTCCCACACCTCAGCTGACATTTCCAATTCCGGCAGCACTTGTTCAAATTCACGCAGGACCTTCTTTTCCCGATCGCCGCGCGCTCCGTTCCAAAGCTCGAGCCGGACGACTGGTGTCCAACAGGCCCGACCGCCATGCATGTGTTCATGCACTCGGCGGCGAACATCGGCGTCGCCACGCTCGCGGAGCGCCTCAATCCAGCAACTGGTGTCGATGAGGATCATGTCGTGTGCCGACCCGACTCGCGCATCCGCTTCAGGTCCTCGCTGGTCATGAAGTCCTTGAAGGTTCCAAAGTGCCGGGTCAGCGCCGCCATCCGATGACGCCGGTTGAAGTCGGCGACCGCGCGCGCCACGGCCTCGGTCTTGGTTTTGACCTTGGCGTGTTTCATGGCTTCCGCGAGCGCGTCCTCGGGAAGGTCCACTGTGGTCTTCATGCTTCCGAAAATATCTATTTCGGATGCCCCATCAAGCCCGTTCTCCTTCCGCCGCCCGTAACAAACGCAGCGCTGCGCGTGGAACATCGCGCCGCCGGCGATTGCAGATCGCGCGTTGACCACGCACCGTCGCAAATGAGTTGTCCCGAACTCGCCGGCGGCCGGCAAGCTCACCGAGGGCGCCGTCCGAGCGACCAGGTTTTGCCTTTCCGCGGAGACGGATGCGCCGGTGACGCAGCGGTCATCGTCTCCGGTTGGTCGCCGAGCAGCCGCGGTGCGATGGCCGACAACCCCAGCCGGCGCAGGGTGGCCCGCAGCGCGCCACGCATCTCGGGCTTGTACCAAAAAAAGAAACTCCGCTGCTCCTGCTTCTCCTCCGGCGTCCGCGCCACGCAGACCGGCTTCTGGCTGTACGGATGCACGCCGGTCGCGTAGATCTCGGTCGCGACTGTCATCGGCGTCGGTGTGAAGTCCTGCACCTGCTCGAGTTTGAAGCCGAGTTCCTTCGTCTTGATCGCGACGTCGGCCATGTCCTCCGGCTTCGAGCCCGGATGCGAGCTGATGAAATACGGCACGATCTGCAGCTGCATCTTGCCGAGTTTCTGCTTCGCGGCGTCAAACTTCTCCTTGAACAGGTAGAAGTAGGAGAACGATGGCTTGCGCATCACCGCCAACACGTCGTCGGAAGTGTGCTCGGGCGCCACCTTCAGCCGGCCCGACACGTGGTGCTCAACCAGTTCCTCGACGTAGCGCTCGTGGCTCTTCTTCACCGCAGGCGAGGCGTGTTGATGCAGAAAAAGATCGTAGCGCAGCCCGCTGGTGACGAACGCATGCTTCACGCCCTCGGTCTCGCGCACGGCCTTGTAAATATCGAGCAGCGGCGTGTGGTCGGTGTCGAGATTGCGGCACACGTCGGGCCAGATGCAGCTCGGCCGCACACACTCGTCGCAGATCCACTGTTCCTTCCCTTTCATCTTGTACATGTTGGCCGAGGGGCCGCCGATGTCGGAGATGGTGCCGCGGAAATCCGGCATCTGCTTGATCGCCTCCACCTCGCGCAGGATGCTCTCCTTGCTGCGGCTCGCGACGAACTTTCCCTGGTGGGCCGAAATCGTGCAGAAGCTGCATCCGCCAAAGCACCCGCGGTGCATGTTGATCGAATGCTTGATCATCTCGTAGGCCGGGATCGGCCCGCGCTTCCGGTACCGCGGATGCGGCAGCCGCGTGTAGGGCAGATCCCAGCTCGAGTCGATCTGGTGCTCGCTCATCGTGGGAAAAGGCGGGTTCACGACCATCAGTCGATCGCCGGTCGCCTGAAACAACCGCCGCGCCTTCACCCGGTTCGACTCGGTCTCGATGTCCTTGAAATTCTTCGCGTACAGCGTGCGATCGGCCAGGCAATCCTCGTGCGAGTGCAGCGTGAAGTCCTCCCAGTTCTGATTCTTCGGCACCGGCGCACCCGCCGGGAGCAGCACCGCGGTCTGCGCGATCGTCCGCAGGGACGAAAATGGGACGCCGCGCTTGAGCAGTCGCAGAATTTCGAGCAACGGCAGCTCCCCCATGCCGTAGACGAGCAGGTCGGCGCCGCTGTCGGCGAGGATGCCCGGCTTGATCGTGTCCGACCAATAATCGTAATGCGTCACCCGGCGCAGGCTCGCCTCGATGCCGCCGATCAGCACCGGAACCTCCGGGAAAAGTTCCTTGAGGACCCGCGTGTAGACCGTGGTGGCATAATCCGGTCGGAACCCGTGCTCGCCGCCCGGCGAGTAGGCATCCTCGGTGCGGATCTTCTTCGCCGCCGTGTAGCGGTTGACCATCGAATCCATGCAGCCCGACGTCACGCCAAAGAACAACCGCGGCACCCCGAGTTTCTTGAAATCGCGCCGATCGTCGCGCCAGTTCGGCTGCGGGACGATCGCCACGCGCAGGCCCTCCCGCTCGATCATCCGCCCAATCACCGCCGTGCCAAACGCCGGATGGTCCACGTAGGCGTCGCCGGAAACGATGATGACATCGACGTAATCCCAGCCGCGCGCCTCGAGCTCATCGCGGGTGGTGGGCAGCCAGCGCGACGCGTCCCAGACGGGATCGCGTAACGTCAGCGCAGATGCTGGGTGGGGGGAACTCAACGCGGCGCAACCCTCGGCGACAGGTACGCCCGGTGCAAGCATCCGCTGCCCCAGCCATGGCAGTGCCTTCGGAACCCGAATGGAACTGGCCAATTGGCGGTGCATCCGGCAAGCGCCAGGCGAACTCAATCGAATTGAATCGTTGGAATTAGACGCGGCTCTTTCGCTCCATTCCCACATCCGAGATTGCACTCCGGGCCATCCGCAGGCTCTGTTAAGTACCTGTTCAAATGTCCCATTCCTCCATCGAAAACGTCGTTGTAATCGGCACCGGATGCGCCGGGTTGACTGCCGCCATCTACGCTGCGCGCGCCAGCCTCAATCCCCTGGTTCTCGAAGGCCCGCTGCCCGGCGGCCAGTTGACCACCACGAGCGACGTGGAGAATTTTCCCGGCTTCCCCTTCGGCATCGATGGCTTCCAGCTGACCCAGAGCATGCGCGAGCAGGCCACCCGCTTCGGGACCCGCTTTGAGCAGGCGATGGTCACGTCGGTCGATTTCAGTGCGATGCCCCGCAAGCTGGTCTGTGCCGACCGGGTCATTCTCGCCAAGTCCGTGATCATCGCCACCGGTGCGTCGCCGCGCCTCACTGGCGTCCCCGGTGAAAAGGAACTCTATGGCGGCAAGGGTGTGACCACCTGCGCGACCTGCGACGGCGCGTTCTACCGCAAGATGGAGGTCGCGGTGATCGGCGGGGGCGACAGTGCCGCGGAGGAGGCGCTCTTCCTCACCCGTTTCGCGAGCAAGATCTATCTCATTCACCGGCGCGACACGCTCCGCGCCTCGAAAATCATGTCCGACCGCGCCACGTCGCACGAAAAAATCCAGATGGTCTGGAACAGTGTCCCGATCGAAGTACGCGGCGTGAAAGAGGGCGCCGTGCACGGACTGATGATCAAGAACGTGAAGACGCTGGCTGAGTCGGTTCTGCCGGTGAAAGGCATTTTCATCGCCATCGGCCATACGCCTAACACGGGGCCTTTTGCTCCGCCCCTCGACGTGGACGAAGGCGGCTACTTCAAGCCCAAGGCGGGTTCCCAAGTACAGACCAACATCCCGGGAATCTACGTGGCCGGGGACTGCTCGGACCACGTGTATCGTCAGGCGATCACGGCCGCCGGCATGGGGTGCGCCGCGGCCATCGAGGCAGAGCGCTGGCTGGCCGAACACGGCGCGTGAGCCGAGGCGGACCCGGCCCTTCAGTGTTGTTGGGGTGAACTGGCGGCCGGCGCCGCCGGAGTCGCAAGCACGTTTGCCTGCAACCAGGCGTCGATATCGGCGGTCGCAATCAGCCGGACCCACCTGATGACCCAGTGGCCGGGGGAAGTGCAGACGTACTCATAGGTGCCGGGCTCCTTTGGCGCGGTGAGTTGCAGCCGCTCCTTCTGGCCGGGTTCGAGCATGCTCGTGGCCGCGAGGACCTTCTTGTGCTCGGCCGACGCCGGCCGCGCCCCTCGAACTCGGGCCTCCGCGCGTGGCGTAGGGCGCGGGCAGGTGAGTTGAATTCTTGTCGCCACGCCGGGGCCGGTATTTCTTCTTGGCTCGTCGATGGTGACGGACGCCAAAATCAATGCCACCCGCGCAGTCTGCCTCGCCCTGTTCCTCGGGACGTTGTTTCTCTTCGCCCGGACGATTGGCAATGACTTCGTCAACTACGACGATCCCGACTACGTCACGAAAAACGAGCACGTGATGGCCGGGCTGGGCTGGCCGGGCGTGAAATGGGCGTTCACTTCCGGCGACATCTCCTACTGGCATCCGCTCACGTGGGTGTCGCACCAGATCGACTGGTCGCTATTTGGCGACCGGCCTGCCGGCCATCATGCCACGAGCGTGGCCCTTCACGCGCTCAACGCGGTGCTCGCATTCCTGGTTTTCCGACGCTTGACGGGCGCATGCTGGGCGAGCGCCGGTGCCGCCGCGTTGTTTGCCTGGCATCCCTTGCGCGTCGAGTCAGTGGCGTGGATCGCCGAGCGGAAAGATGTGCTGAGCGGATTTTTCTGGCTGCTCGCCCTCTGGGCTTACGCCGCCTACGCGGAGCGGCGCCGGAGGAATCATCCCGGTGCGTGGCGCGCCTACTCCGGTGCGCTCGCCGCCTTCGCCGCGGGACTGATGAGCAAGCCGAGCGTCGTGGCGTTTCCGGTCGTGCTGCTCGCGCTCGATTTCTGGCCCCTCCGCCGGCTGGCGTTGGCCCCGCCCGATGCCGGAGCGAAAACCGAGCGGCTGCGGTTCGAGTCGCCGGGCCAACTGCTGGTGGAGAAGATTCCGTTCCTCTGTCTGTCCGCCGCGGTGTCCGCCATCACGGTGATCGCCCAGCAGAAAGTCGGCACGCTGTCGACGGTGCTCAGCCTCGACGCGCGTCTCGCCAACGCCGTCGTCGGCACTGCGCGCTACCTCGGCAAACTCGTTTGGCCGCTCGACCTCGCGGTGCTTTATCCGCATCCCGGCCGCTGGCCGGCCCCGGCGGTCGCGGGCGCGCTGGCGCTGTTTGTCGGGATCAGCGGATTGGCTTGGGTGCAGCGACGCCGGCGCCCGTGGCTCCTCACCGGATGGGCGTGGTGGCTTGTCGCCCTCGCGCCGATGGCTGGGCTCGTCCAGGTGGGCATCCAGTCGATCGCCGATCGCTACACCTACATCCCCATGCTCGGCGTGCACCTCGCGATTCTCTGGACCCTGCGCGACGCTTTTTCGACCCCAAGCGCGCGCCGGACGCTGGCGCTGGCCGGCGTCGCCGTGCTGGTCGCGTGCGCGGGACGGACCTGGCACCAGCAGGGAGTTTGGCGGAACTCACTCACGTTGTTCGAACACGCCGTCGCGGTGACGGAGAAAAACTACCTCGCCCACAATAACATCGGCACCCATCTCGCCCAACTCGAACGACACGCCGACGCCGTGGATCACTACCGCCGCTCCCTGGCGATCAACCCCGGTTACGGGGAGGCCAGCAACAATCTCGGGCATGCGCTGGCGCGCCTCGGACAGACCGGCGAAGCCGTGGAGCACTATCGCCGGGCGCTGCGCACGAAGCCCGATTTGATCGAGGCACGCAACAATCTCGGCAACGCGCTCTCCGATCTCGGCCAGGTGGACGAGGCGCTCGCGCACTACGAGTTCGTCCTCGCGCGGCAGCCCAACCACGCCGATGCCCTCATGAACTATGGCGTCGCGCTCGCGATGAAGGGCAGCCTCCCCGCCGCGGAAGAGAAACTTCGCGCCTCGTTGCGCCTCCGGCCCGGGTCGGCCTCGGCGCAGAGCAATCTCGGCAACGTCCTGGCCATGACCGGCCGCCACGCCGAGGCGATTGCGAGCTACCGGTCGGCGCTCGCCTTGAATTCCCGTGATGCGCAGACCTTCAACAATCTCGCGAACGTCTACGCCCAGACGGGCGCGCTCGACGACGCGGTGGCCCATTACCGGCAGGCGCTGAGTCTCGCGCCGGTGAATCCGGAAGCGCACGCCAACCTGAGTCGCGTCCTCTTGCGCCAGGGCCGGCACGAAGTGGCGCTCCAACATGCCCAACGGGCACTGCAGCAGCGGCCCGGCTACGCCGAGGCCCAGGCGCTGGTGCAGCAACTCACCGCGCCGGCGCCGGCCCCGGCGAAGTGACCCTGGGCGCCGCGAGCGTCTTCACCGCCGGCTCGCTCCTCGCCCCGGTGAGCCTGCTCGGCCCCGTCCGGCTGGAGTGGCGCGCGATCATTGACCCGTAAGTTCCCAGTGGTCCGCTCCGCGCCAGTTTCCAGGCAGAGTGTCACGTATTACGTTACACTGGCGAAGCGGTCCCGAGGGACAAAAAAGGGCCGGGTAGTGCGGTCGCGGCAGCGCCTCTTGGACTGCACGGGGTTGCCCATTGGCCCGCGAGGCTGACAATTCTTGTTGCACGGAAAGGACCCGCGTTCTCGTCTTTGTAGCCCTTCCGGCGCCTCATTTATGTCCTCACCTACTGCTTACCGTTTCTCTTTCGGCCCCTGGAACATCAGCGAAGGCGCCGATCCGTTTGGCCCCAATGTGCGCGAGGTTTTCCCCCACGAAAGCAAGTTCGCCCTTTACCGGCCGCTCGGTTTCGAGGGGGTGCAGTTTCATGATGATGATGTGGTCCCGGGACTCGACCACCTCTCGCCGGCCCAAATCCTTGCCCATGCCGGCCAAGTGTCCGACATGCTGCGCAACCAGGGGCTCGTCGCCGAATTCGTTGCCCCGCGACTTTGGTTCGCCGAGCAGACCGTCGACGGCGGCTATACCTCGAACAACGTCGGCGATCGCCAGTACGCGTGGGAGCGCACCCAACGCTGTGTCGACATCGCCCGTGCCATCGGGTCGAAGGCGATTGTGCTCTGGCTCGCCCGCGAGGGCAGCTATATCCGCGAGGCCAAGAATGCCCGCCTAGCCTACGAGCGCCTGCTGGCCTTGATCAACCAGACCCTCGCCTACGACCGCGAGATCGAGATTTGGATCGAGCCGAAGCCAAATGAGCCGACCGACGTCGCCTATGTGCCGACCGCAGGGCACGCCGCCGCGCTGGCCTACGCGTCGCAGGACCACCAGCGGGTGAAGATCGTGATCGAGAGCGCGCATGCGATTCTCGCCAACCTCGATCCGAGCGACGAAATGGCCTTCGCCCTCGCCCACGACAAGCTGGGCAGCGTGCATCTCAACGATCAGAACGGCCTGAAGTACGATCAGGACAAGAATTTCGGCAGCGCCAATCTGCGCGCGGCCTTCAACCAGGTCCGCGTGCTGGAAGAAAACGGTTACGGCCGCCGCGGCGAATTCGTGGGCCTGGACGTAAAGGCCATGCGCACGCAACGCGGCTTCCCGGTCGTCGATCATCTAACCGCCAGCCGCGAACTGTTTCTCCTCCTGCTCGATAGAGTCCGCAGCTGCGACCGCAAGCTCGTCCAGGAACTGCAGGACAAGCGCGATTACGAGGCCCTGGAACTTTACACGCTGAAGCACCTGCTGGGCGGCGGATGAACGGGCGACGGTTCGAGCGGCGTGTCAGCCGCAAGGCCCAAAATTACCTCCAGCGTGGAGGGCATCCCCAAAGCCTGTCATTCTGAGAGCGGAGCGAAGAATCCAGTTGGGCCTTCTCCGCACTTCCCCGGGCGAACCTGCCGATGGATCCTTCGCTACGCTGCCAATGAACTCCCGTGTTTGTCATTCTGACCCGGAGCGGGAGCGGAGGGGAAGAATCCAGCAGGATCCTCGCATGCGGCCGTCGTGTTGGATCCTTCGCTGCGCTGCCAATGAA
>JBIJCX010000444.1:0-6174 GCA_044344465.1 Opitutaceae bacterium
CTCGGCGCCCGCGGCGTTGGACTGGGTGATCTTGTCCATCTGCGAGACGGCCGTGTTCACTTGTTCGATACCCTGGGTCTGCTCCTTCGAGGCCTGGGCGATCTCGGCCACGAGGGTGTCGACCTGACGGGCCTTGCCCACGATCTCACTGAGTGACTGCGCGACCTTGCCGCAGATCTGCACGCCGTGATCGCTCTTCTTGACGGAGTCCTCGATCTTGCCGGCGGTTTCCTTGGCGGACTGGGCGCTGCGTTGCGCGAGATTGCGCACTTCCTCGGCGACGACCGCGAAGCCCATGCCGGCCTCGCCGGCGCGGGCGGCCTCGACCGCGGCGTTGAGGGCGAGGATGTTGGTCTGGAAGGCGATCTCGTCGATCGTCTTGATGATTTTGGAAATGTCGTCGGAGGAGCCCTTGATGGCATCCATGGCGCGCTTCATCTCCTCCATGTCGGCGGCACCGGTGTCGGCGGCGGCGCGGGTCTGGCCCGCGAGGTCCTTGGCCTGGGTGGCGTTCTCGGCGTTGCGCTTGGTCATGCCGGAGATCTCCTCGAGGGACGCGCTCGTCTCCTCAAGCGAGGCGGCTTGTTCGCTCGATCCTTCGGCGAGGGATTGGCTGGAGGACGATACCTGGCCGGCGGCGGCGGCGGTCTGATCGGCTCCGGCGGACAGCGCCGTGGCCACGGCCTTGATCGGGACAGTGATGGAGCGGGTGATAACCAGACCCAGGGAAAGCCCGAGCACGACGCAGACGATGCAGCCAACGATGAGCACGTTGGACGAGGTGGCCAGGGAGGTGGCGGCTTCGCTGGCCGCGCCGGCCGTGTTCTTCATGCCGCCTTTCGCGGTATCCTGGGCGGCGTCGAGCACCTCGGCGGCGGCGGCATTGCGCTTCTTGCCCAGGTCTTCCCGGGCGAGCCAGTTGGTGAGGAAACGCTCCATCGCCCCACGGTAGAGGTCCCCGGCGGACAGGCAGTCGGCGATGTCCTTGAGGTCTGCTTCCTCATTGGTGATCGGCTTCAACTCGGCGAGCTTGGCGCTAATATCGGAGAACTTCTTCATGGCGTCCGTGAAGACGGCCGGATCGCGCTCGGCGATCGCCTTCCAGGCGCCGACCCGCACGGTGTTGCCAAGATCGACGACGTCGTTGGCGAGCACCGTCTTCTTGAAACGTTCCTTGACCTTGTCCTCGGTGAGCTTCGCGCCGACCATGGCGGCGAGGTCGGTGTCGACTTTTTTCTGCTGGCTGGCGAGGAAGTTATCGCAGGCTTTCATGTACGCGGCGGCCTGGACATTCATCGTCGCCTTTTCTTTTTCCATGGCTTCGGTGACCTTGACCGTGTCGTTGAGGAGTTGCTCGTAGGCCCCGGCCTTTTCGGTGGCGCGCTTGGCGTTGGTCCGCAAGTCCGCCAAGTTGTGCTTCTCGGCATGCTCGGTGGCATTCTTGAGAAACTCCTTCACCTTGGCGAGGTTCGCCCGGGCCCGGTCGAGGAATTCCTTATCTTCGGTGAAGGCGTAGCCACGGGTCTCATACATCGTTTGCAGCGACCAGCGCTCGACCTCATTGGCGACGGCGACCTCGGGCACGCTTTCCTGCGCCAGGGCGGTGGCCGTCTGTTTCACTTTCAGCATATTGAAGATGGCGAGCGCGCCCAGAATGAGCGTGAGCGAAACGACGATGATGAATGAGCCAATCAGTTTGGCCCCGAGTTTCAGGTTTTTGAACATGGCGATCCTTATTTTTTGTTGGGCTGGCGAAGAGAAATTGATTACGGGAGAAATTCGACCTGCCCGGTGGCGAGGTCGTAGCGGGCGGCGAGCACCTTGATTTTGCCGGCCTTCACGAGTTCACCGAGAATGGGCTCGTTCTGGGCCAGCGCCGCGGCCGAGAGCTTGGCGCCGATGCGGACGGCGTTGTCCACCGGATCGCCGGGCTTTTTCCTGGCCAGCCCGACGGCCGGGGCGAGGCTGGCGACGATGCTCTTGATGTGCCCGGGCGCCTCGCCGCCGGCGACGGCGGCAGAGACGGCGCCGCATTTGGTGTGGCCCAGGACCACGACGAGCGGCGTGTGCAGGTGCTCGACGGCGTACTCGATGCTGCCCAGGACATGATCGTCGATCAGGTTGCCGGCGTTGCGCACGACAAACAGATCGCCGATGCCTTGATCAAAGAAGATCTCGGGCGAGAGGCGCGAGTCGGCGCACGTCAGGATCACGGCGAACGGATGCTGGCCCTCGGCCGTCTCCGTGCGGCGGGCGGTGGACTGAGCCGGGTGGGTCAGGGCGCCGGCGGCAAAGCGCTTGTTGCCCTCGGTCAGGCGGGTGAGCGCGGCGTCCGCGGAAACCGCGGGGGCTTTGCTGCTGGCGATCGCCAGGGGACAGAGGGTGCCGGCCAGGACGATGGCCAGTTTGAGGGCGAGCTTCATGTGGTTCCTGATTCTTGACGGGCGGGGCCAGACGCATGGTTGCCTCGGTTCACCGACTGGACGCCGCTCCGGGCAGAGCCCAACCGGCTAGCCGCGCACCGGTGCGCTTTGCCTGCCACCTGCTTTGTTCGGCCGTTCGAGCAATTTCTTTATGAATACCTGCGCATTTTTTTCCTGGCCGTAGATTTCCGGCGATGGAGCGGAGCGCGGCGACGACGCCTCGGCGCCATGAAATATCCGGCCAAAAGGGCAGGATACACCAGCGGGAGATGACGCGAATGGCACCGGGCGAACTGCAAAGCGGTAAACTTTCCCGGAAAAGTGCCGAAGCAGGAGGAGTTCTCTAGTTTCACCGCTCCCGGCCCATGTCCATTCCCTCGGAATCCTATCACGCGTTGGATGACGCGATCAACCGTCTCGCCACTGAATCAATCCTGGCCCAAGCGGGTCGGGACGACGGGCTGGTGCCCGCCTACAGTCTGCTCGGCGATTTGCGCGACCACTGTTCAACGAGTTCGGAACTGCGCGCGCCGATTGCCGCTTTGCATCACCAGTTTGAGCATCATTTGGACACCGCCACGCCCTTTGACGACGCGCTCCTCCTCCGGCTGCGCGATCTCGTGCGTTGGCTGCCCGAAGCTGTGGCGGCCGTGAAGGGCGGACTGCTGGTGCCGCCGTTCGGGATGCAGGCCGGATCGGGCGTCGCTAAGGTCGCGGCCGCCGCGGCCGCCGAGGTGCACGCCGCCGCAGCGGATGCAATGCTCTCCTTGCACATCGAGGAGAACCGGGAGCTGCTGTCGGAATTTTTCAGCGAGGCGGTCGATCATCTCGCGCAAATCGAGGCGGCGCTCCTCGCCCTGGAGCAGCAACCCGACGAACCCGAGGCGCTCAATGCCATCTTCCGCTCCTTCCATACCATCAAGGGCAATGCCGGTTTTCTCGGCCTGGTGCCGATGCAGACGCTCGCCCACGAGGTGGAGTCGCTGCTGGACCTCGCGCGCAATCGCCGGCTGCGGCTCAATTCCGCCATCGTCACCGAAATTCTGCGGAGCCGCGACGCGCTGCAGACGCTCAACCAGCAGGTCGGCCGCGCCCTCGAGCAGGGCCAGTTGCCGGATCACATCGTGCCGGTTGGGCACCTGATTGCGGCGGTGAAGAAACTTGCCGCCGCCGCCGGAACGGACGAGGTCGCGCCGCCCGAGGCACCGCCGGTGCCGGCCGAGGCCATGCCCTCCCCGGATGAGCCTCCGGCAATCGAGGCGGTGCCCGTGCCGCCACCGGTCGCGGCGAGCGCCGAGTTGCCCGATCGTGTCGCGATCCCCGAGAGCGCACCGGTCGTCGGTGTGCCGGCGACCCCGACGCCCGTGGCCGGCGCCCCGGCGGCCAAAGCGGCGGCGGGCGCCAGCGTGCGCGTCAACACCGAGAAACTCGACACGTTGATGAACGTCGTGGGCGAGCTTGTGATCGTGCAAAGCCAGCTGCTCGAAAATGCCCGGGCGGATGGCGCCAACACCGGCACGCCGCTCCAACGCAATGTCGCCCAGCTCAGTCGCCTGACCAAGGAGCTGCAGAACACCGCGATGTCGCTGCGCATGATCCCGATCAAGGCCACGTTTCAGAAAATGGAGCGCGTGGTGCGCGATCTGGCGCGCGACTTTGGCAAGAAAGTGGCCTTCGTCACGAGCGGAGACGACACTGAGCTGGATCGCACGGTCGTCGAGGAAATCGGCGATCCGTTGGTGCACATGGTGCGCAACGCCCTCGACCATGGCCTCGAGTCCACGGCGGCGCGGGTGGCGGGCGGCAAGCCCGAGACCGGCACACTTCAGCTCAAGGCCTATCATCAGGGGAGCAATATCGTCATCGAGCTCGAGGACGACGGCCGCGGCATCGATCCGGATCGGATCTACCGCAAAGCGGTCGAGAAGGGCGTCATCGCGGCCGGCGCCACCCTGACCCGCGACGAGACGCTTGCGCTCATCCTGGCCCCGGGATTCTCGACCGCGGAAAAGATCACCTCCGTCTCCGGTCGCGGGGTGGGGATGGATGTCGTCAAGCGCAACATCGAGAAACTGCGGGGGAAAATAGAAATTTTGTCCACGGTTGGCCGGGGCTCGATCTTCCGGCTAAAACTGCCGCTCACGATGGCGATCATCGACGGGCTGGTCGTGCGGGTGGGCGAGGACCGATTCATCCTGCCCAGCACGTCGGTGCAGATGGCGCTGCGGCCGAAGCGGGAGCACATCACCACCGTCCAGGGGCGGGGCGAGGTGCTCGATTTGCGCGGCCGGCTCGTGCCGATTCACCGGTTGCACGCCTGCTTCAACATTCCGGGCGACGCCAAGAATCCGTGGGAGGGAATCATCGTCATCGTGGAGCACGGCGGCACGGTCTACGCGCTCCTGGTGGACGAAATGGTGAGCAAGCAGGAGGTCGTGATCAAAAATCTCGGGGCCTATCTGCAGAGCCTGGCCGGCGTGGCTGGCGGGGCCATTCTGGGTGATGGCAGCATTGCCTTGATCGTCGATCCGGCTTCCTTGTTGCAGGCCGCCTGAACGCCCGGCCGCCCGTAAGCAAATATCTGGTACCATGAGTCTGCCCCCGCCGCCCACCCTTGCCCAAGTCTGTGAAATGGCTCTCCGGCTGCCTTGCTCGCCGTCGCTCCTGCCGCGTCTTGTGGCCGTGCTGGAGGATCACGACAGCGGCGCCGCCGAGATTGAGGCGATTATCCAGCTCGATGCCGCGCTGACCGCCTCGACGCTCCGGCTGGCGAACTCGGCCTACTTTGCCGGCAGTCTGCCGGTGGAAAACGTGTCCGAGGCCGTGCTTCGGCTCGGCCTGCGGGAGATCTACCGGCTCGCCGCGCTCGCGCTCGTGAATCGCTGGGATACGGGGTCGGCCAGCGGCGCCTATCGCGGCGACCCGGGCGATTTCTGCCGTCATGCCCTGTGCACGGCGCTGGCGGCCGAGGTGCTGGCGGAAACAACGAAGCAGGTCGACCCTTCGATGGCCTACACCGCAGGACTGGTGTGCGACATGGGCAAGCTCGCCGTGGCCCATGCGTGTCCGCAATTTTTTCCCACCATTCGCGCCCATCAGTCGACGCAGGGCGGGACCTGGATCCACGCGGAGCGTGCCGCGCTCGGTTACGATCATGCCCAGGTGGGGGCGAAGTTGCTGCAGACCTGGCGCTTTCCGCCGCTGTTCGTGATGGCCGCGGAATTCGGCTACACGCCGGCCGAGGCCCCGGAGGAGGCGCTCCCGCTGATCGCCCATCTCCATGCGGCAAAATATCTCGCCACCTCGTTTGGTCCGGGCGTGGCGGAAGACGGATTCTTGTTCGAGCTCAACGATACCTTCCTGCTCGCGTGGGGCTTCACGCCCGATCTGTTGATGCAGGCGTTGCCCCTCGTGCTGGAGCGCGCTTCGGCGCGGCTGGGCACCACGTTGTCCCACGGGCCGGTGACGTTCTGAGGAGCGGCCGGCATTGCTGGCGGGGTTCCGGGCGTGGTGAATCCGGCGGGTCGCGGTTGAACTCCTGGCGACCAAGGCAGAGGACGGCAAAAAAATGGCGGGTAAAAGATGAAATCACGCGCCACCTAGATCGAATTTTTTACCCCACATCTTTTTGCCTCCAGGCCACTCCATAATTTCCTTCCCTCTCCTCGGCCTGGCGGCCCGTCCCGGCGGTGC
The DNA here is from genome assembly GCA_044344465.1 of Opitutaceae bacterium. GTDB lineage: Bacteria > Verrucomicrobiota > Verrucomicrobiia > Opitutales > Opitutaceae > ER46. Next base: position 6,117 of record JBIJCX010000444.1, read on the forward strand.
AACCTTCAGCGCAGTCTTCCCCATCGTTTTCACCACCGAGACAGAACGTTGTCCGACG
>JBIJCX010000447.1:0-6154 GCA_044344465.1 Opitutaceae bacterium
AAAGCACACTGGCCATGACGAATACTGAGTGATTCATGAAATTTTCCTCCATCGGCACCCGCGCCCACCTGCGGAACCGTGGCCAGTTGTGGCTGGTCGCGCTGCGATCGGCAACTTTTCCCGAAAGATCACGGGATCGCACGCGCACATCAGGTTTTGAACGTGGGCTTGTAGTCCCGGCTTCAGCCGGAAAAAACGCGCGCCCGCTCCGGTTCAATCGCGGTGCAAGGGCATCGGCCCGGATCAGTCCATCGCCACGATTACCTTGATCACGCCGGTTTCGGGTTTCAGCCAGGTCGGGAACTCCGCGATCAACCGGTCGAACGTCGTGCGATGGGTAATCCACGGGACCGTGTCGATCGTGCCGTCCTCAATCAGGCGGATGATGCGCGCGAAGTCGCGGGAGAGGGCGTTGCGCGAGCCTAGGAGGGTAAGCTCGCGGCGGTGCATGACGGGCGCATGGAGAAACGAAAGCTCCTGCTGCGTGATGCCCACGTAGACGAGCCGGCCGCCGAACGTGCAGTAATTCAGCGCGTGGCTCATCGACTTGTTGCTGCCGGTGGCATCGATCACGACATCGGCGAGTTGCCCGCCGGTAATCGTCTCCAGCGCCTTCAGTTCGGAGCCGTCGCCCCGGGCGGGAATCGTGTAATCGACTCCGAGCCGGTCCTGGCAGAAGGCGAGCCTCGCCTCGTTGATGTCGAGGACGATGCTCCTGGCCCCGGCCACTTTCACGAATTCGATGGCCGAAAGGCCAATCGGCCCCGCGCCGATGATCAGGACGTTTTCGCCCGCCCGCACCCCGGCGCGATCGACCGAGTGACACCCGATCGCGAGCGTCTCAACCAGCGCAAGCTGCTCGAAGCTCAGCGTGCGCGAAACATGAAGTTTCCGCGCCGGCAGCAACATGCGCTCGCACATGCCGCCGTCGCACATCACCCCCAGCGTCCGATGGGACTCGCAGCAGTTGGTCAAACCGCGCCGACAGGAGTAGCAGCGCTGGCAGTTCAGGTACGGCTCGACCGCGCAGCGATCGCCCGGCTGCACGCTGGTGACACCCTCCCCGACCGCGAGGACTTCGACTCCGAGTTCATGGCCGGGAATCCGCGGATACGAATAGAACGGCATCTTGCCGAGGTACCCGCCATAATCCGTGCCGCAAATGCCGATGCGATGAATCCGCAGGAGCGCCTCATCCGGACCCGGCGCCGCCGGCTCGGCGATGTCGATCGCATGAAAGGTGTGCGGCTTTTCGAGCTGGATGGCTTTCATGCGGACTTAGTTATTCTCCGGCAGCCCTTCGCGGTGACCCAGATTCTTCACCGGCGCGAAGATCGCCTCCACTTCCGTGAGCAACGTCTTGTCCATCGGCTCGGCCGCCCACTGCGCCCATTTGCGGATGTTATCCGGATTCGCGCTCCCGGCCACGGTCGTCGCGATGGCGGGATGCCCGAGCGAAAACTGGAGCGCAAGCTGCGCGATGTCCACGCCCCGGCTGGCGCAATGCGCCGCGGCCCGGCGCGCCGCCGCTTTCACCTCCTCCGGTTCCTTGAGCCACGAGGGCAGCGGGGCATTCGTCAGCAGCCGCGCACTGAACGGACCGGCATTCATCACCCCCACGCCCTTGGCGATCAGCTCGGGTACCAGCTCGTCCGCGAAACGCGTGTTCTGCAGCGTGTATTGGTTGTAGCTGAGCACGCAATCGACGCTGGTCCGTTCGAGGATCCAGCGGAACGTCTTCATCGGGTAACCGCTGAAACCGATGTAGCGGACCTTCCCCGCCTGCTGGATCTGCCGCAACGCCGGCAGCGTTTCGTCCACGATCTGCTGCAGCGGCACGAACTCGATGTCGTGGCAAAGCACGATGTCGAGGTGGTCCGTGCCCAGGCGGTGCAGCGACACGTCGACACTCTCCACCACGCGTTTCGCGGAAAAATCGAAGTGCTGCAGGTCGTAGCGCCCGAGTTTCGTGCAAAGCGTATAACTCGCGCGCGGCACGCCCTTGAGCGCGAGGCCCAGCAACACCTCGCTCATGCCGCGACCGTAAAACGGCGACGTATCGATCAGCGTGAGACCGCAGTCGAGCGCGACGCGGACGCTCCCGATGGCTTCTTCGAGCGTGACACTGCGAAACTCGGCGCCGAGCGAACTGGCGCCGAAGCTGAGGATGGGCAGGTGGAGATCGGTCTTACCGAGGCGGCGGGTTTGCATGGAAGGGGCAGTAGATTAGTCGGTGCGGCAACCGATCGTGAGCAGCACATTGGCCCACAACGCGGTATCGGCCGTCTGGATTGTGAGCACGTGATCCGGACTTTCCACGTGCCGGTAGAAATCCCATTTGAGAATCGGCTCCAGCTTCAGAGTCACGCCGGATTCGGCGATAACCGCGCGGTACTCGCCCCACACCGGCGGCTCGCCCTGCCGGGCGTAGGGATCGTCAGGCGGGATGCCCATGGTGTTTACCTGATCGATCGGCACCGCGCTGAGGAGCGCGCGCAGCACCTGGGCAACGGTCACAACCCCCGGCGCCAGATTGAGGCAGACCAACTCGGCATTCGGTCCGCGCTTCGTCGAGGCCGGATAATTTCCGTCGGCGATCAGGATTTTGGCGTGATGTCCGGCTCGAGCGACGAGACGCAGGATTTCCGGATGGACAAGTGAGGTCTTGAGCATGGCGTCAGCGGCGAGCGAAATAGTGCCGAAAGGCGGCGATGGTCTGGCGGGCGGCCGCGTCCGGGTCGGGCAGCGGCAGAATCTCGGCCGACAAGTAGCCCGCATAGCCGATGTCGCGCAATGCCGCCACGATGGGCGCCACATCCGTGTGACCCAATCCCATCGCGCGGCGGTTGGAATCGGCGAAGTGGACGTGGCCCACCAGCGACCCCGCCTCCCGCACGGCCGCGGCCGCGTCGGCCTCCTCAATGTTCATGTGGAACATATCCGCCAGGATCCGGACGTTGCGCGTGCGGAGGCTGCGAAGCCACGCCGCGGTGTCGCCGAGTCGGTTGCACAAATTCGTCTCGTAGCGATTCAGCGGCTCGAAACAGAGCGGAACCTGGTGGCGGCCCGCCTGCTCACCCAGTTCCTCCATCGCCTCACCCAGCCACCCGAGAGCTTGTTCGCGCCCCACCTCGCCGCCCCACCGCCCCTGCATCGAACCAATGATCGCCGGGGCGTGAAAACTGCCCGCGAGATCGATGATGCCGCGAACGAACTCCCGCGCCGCCCGACGGACCTCCGCGTCGGCGTGAGTCAGCGTCAACTGGCGCACCACCCACCCGCCACCCGTCCCAACCGCGGCCACGCCCAGCCGGTGCTGCTCGAGCAACCGGCGCAGCGCCGCGGGCTCGACCGCGCTGGCCTCCGGGGGGAAAATCTCGATCGCATCGAAGCCGAGCCCCGCGGCCTTCGCACAGGCATCGGCCAGCCCGTCCCAATAGACGAACGGACCGCCCCGGGCCTGGGGAACAAGGGAAACCGTGACGGCGGAGCGCATGCGAAGGCAGGGAAAAACAGATGGTTACCCACCGCAATGCGAGAAATTCGCGGGCAAGCGGATCGGGCGGCGGATCACCTGCTGCGGTGCCCCGGCTCGCCCGATATCACCCCGGTCCTGGTATGACTCGGTTAAGTTCGCCCCAGAAAATCTCCCGATTCCCAGAGGCACTTGTCATCTAATGGATGACAAACAGCTTGGTCCGTCTGCCATGGGGAATGTCACAGAGTGATCCTAGGCGGCCGACCCGCCGAGCAGCCGGATTTCGCGCTGCGGGAAAGGAATCTCGATCTTCGCGTCGCGGAACTTCTCGACGATGCCTTTGTTGATCAGGGCGCACGCGGCTTCGTAGTCGGGGACATTGACCCACGGTTTGACGGCGATGTTGATCGAGGAGTCGGCCAGAGCGGTGACCCCGACGATCGCGACCGGCTCCTTGAGCACCAAGGGGCTGGCGTGAAGCACCTCGTTCACGGCGGCCAGCGCGCGGTTGAGGTCAGTGGCGTAGGCGACGCCCACCGTCAGCTCGAGTTGCAGGATCTGCCCGTAGTTGTGGAGAATTTCGCCCACGATTTTCCGGTTCGGGACCACCACGACCGATCGGTCGGTGTGGCTCAATCGGGTCGTGAACAGATCGATCACCTCCACCCGCCCCTCGACTCCCAGCATGGCGACATATTCGCCGACGCGGAAGGGCCGGGTAAAAATGATTGTCAGCCCGGCGACCAGATTGCCGAGCACCCCCTGCATGGCGAGGGCGACGCCGGCCCCGGCGACACTCAGGCCGGCGATCAAAGGCAGGAGATCGACGCCGAGGTTTTGCAGCGCCATGATCAGGAACAGCCCCAGCACGAGGACGCGCACCAGGCGGACGAAGAGCAGTCGCACCGGCGGCTCGAGTCGGAGCTTGCCCAGGCTCGTCTCGACGAGGCCACCGATCGAGCGTCCGACATAGAAGCCCACGACCAGGATAAGAATGGCGACAAAGACCTTCGGGCCAAACTTGATGCTCAGATCGATCAGGGTGCTCTTGGCTTGTTCGAGGGCGGCGAGTTGGTTGGTCATGGCGATAAATTTCTGGCGCGGATGATTTTTCGGCCGGACGGCCCGCAATCTCGGAAAGCCGCGTCACCGCGGCAAACATCTTCGCGGCCGACTGCGGCGGCCTGGAATCTCAACCCCGAGGTATAAAATCAAGCGCAGTTCGGTGCGCCGCGCCTCAATTCTTTGCCAGCAAGTCCGCACAGACGATCTCCCGGTCATTGCGCGCGTAGATTGAGCCGTTCGCATACGCCGGATGGGACCACCCCACCGGGCGGCCACCCGCGACGTTGGTCGGATCGATCAGGTGCGTCCGGCTGATCTCCTCGTAGCCCGCCGGACTCAGTCGCGCGATGATGAGATCGCCTCTTTCGTTGAGGATAAAATAGCGGTTCTCGTGCTGGACGATAAAGGCCGAGGTCCAGCGCGCGGGTTTGTTGTCCGCCGTCGTCGCGGCCAGGGTTTCCCAGACGCGTTCGCCCGTCTCCAGGTTCAAACAACGCAGTTGGCCGTAGCCGCAGACGCCGTAGAGGTGGCCTCCTTCGATAAAAGGCGTGGTCATCAGGCTGTGCAGGCTCTGCGGCTTGGTTTCACTGGGCCCCCGGATCTTCCACGCCACGGTCGCCTTCGGCTCCCGGGCGTCGAGCCGCAGCATCAGCGAGCCATCGAAAAACCCGGAGACGAACAACAGGTCGCCACTCTTCCGCGGCGTGACGATCGCGTGGCCCAGCTTCGTCTTGAAGGGCTCGGACCAGAAGACCCGGCCTGTTTCCGGGTCCAGGCCGTTGACCGCCTCGGTGTCCCAAACGATCAGCTGCCGCCGGCCACCCGCCTCGTAAATCACGGGGGCGGAATAGCCCGGCTCCTTGGCCGAAAGCGCACGCCACCGCTCGGCGCCGGTTTCCCGATCGAAGGCCACCACCGTATGGCTCTCCCCGCCCACGAGGCAGATCAGCCGGTCGCCATCGACCAGCGGCGACGCCGCGTGCCCCCACAACTGCGTGGCGGCGCCATAGTCCGTCTTGAAATCGCGCGCCCACACCACCCGACCGGTCGCTGTATCCAGACAGTGGAGATTGCCCTCGGCGCCCAAAGCATAGACGCGGTTCCCGGCCACCGCCGGACTCGCCCTCGGTCCGGCCGCGTAGCTGATGTTGTAGGGACAGTCGTATTCATAGCGCCAGAGCACCGTGCCATCGGCCTCGTTCAGGCACACGACTCCCTCCCGGCCCGTATCGGCCCAGCGCTCGAGGGCCTTGCCCTGTTTTCCGCCGAGCTTGGAATCGGTCCGGTCGGTCAGGAAAACGCGCCCCCCGGCCACGACCGGTCCGCTGTACCCGGCCCCGATCGCCGCCCGCCACCGCACCGGCGGACCGTCCGCGGGAAACTTCTCCATGATCCCGGCATCGCGCCAGACTGAATCCCGCTGGGGTCCCAGCCACTGCGGCCAGTCGGAGGCCTCCAACGGGGGCACGGGGGCGACGAGGCATCCCACCAGGCAAAGCAGCGTGAAGGGCCCACGCCCGGATGCAGCAGGGCGTCGCGGCGCCCTCGCCGCGTTTCGATCGCCCCCCGCGGCGACGGCGCCGCGGCTCCGACGATCGGCGTCCGCGCGAG
>JBIJCX010000142.1:0-19681 GCA_044344465.1 Opitutaceae bacterium
ATCGCCGCAGCACGTTGGACTTGCGCTGCAGCGTGCGGAACCGGTCCGCACCGCGATACGGATTCTGGGGCGAGTAAACGATGAAGCCGCGCCGGCAGAGTTCCGCGCTGAAGGCCTTGTAGTACCGGTAGGCCGTCGTATCCGGTCCGCTGATCGTATCCGCCGGCACGCCTTCGAGGCCGTGCTGCGTCACGACCACCGGTCGTTTGTCGCCGGGTTTGAGGTCCTTCGGCAAAAGCAGAATTCCGGCGGCGATGACGTCGGCGTAAACATCGAGCACAACCTCGTAGGTGTCGAACGCGCCCTCGTGGCCCTTGAGCCAGGGGGCGTTGGTGACCAGCCGCGTGCGCGGGTTGGGCGGCATCGTCGACTTGGGCAGCCGGCCGATGAACTCATCGTAGGCCCAGTCGCGGAGCGGCTCGACGGTCGCGTTCCATTTGTCGAGTGACGAGGGATCGGCCTTGGCCCACTTCGCGTCGCGCACCTTGTGGCTGAGCCGCACCAAATTTTGGGCGTGTGCCTGCATCTCGTTGAATTGCCGGCGCTCGCGGGCCAGCGGTTCGTTTGGGGCGGCCAGCCCGGCCGGCGGGGCGATGGTCCGGACCGTGGCGCCGTCGGCGGCCTCCTCGAGGCGGTCGCCTGCGATCGCGGCCAGTGCGCTGGCGGATCCGGCCGGCCCGTCACCGGCGCCACTGGCGATCAACGAGAGATGGTTGGCCGCGTTGAGCTGGGCAAAGATCGCTTTCGCGCGATCGAATTCGCGCTGCACCGCGGCGAGTTTCGCGTTCTCGATCCGACCCGGCGCGGCCCCGCTGCCGCGTCCGGCCCCGGCGGGCGGCGGACCGGAAACCTCGGGCGCGGCGCACGCTTCGATGGTCAGGCGCCGCGGCGCGATCAGGCCCGCGAGTTCCGCGTCGCCGAAGTGAGTCAGGAGGCCCCAGACGTTGCGATAGATCGGCTCCTGCCAGACCGCTTCGCGGGGCTGGAAATAACCGCCCACGAGCGTCCGATCGATCCGTTCGTCGAGCCCGGCGGCGTAGAGGGCCAGCAGGCCGCCCTCGCCGACGCCCGCGACCCCGAGCGGCAGGGTCTTCCGCTCGCGGGCATTGGCCGCGGTAAAGATGTCGATCGCGGCAAGCACTTTCTGGACTTCATATCCGATCACGTGCCGGCCGACCTCGAAGGCCTGGCGATAGATGAACTCGCGATGGGCTTGGTTCGTGAACCGCACATGCACGCTGCCCGAGAGTTCCGTGCCGCGGCTGATGAGCATGGGCACAAGCACCTGGCAGCCGTTGGCGGCGAGGCGCCGCGGCAGCTGCGCCTGGGGCGTTACGCCGTCGACCAGGCCGACAAAAGCCTCGGGCGTCCAGTCCGCATCGGGGAGCACGACGGCCCGCGCCTTGATCTCGCCCGCAGGTTGGAGCAGCAGACCCTCGCCGGTCAGGCCATCGAGGACCTGCCAGCGCACGGCCAGCACGGTGAAACGCCCGGACTCGCCGACGCGCGCATCGCGTCCGACGGTGGCAAGCAGTTCGAAATCAGTCGCGCCCACCCGGGGATCGACCGCGCCGATGTATTCGCGGAATTTCTCGCGCAGGGGAGCAATGCTCTTGCCGGAGGCGGTCGCGCTGGAAAAGTCGCGCGGCCACGACTGTGTCCGACGCGCCGGCGACGCGGCGAGTTCTCTCAAGGCGAAGCGATCGATCCCCGCGACCATCACCTCGTCCAGAGGTTGATCGATCGTCAGCGGCGTGGTGCCGGGCACGGCGGCTGCGGCGGCCACGATGGGCAACGCTGGCAGGCAAAATGCCAGCGCGGCGAGGGCGAGAGTCGAAACAGGGGAGCGCAATCGGGGTCGGTTCGGCATGAGGAGGCCTTTCTTCGTCAGACACGGTGCCGGACTCGCAGGAAAAGCCGAGAGGTTTTCATCGCGGGGCGGCGAGGTCGGCACACACGAGTTCCCGATCGCTTCGCGCGAAGATGTGCCGATAGGCGAAAGCGGGGTGCGACCAGGTCACCGCCCGGCCGCGTGGTCCCTGCTCCAGCGTCGGTTCCAGCAGCCGCGCGCGCGCCAACTCGTGGTAGCCCTCCGCACTCAGCCGGGCCAGGATTAGGTTTCCCTGTTCCGTGAAGATCCAGGCCCGATCGCCCGAGTCGCCCGCGCGCACGAGGTGCATGGTCGCGTGCCACGCCTTGGGCATGGGCGCCAGCGTTTCCCACTGCCGCTTTCCCGTCATGAGATCGAGACAGCGGAGTTCGCCGTCGGTCTGGACGCCAATGACGAGCCCGTTCATCACGAGCGGATCGGGAATGACAGGCGTCAACGTATCATCGCTCCTCGGCCGGCGGCCGCGTTCCCAGACGATTTCGACGGCCGGCTGATCGCGGGCGAGCCGAAAGAGGTAGGAGCCGGCGTGCGCGGTGCAGAAGAACATCAGGTCACCACGGACCACGGGCGCCGGAATCGAGATCGGCCAGCTGCTCTTCGGCTGATCGTGACTCCATCGGAGCGTGCCGTCCGCGGGATCGAACGCGACGAGACGGTAGCCCAGGGCCATGACGACGGTGCGGCGGCCGGCCTGCTCAAATGCCATCGGCGGCGAGTAGGACGCCTCGTCCGGGAAGGCCTTCCAGCGCTCCGCGCCGGTCTTGCGGTCAAACGCCACGACGCAGGCTTCGCCCGCCCCGCCGATCTGCGTGATCATGACCTCCCCCTCGATGAGCGGATGGGCGGCGATGCCCCACTTGGGCATCCGGATCCGGTATTCGCGCAGGAGATCGCGCTGCCAGAGGATCTTGCCCGAGGCCGCGTCGAGGCAGTGGAGGTTTCCCGCGGCGCCGAGGGCATAGGCCCGCCGGTCGTGGATCGTCACCGAGGCGCGCGGCCCCGCTTCGTACGTGAAAGTCTCATACGAGCACGCGTAGGCAATCTCCCAAAGCTTCGCCCCGGTCCTCCAGTCGAGGCAGAGCACCCGCTCGGTCGATGTCTCCTTCACGTAATCCATGACGTAGACGCGTCCCGCCGCGACCGTCGGCCCGGAGTAGCCGCCGCCAATCGGCACTGTCCAGCGCAAGGGGATGGTTGCCCCCGCAAATTGCCCGATGATTCCGTCCTCACGCCAGATCCCATCTCGCTGCGCTCCGCGCCATTGCGGCCAGTCCATTCCCTCCGGCCGGGCGGACGGTGCGGGAGCAGCCATGGCGCCAGACCACGCCACGAGCAGCGCTGAAATCATGCGCGGTAGCTGCACAAGTGCGGAGCAAGACACCGTCGACCTCTCCGCGAAATTGGCGTGGTCGTCGAGGACGAAACCGGGACGGTGCAATTCACGCCGCACCCCTCCCGCGCCAAACCCCTACTGCGGGAATCCGATTTCCCGACAGTTATTTCGAGCCGCACCGGCTGGCACCTGCCTTGACTCCGAAAGTCACGCCGCCTTGTCTCGCCACTGAGAATTCCGCCCTTTGCCCAAGCCAACCAGCCGCACTTCGTTGCGCAGCAAAATCGCAACTTGTCGCCAGTCCTCACTCGTCCAAGTTCGCTCATTCAAACTCAACTCCCAACCACCATGCCTCAGAACAACTATCCCAAACTGCACAACGCCATGTGGCCCGGTCTCGTCGGTAAAGGCAGCCCCGGCGCCGAACCGTTCATCGATCTCGACACGATGCTCGATCTCACCGCCAAGGCCGAGGTCAACGGCGTGAAATTCGACGGTGTCGATCTGTTCCTCTACAATCCGCACACCGACATCGACATCTCCGACGACGGCATCAAGGCCCTCGCCGACAAGATCAAGGGCAAGGGTTTCGACGTCGGCTCGGTGGTCGCCCCGGTCTGGTTCGACGCCGCCGCCGGCGGGGACGAGAAGGCCCGCGCGAACTGGGTTACGCATGTCCGCAAGGCCGTCCGCATCGCGAAGAAACTCCGCGAGCTCGGCGTCCGCCCCTACGGCGTCGTCCGCATCGACAGCGCGACGGGCGTCAAGGTGTGGGATGCCAACCCGAAGGAAACCACCAAGCTCATCGCCCAGACTTTCCGCGAAGCGGGAAAGATTGCCCAAGGCGAGGGCGAGCGACTCGCCGCCGAGGGCGAAGTGTGCTGGGGCGGCATGCACTCATGGCTGCACATGGTTCACGTCCTCGAAATGGTCGGCCTGCCGAAAGTCGTCGGCTTCCAGGCCGACATGTCGCACACGCTCCTGTACACACTCGGAGCCAACGCCGAAGCCCATCGTATCGTGCCAAAGAAGTTCCACTGGGAGCCGGCGGAGTTCCACAAAGCGATGGTCAAACTCACCAACGCGCTCCGGCCATGGACGATCGACTTCCACGTCGCGCAGAACGACGGCACCGTCCACGGTTCCGGTTCGCACGAGAAGACCGGCAAGCACTGCCTCGCCACCGATCCGAAGGGAAAACTCAACATTCCGCGCGACTCCGGTTACTGGCTGCGCGACGGCCACGGCAAGGTCACCAAGAAGCTCAAGCACATCTGCTGGGACGGGTGCATGTTCCCGAACGAGGTGCTGATGAAGCAGCAGACCTGGAACGACATCCTCGCCGCGATGATCGAGGTCCGCAACAACCACGGCTGGGTCGGCTGAGCGCGCTGGCGCGCGCCGTAGCGAGGAGTGAGTAGCGGGTAGCGAGCATCACGCTGTCGCCCGCTCTATCTACTCACTACTCGCTACCCGCTGCTCACTACTTTTTCACCTCCTCCTCGCTACTCACTACCCGCTACTCGCTACTTCTGCCCTATGAAAACTCTCAATGTCGGCATGATCGGCTACGGCTTCATGGGCCGCGCCCACTCGAACGCGTTTCGCAAGGTCGGCAATTTCTTCCCGCTCGACTATCGTCCCGTACTCAAGGCTGCCTGCGGCCGCGACGCCGCCAAGGTCCAGGGTTTCGCCGACACCTGGGGCTATGAGTCGATCGAGACCGACTGGCGCAAGTTGATCGATCGCGCAGACATCGACCTGATCGACATCGCCGCGCCCAACAACGTCCATGCCGAGATCGCCATCGCCGCCGCCAAGGCCGGCAAGATGATCCTCTGCGAAAAACCGCTCGCAATGAATGCCCCCGAGGGCGCCAAGATGGTCAAGGCGGTCGAAAAAGCCGGCGTGCCCAACATGGTCTGGTACAACTACCGCCGCATCCCCGCGGTCACCCTCGCCAAACAGCTCATCGATCAGGGCCTCCTCGGGAAAATTTTCCACTACCGCGCGAAATTCCTCCAGGATTGGACCATCTCCGCCGATGTCCCGCAGGGTGGCCCCGGCACCTGGCGACTCGACGTGTCCGTCGCCGGCAGCGGCGTCACCGGCGATTTGCTCGCCCACTGTATCGACACCGCGCTCTGGCTCAACGGCGGCATCTCGCAGGTCACCGCGATGACCGAGACGTTTGTGAAGCAGCGCCAGCACGCCCTCACCGGCAAGACGCAGAAAGTTGGGATCGATGATGCCAGCGCGTTTCTCGCCCGCTTCAGCAACGGCTCGCTCGCGACCTTCGAGGCGACCCGCTACGCGCGCGGCCACAAGGCGCTCTACACCTTTGAAATCAACGGCGAACACGCCTCGATTTTCTGGGACCTGCACGATTTGCACCGCCTGCAGTGGTTCGATCACCGCGACCCCGGCATCGTCCGCGGCTGGCGCTCGATCCATGTGAGCGACGGCGACCAGCCCTACATGAAGAACTGGTGGGTGCCCGGTCTGCAGATCGGCTACGAGCACTCGTTCGTCCACCAGGTCGCCGATTTCCTCCAGGGTCTGCAGGACGGCAAGCCCGCCGCCCCGACCTTCCGCGACGGCCTCGCCACGGACTATGTCACCGACGCAGTCCTCAAGTCGGCCAGCACCGGACGCTGGGTCAACGTGCGGAAGGCGTGAGACAAATCGCCTCCTTCTTGACTCAAACGTCCAGGTGCTGAATCGCCCACCGTGGGCAAACGCTCAACGCTCAACGCTCAACGTTTAACTTTTAACGCCCAAGTGGCGAACCGCCGAGTTCCGAACTTAAGCGTTAAATGTTAAGCGTTAAAAGTTGAGCTTTTTCCAACCCACGGGCGAGCGATCCACTCATCTCAAAAGCCTCCCTCCCTCCCATGCCAAAACTCGGCTTCAACCTCCTCGTCTGGACCGCTGCGATTTCCGACGATTACTTCCCCCACATCGAGCGCCTGAAAAAAATCGGTTACGACGGCATCGAGATTTGCATGGGCCAGCAGGATCCCGCGGCCTATCACCGCCTCAAAACGCACCTCCGCAATCTGGAGCTCGGCATTACCTGTGTGACGATCGTTGGCGCCGACGCGAATCCGGCCAGTCCCGACCCGGCCATCCGCGCCAAGGCGATCGACGTGCTGAAGTGGAACATCGATCGCACCTTCGACGTGGGGGCGACGATGCTCTGCGGTCCGATCCATTCGGCCTTCGCCACCTTCACGCGCGCCGACATCCAGCAGGACGAGTATGAGCGCAGCGCCGAGGTTCTCCGCGTGGTCGGCGATCATGCCCGGTCGGCCGGGGTCGTGCTGGGGCTCGAGGCCCTCAACCGCTTCGAGTGCTACCTCTGCAACACGATGACCCAGCTGCGCATGCTGGTTGAGCTGACGGGCCACCCCAATGTTCGCGCGATGTTCGACACCCACCACGCCAACATCGAGGAGAAGTCGCAGGTTGCCGCGATCCAGACGATCGCCCCGGTGCTGGCGCACGTGCATCTCAGCGAAAACGATCGCGGCACCCCGGGCTCCGGTCACGTCAACTTCGCGGAGGCGCTGTCCGCACTCGCCGGCGTCGGCTACGACGACTGGATGGTGATCGAGGCGTTCAGCCGCGCGGATCCGGGTTTCGCCAACGCGATCAACGTCTGGCGGGAATTCTCGCCGGCCTGGGACATCGCCGAGAGCGGCCACCGTTTCCTGCGCGAGAAGATCGCCGCGGCAGGATTCCGCCGTTCGGCAGAATCCTGAAAATCGTTTGGCGGGTTTCGTAAGATGGAGTGACAAATTTCCCCGTTTTGGTCCCGGCCCTCACGGGCCGGGCTACAATGGAAAATGTAGCCCGCCGTGTGAACGGCGGGACGGTTTGATCCGATCCCCCCATTTTGCGAGATTCAGCAAGAAGCGAGAGCGCCGGGGAATTTGTAGCCGCCGGCTTGCAGGCGAATCCATCTCGCTTTAGACGCGACTTGGAACCATTCCCTTTTTCCCAAAATCCACTCCCCCCCGTGATGCTCCGATCCATTGCCCGCCTCCTCCTGCTCCTCTGTTCGCTCACTTCGGGCCTCGCCCAATCCAGGCTCGAACTGGCGCCCGCCGGCACCGCGAAGGGCAAGCACGTGGTCCTGCTTTCGGGCGACGAGGAGTATCGCAGCGAAGAAGCGCTGCCGATGCTCGCGAAAATCCTCAGCCAGCGCCACGGCTTCAAATGCACCGTCCTCTTCGCCCTCGACCCCGACGGGACCATCAATCCCGACAATCCGAAATCGCTCGCGGGCGCCGAGGCCCTCGATTCCGCCGATTTGATCATCATGGCGCTGCGCTTTCGCGCCTGGCCGGACGAACAGATGAAGCACTTTGTCGATGCGTACCTTCGCGGCGTCCCGATCATCGGGCTGCGCACCTCGACCCACGCCTTCAAAATCGCGGACGGCGCGTATCAGGATTTCACGAACTTTGGCAAAAACGTCCTCGGCGAAAAATGGGTGAGTCACTGGGGCAAGCACCGGTTCGAGGCCACCCGCGGCGTGGTTGAACTCGGCGTCGGCGGAGATCCCCTGCTGCGCGGCGTGACGGACGTTTTCGGCCCCACCGATGTCTACGAAGCCTATCCGCCCGCGGATGCCCGGATTCTCATGCGCGGCGTGGTGTTGAAGGGGATGGACCCAGAAGATCCGCCCGCCGAACACCGCAAGAAGCGCTCGACCGACCAGGTCGAGCAACCGGTGAACGACCCGGCGATGGCCATCGCCTGGACGCGGCTGCACCGCAACGAAGCCGGGCGCGGAAACCGCATCCTGTGCACGACGATGGGTGCGGCGACCGATTTGGAAAGCGAGGGCCTGCGTCGCCTCGTCGTGAACGGCGTCTATTGGGGGCTCGGCCTCCCGGTGCCGGGCCGCGCCGACGTGCGGCCGGTCGATGAGTATACGCCGCGAGGATACGGCATGCGCGGGTATCGCTACCGACTCACGCCGGCCGATTTCGCGCTCGGCAAAGTCGTGCCCGAGGGCGCCACGCGGCCGCCGGCTCCCGCGACCAAAGGGGCAAAGGCCGCGCCGAAAGCAAAGACCGCCCCGGCCACGCCCGCCACCCCCGCCAAGCCATCCGCCGCCACGCCGTTCTCGCTCAATCCTGGCGAACACATCGCCATCGTCGGCAACACGCTCGGCGATCGGATGCAGCACCACGGTTCGCTGGAGACGCTGCTGCATGCGAAGTTTCCCCGCCACAACCTCGTGGTCCGCAACCTCGCCCTGCCCGCCGACGAGGTCGCCACCCGGCCGCGCTCGCTCGACTTCGGCACACCCGACGAATGGCTCACGCGGGTCGGAGCCGGCGTGATCTTTGCCTTCTTTGGCTTCAACGAGTCGTTCGCCGGCCCCGAGGGCTTGCCGAAATTCACCGAGGAACTCGACCGCTTCCTGCGCGAGACCCGCGCGCAAAACTACGGCGGCATGGGCCCGCCGCGCATCGTCCTTTTCTCGCCCATCGCCAACGAGACCCACCCCGATCCGAACTTCGCCGTGCCCGCCGAGAACAATCGCAACCTCGCGCTCTACACCAAGGCGATGGCCGAGGTCGCGCGCGACCGCGCCGGCGTGACGTTCGTCGATCTCTTCGCACCGTCGCAGCAACTTTTTGCCGAGGCCGCGCGCCAGGGCCGCGCCCTCACGATCAACGGCCTGCACCTCACCGAGGCGGGCGATGCCGCGCTGGCGCCCGTGATCTTCAGGTCGCTGTTCGGCGACCCGCCGCCCGCCGCCGACGTCGCGCGCCTCCGCGCCGCGGTGAACGCCAAGAACGAGATGTGGCATTCGCGCTATCGGACCGTCGACGGCTACAACATCTACGGCGCCCGCTCCAAGATCGCCTACGAGTCGGTCAAGGATCAGCCGAAGATCACGAACATCCAAATCATGCAGGAGGAAATGGCCCAGCGCGACGTCCTCACCACCAATCGGGAACGCCAGCTCTGGGCGGTCGCCAAGGGCGACCCGGCGCCGGTCGAGGAACTGCCGCTCCCGCCCGTCACGCCGTTCGGCACCAACAAGCCGGGTCCGAAACCCGACGGCACCTATGAGTTCCTCAGCGGCGAGGAGGCCATCGCGAAGATGACCCCGGGCCCGGGCCTCAAGGTGAACCTGTTTGCCGACGAGGCGCGGTTTCCCGAACTGTCCAAGCCCGTGCAGATGGCATGGGACACCCGCGGCCGCCTCTGGGTCTCGGTCTGGCCCAACTACCCCGAGCGCACACCCACCTCGAAAACGGGCGACAGCATTCTCATCCTCGAGGACACCGACCGCGACGGCCGCGCCGACAAGGTCACGCATTTTCTCGACGATCTGAACTGCCCAACCGGATTTCAGTTCTTCAAGGACGGGCTCCTCGTCGTGCAGGCGCCAGATCTCTGGTTCGTCCGCGACACGGATGGCGATGGCAAGGCGGACTGGAAGGAGCGCATCCTGATGGGTCTCGACTCGGCCGACTCGCACCACACCGCGAACTCGGTCGTGTACGAACCCGGCGGGGCGATTCTGCTGAGCGACGGCGTCTTTCACCGCACCAACGTCGAGACGGCGCTCGGGCCGATGCGCAACACCGACGGCGCGATCTTCCGCTTCGAGCCGCTCACCGGAAAATTCGAGACCTATATTTCGTACGGCTTTGCGAATCCCCACGGACGTGCGTTCGACTACTGGGGCAACGACCTCATCACCGACGCGACCGGCAACAACACCTACTTCGGCGCGGCGTTCAGCGGCCGCATCGATTACCCGGCCAAGCATCCGAAGATGAAGACCATTTGGGATCGTCCGTCGCGCCCCTCCGCCGGCAGCACGATCATGACGAGCACGCATTTCCCCGAGGAATTCTGGGGAAATTATCTCAACCCCAACTGCATCGGCTTCCAGGGCGTCTACCGCGTGAAACTGGTGGACGATGGCTCCGGCATCCAGGGCGAGCGCCAGCCGGATCTCCTCTCGTCGAGCGACCGGAATTTCCGCCCGATCGATTCGAACGTGGGACCGGACGGTGCGGTTTACGTGGTCGACTGGCACAACCCCCTCATCGGGCACCTGCAGAGCCACCTCCGCGACTCGAACCGCGATCACGTTCACGGCCGGATCTATCGCGTCACGCACGAGGGCCGCCCGCTCGCACAACCGCCGGCCATCGACGGCCAGCCGATTCCCGCCCTGCTGGAATTATTGCAGCGCCGGGAAAACCAGATCCGCAACCTCGCGAAGATCGAACTCGGCAAGCACGACTCGGCCAAGGTGATCGCCGCCGCCAAGACCTGGGCCGCCGCCCTCGACCGCAACGCGCCCGACTACGCGCACCACCTGACCGAGGCGCTTTGGCTGCACCAGTGGCACAACGTGGTGGACGCCGAGCTGCTCCAGCGCCTGCTGCGCTCGCCGAACGCCGACGCGCGGGCGGCGGCGACCCGCGTGCTGTGCTACTGGCGCGACCGCGTGCCGGACGCGCTTGCGCTGCTTCGCCGCCAGGCCGCGGACGAGAACCCGCGCGTGCGTCTCCACGCCGTGCGGGCCGCGAGTTTTTTTCCGCTGGTCGAGGCGACCGAAGTCGCCCTCGCCGCGACGAAGCTGCCGATCGACTACTACCTGGATTACACGATTGGCGAAACGCTGCGGCAGTTGCGCCCGCAATGGCGCAAGAGCATCGGCGAGGGCGAAAAGCTCGCCGGCGGCGATCCCGCCAGCCTGCGCTATCTGCTGCGCACGCTTACCGTCCCTGAACTCCTGAAAATGCCGCGCAGTGCGGACGTCGAGGAGAACATCCTCGGCCGGCCGGGCGTGACCGATGCGGTGCGGGCCGAGGCGCTCGCCGGCCTCGCGACGAAACGCAACCTCAAGCCCGTGCAACTGCTGCTCACGACGATCGACTCGCCGGCCGAGGTTGACGTGAAGAGCGTCGGCCGCCTGCTCCTCGCGCAAACCCCGGCCGACCTCGCGGCGTATCGGCCGGCCCTGCTGAAACTCGCGCTGAGTGACACGGCCGAGGGGCGTTCCTACGCCTGGGCGGCGGTCGCGGTGGCCGACGGATCGCTCGACCCGGCCTGGAAAGAGGCGACCAAGTCGCCGTTGTCGCACGCGAGCCTGCTCGGCGGAATTTCCCTGATCCCCAACGCCACCGTCCGCGCGACTGCCTACGAACGCGTGATGCCCATCCTCGCGTTGAACATCACCCAGATTTCCGGCCCCGACGGCATCGTGGCTGCGATTCAGCGGGAGGCGATCCGCTCGGCCGTCAGCACGCGGCGCGAACCGGAGGCGGTGTTTGCCGCGCTCGGCTCCATGATCGCGCGCGGTTACCAGGTGCCGGCAGCGGCGCAGGGCCTGCGTTCATTGCCGCCGGCCAGCTGGCCGGCCGCACCCACCGCGGCCGCCGCCAAGGCTCTCGTGGCCTGGGCGGGCAAGGCGCATCCGAGTGAGCGCACGGGCCGCGACTACATTGAAACGATTCAGGTCGCCGACGATCTGGCGGGCGCGCTCCCGGCGGCGGAGGCCGAAGAGCTGCGGACGGCTCTCTCCGGGTTGCGGGTCGCCGTCTTTGTCGTCCGCTCGGTGCCCGAGGAAATGCGCTACAACACGACCCGGCTCGTAGTCCAGGCCGGCAAGCCCTTCGAGATCATCTTCGAAAACCCGGATGGGATGCCGCACAATCTCGTCGTCGTAAAACCCGACGCCCGCACCCGCATCGGCACCGCCGCGATGACGATGCTGCCCGAGCAGCGGGACGCCAAGGGTCGCGCGTTTGTCCCCGACTCGACCGACGTCATCGCGGCGACCAAGACCCTCGAATCCGGCCAGAGCGAAGCGCTGAAGATCGCCGCGATTCGAGCCGAGGGGACCTATGAATTCGTCTGCACGTTCCCCGGACACTGGATCGTGATGTTCGGCCAGATCGTCGTCACCAAAGACGTCGACGCCTATCTGAAATCAAATCCCCTCGCCGCGCCGGCGAAGCTCGCCAGTGTTCCGGCTCCGCCAACTCACACCAACCACTGATATTCTCTCCTTGTCATTCTGAGACCAAAAACCAACGCCGAGCCGTTGGGTGGCACCCTATATGAACTCATTTTTGGCTGTCATCCTGAGCGCAGCGAAGGATCCAACACGACGGCCGCATGCGAGGATCCTGCTGGATTCTTCGCTCCGCTCAGAATGACCGACTCTTGTACTATGAAAAACCTCCGCCTCCTCCTCACCCCCGCGTTCGCCGCGGTCCTCGCCGCCACCTCCCCCGCCTCGGAAACCGGCTTCAAGAGC
Source organism: Opitutaceae bacterium (assembly GCA_044344465.1). Taxonomy (GTDB): domain Bacteria; phylum Verrucomicrobiota; class Verrucomicrobiia; order Opitutales; family Opitutaceae; genus ER46. The sequence goes on from JBIJCX010000142.1 coordinate 12,535, forward strand.
CTCTTCAACGGCAAGGACCTCACCGGCTGGGAGGGCCAGAAGGACTTCTGGTCCGTGCGGGAGGGCGCGATCACCGGCCGGACCACCGCGGAGAAGCCGCTCAAATCAAACACGTTTCTCGTCTGGAAGGACGGGACGCCGGCAAATTTCGAACTGCGCGCCCAATTCCGTCTCACCGCACAAAATGACAAGAACCAGGCCAACTCGGGCGTCCAGTACCGCAGCAAGGTCCTCGATCCCGTGACGTTTGTCGTCGGTGGCTATCAGGCGGACATCGATTCCACGGGCAAATACTCCGGCATGCTCTACGAGGAAAAAGGCCGCGGGATCCTGATGGGGCCAGGCGACAAGATCCGCATCGGACCAATCCCGGCCGGCCAGAAGAAGGCCGCCGTCGAAAAACTCGGCACCGCGACTCCGGCCGCGGAAATCCTCGCCGCCTACAAGCTCGGCGAGTGGAACGAAATCGTGATCATCGCCAAGGGAAACCACCTGCAGCACTTCATCAACGGCAAGGTCACCGCCGATGTCACCGACAACGACGCCTCCATGGGCGCAAAGTCCGGCGTGCTCGCCCTGCAGCTCCACCAGGGCCCCCCGATGACGATTCAGTTCAAGAACGTCCGGCTGCGGACGCTGCCCTGATCGATCGGCGCCAAACGTCGGATCCGCTTTCTTGTTCCCCGACGGGACACCCCGGTCAGCGCCAGCCCCGGCCTGCCGTCCAGGGGAATAAATTCCGGCCCCCAGGGATGAATTTCCGGGAATCCAACTGTAGGAGCGGCTTTATGCCGCGATTCAGCATCGACGTCACTGAGTCGCGGCATAAAGCCGCTCCTGCAGCATCCATCACCGGAGGGTCGTTTTTTTCCACCTCGATCCCGGCTATCAAGCGCTCAGCGCCTTTGCCTTCGAATCACCCCACTACCCCGTGCACCCACTGCGCCCGAAATTACTGACCTGCATCTTCAGTCTCGGATTGTCAGCCGCCCTCGACGCCCAAGTCGCGCCGGGCACGACGACAGCCACCCCCGCCACCAAGGCCGGCGAGAGCACGCTCAAGCTCGACGAGTTTGTCGTCACCGGCGTCTTCAACGCGACCGAAGCCAGGAAGGCCACGACCGCGATCACCACCGTCGATGCCGACACCATTGCGATGCAGGTGCCGCTCAGCGCCGACGATCTGCTGCTCAACGTCGCCGGCGTCTTCGTGAACTCCTCCCTCGGTGAAATCCGCGGGATGGTTTACTCCCGCGGCATCTCCGCCGACAGCAGCGATGGCGCCACCGGCACCTACTACGTCTCGATGCAGGAGGATGGCCTGCCGATCACCAACATCTCCTTCGGCAATTACGGCGCCGGGTACTTCAACCGGCCCGATGCCACGCTCCAGCGCGTCGAGGCCGTCCGCGGCGGCAGCGCCTCCATCACCTCCTCCAACTCCCCCGGCGGTGCCTTCAACTACATCTCCCGTTCCGGTGCCTCGGTTTTCGGCGGCGAGGTCCGCACGCGGCTCGGCCTCGAAGGCCGCTGGTCGCCGACTTACCGTTCCGATCTGACGCTGGGCGGGCCGCTGGGGGCGAGGGGCTGGAGCTACAACGTGGGCGGCTTCTACCGCTACGCCGAGGGCCACCGCCCGCCGGAGGGCTACCCGATGAACGACGGCTTCGTCGTGCGCGGCAATGTGTTCAAGGACTACGGCCACGGCTCCGTGAAATTCTACGGCAAGTACATGGACGACCGGAACCACTGGTACGAATACCTGCTCGCCAGAAACCCCGAGGATCCGAAGCAATATCCGGGCTTGAGCCGCTTCAGCACGAACCTGCTGCCCAAGAGCTCGCATCAGTATCCGCGCGAGGCGGACAACCAGTTTGCCACCTTCGACACGACCGACGCCGTGCGCTCGCGCCAGCGGCTGCTCGGCGCCGAGTGGAAGCACGAGTTCGGCGACAGCTGGTCGCTCAATCACAACGTGAAATTCAGCCGCAACTGGGCGGACTGGAATTCCAGCTCGGGTGTCACGCCGCGCAGCCTCGAGTGGCCGAATTTTTTCAGCACGATGGCGATCCAGTTCAGTGGCGGCGGCCAGAACGGCCGGGTTCCCGCCGGCCGCTACCGCTTCTCTGATCGCCGCACCGGCGCCGTGCTCGCGGAGGTGACCTCCAACGGCTCCTACACCGTCAATGCCAACGCCCTGGCCAACGCCGGCCAGATCGTCCGCTCCGCCAACCTCCCCAACGGCCAGATCGTGCCCAGCGCCCTCTGGACCAACGTCGGCCGCGTGGCCAACGAGCACATGGACGAGATCATGGAGCGGCTTTCGCTCACGAAGCGTTACCGCACCATGACGTTCACCGCGGGCGGCTACTTCGGCTACGCCGGCATCTCCGACCGGCAGTCGAGCGGCGGCCGCACCGCCGCGCCGCTCACCGAGCAGCCGCAGCCGCTCGCGATCACCTGGATTCCGGCGACCGCCGCCACCGCACCCGCCGGCACGCCCGCCGCCGCCCTCACCGCGGTCGCCGGCTGGGGCGGCCGCCCGGTGCAGCTTACCAACCCTGAGGGGTTCACCGCGCTTGGGGTCGGCTACACCCGCGACGAAGGCATCGCGCGCCAGTTCGCGTATTTCTTCGGACACAAATGGGACATCAGCCCGCGGTGGGGCATCGACTGGGGTTTCCGCAGTGAAAACTTCGTGGTGAAGGGCTTCAACCAGACCGGCTCGCAGAATGCCCGCGGCAACTGGGATCCCACCTATGGCGGCGCCGATGGCGATCCGTTCACGATGGCCGACAACCGTTTCACCGTGCCCAATCCCAATGCAAAATGGCACTTCGACAAAAACATCCGCAGCTTCTCCTGGTCCGCCGCCGGCAACTTCGTCATCGATCACGACAACTCGTTCTACGTGCGGTACGCCGATGGCGAGAAGGCCCCGGACTACGGTTTCTTCCGCACCTACACGTCCCAATTTCGCCTGAACAACCTCAAGGGCCGCCCCCAGACGGTCGAGCAATGGGAGCTCGGCTATCGCTGGAAGAAGAGCCGCTTCACGTTCACCGCGACCCCCTTTTGGAGCCGCCTCGGCAACGTCAACAGCAACCCGCAGGCGATCGAATCCGACGGCGTCACGCCCTACTACCCCGATCCGATTTACAACATGGTCACGTCCTACGGGCTCGAACTCGAAGGCACGATCAAGCTCTCGCCCCGCTTCAATTGGCGCACCGTCTTTACCGCGCAGAAATCCCACGGGACCGTCTGGAAGATCTTCCAGGCCGGCGCCAACGGCCGCGACGACGACACCTACCTCGATTTCTCCGGCATGCCGTCCGACAACAACCCGGACTTCATCCTGAACAACACGCTCAGCTACCGGACGCCCAAGTTCTTCGCCAATCTGTCGTGGAAGCACATGGGCGATCGCGCCGGGAATGTCGCCAACGTCATCACCCTGCCGCGCTTCAACCAGTTCGATCTCGCGCTGGGCTGGACGTTCTCCCGCCGGTTTTCGGTCAACTTCAACATTAACAACCTGACCGACAGCGAGGGCGTGATGACGTGGCGCGGCTGGGGCGTGAACCCCGGCGACCGCCAGAGCTTCACCGCATTGCCGGAAACAGGTCGCGACACGATGCTCCAATACGTGCCGGTCCAGCCGCGGGCGTACTTCCTCTCGACAACGTACAAGTTCTAGGTCCCGTTCTCGCGTTCCGCCAACCGGCAACCATGCATTTGGATTCGAACCCAATTTTGGCCGACGAACGCAGTGGGTGGACCGTGCGCTCCGCGCGCGGTCGTGAGCACGTCCGCCCGCCCGCCGCGCACGGAGTGCACGAACCAGCATGTGCCGCTCCGCCACGCTCAGGGCGGGCAACCCTCCCCTTGCGCATGGTCCCTTGACGGAAACTCGATTCGCCATAAAACCAGATTCATGAAAACCACCCTCGATCTCCCCGATGACATCGCCCATGTGCTGCGCCTGGAGTCCGCCCGGCGTGGCGGGAGAAAAGCCGCTTCGCTCACGTCATTGGTGTCCGATGCCGTCCGCAAGACCTATGGCGCACCCGCGGTCAAAAAGCCGCGCATCGATCTGACGCCCGGGCGTGTGGTAATCGGGGCGGCGGCTGACGCCCCCAAGCTCACGCCGGCACTCATCAATGGGACGCTCTACGACTGAGATGAAGGCCCTCTTGGACAACGATGTGTTCTTTGCGGCCCTGGTGCGCGGCCATCCCAGCCACAGCCTCTCCCGCCGCTGGCTGGATAAGATCAAACCCGCCGGCTGGGGCATCGCGAGCGAGACGTATCTCGCCGCGGTGCGACTGCTGATGAATCCCAAAGTGATGGGTTCGGGCGCGCTCACAGCCACGGCCGCGCTGACGGCGGTCGAGACGGAATTGAGCGGCCCTCATCCCGGCCTCGTAATCGTCGCGCCCAAACGCCCGGCCCGTGCCCTCTTGGAAAAAGCCACCGGCCACCGGCAGATCATGGACACGTGGCTGGTGCAGATTGCGCGGGATACCGGCTACAAACTCGCCACCCACGACACCGGCATACTCGCCCACTGGCCGGAGCAAACGCTCCGCGTGGGCTGACCGGTGCAGCCATCACCGCCGCATGAGCATCTACGCCACCGTGTGGAAGCTGAGATTCCCCAAGGGTGTCTCAAGACCTCAGGTCTTACCCTTCACCGTTGTCGCCCAGTTCGGAGCGCGCTTGGCGGCCCTTACTCCCCGGGCGGGTTCTCCAATTCGCGCAGCATCTGCTCCACCGTGGCGAGCAGGCCGGGCACGTAAGTTTCCACCGATTGCCAAAGCAGACGGTGGTCGATTGCGTCGTAGCCGCGGCTGACGCGATCCCGCATCCCGGCAATAGCCCTCCAGTCCACGGTCGGATGCCGCGCGGTCAGGGCGGGCGGCAGTCGCTTCACCGCCTCGCCCAGGACTTCCATCACCCGCTCGAAGGCGGCGCACTTCTGCCAGTCCGCCAACACACTTTCGAAGGTGTTCTGCGAGCAGAGTTCCTGTGCCTTGTGGGCGTGGTCGACGATCTGGCGGAGGGTGATCCCTGGGTCATGCCTGCTCATAGACGGCGCGGGCTTCGCGCAGCACCTCGTCGCGGAAGTATTTGCTCAGGCTCGCCGGCGTATGGAGATCCACCTTGCGCCCCAGAATGAACGCAAGGTCTTCGTGCCAGCCAAAGAATTTCCAACCCGGGCGCGCAGTCGGTTCGAGCTCCACCAGCACATCCACGTCGCTGCGCGTGGGATCGAAGTCGTCGCGCAGCACCGAACCGAAGAGGCTCAGCCGGCAGATGCCCCGGGCACGGCAAAACTCCGCAACCTTTGCCTGGTCGATCGGGATGGGAAGTTCTGCGACAACGCCTGCTCTGCTCATGGCGCGAAAACTACCGCGTTGATCCCCTATCGCAAGTCAGGTTTGCACCGGAGGCGCGTTTCAATTGCCGGCCGCCACAAGCCGAAACGCCGCGAGTGCCTCGGCTGTCACGGGCGCGGGGACCAGGGGAAAGGCTTACCCGCCTCCGGCGGGTGCCGAGGATGTGGGTAAACTCGGGCTCAGTCAGGGCGTAGAGATGGACGGCGAGACCGTCCGTCGGCACCAGTGCGAGTAGCAAACAGGGGTTGACCCCTGATCCCTTCCCGCGTTCTCAAGCGCCTGCCGCCAGCGCTGCGTCTACCTGTGATTTCCAATCGCCTTCGAGCACGAGCCGAAAACGCATCGGGCCGGGTTTGTCGTCCAGCGTGAGTTCGCCGACGGGCACACCGCCACTGCTGTGACGTTCCAAGGTCTCAAACAGCTTTTGCTTGTAGTCAGTATCTTCGTTCTTGAGGTGCAGGCCCTTGGTCTCCACGACGACGAGCCTTGACGGCTTTCCGTCGGCTTGCTCCAAAGCGACGAGAAAATCCGGGAAGACGCGCTTCTTCTTCCAACCGTCGAGGTACCAGTCGGCCTGCACCGCGATTCGATGCCACCAGCGCACGGCGTTCACATCGTCAATGTAGAGCGCCACATCCTTTTCGAGGCCGTTGAAATGCTTGCTCCAGATTTGCTCGAACAATGACTTCCCCACCGGCTTTCCGTTAGGCTTGTGTGTGATTTGAGTCTCCTGCGGCAACGTCACCTCGAAGGCCAGCTTCTCCAGCAACTCCCAGCTTAACCCGCTGCCTTCGAGCCGGAATGACAGCCCGCCATCAGCGAGCAGTTCGCAGAAAATCCGCTCCGTTTCCACATGGATGGCGGCCAGCAGGTCGGCGCGCATCTTTTCGATAAGCCGATAGCGGCTAGCGAGCAACTGCTCTTCCGTAAAACCCCGCTCGCGCAGCGCGGCCAATGCGCCGCGTAGAATGCGTGCGGCCTGCCACGGATTGGGGACCACGTCCGCTAATAGCCGCGCCAGTGCTGGAAAGTCCAACTCAGGCGCAGCACCCGATTCTGCTTCGCCGAGCGGTTGCTTTGGGTCCGGGCCAAGCTGGTCCACGTCTACAGTGACGCGGGTGTGGGCAAGCGACGACGCGTCGTCCGGGGAAAACTCCGCCGCCTTTGCCCACTCCAGCGTCTCCCACGGCACGGATGGAAAGAGGTCGCTCTCGTAATCGAACAAGCGCCAGCCGCCGCCTTCGCGCGCGAGGATGCGCGGAAGGAAGATGCGCCGCCTGAATTGCGGGCGCCGCTCTACTTCCACCGTCACCACGTTGCCCCCCGACGAGGCCGTGCCGGCGGCACGCACCAGTTCACCGAGATCGCCCATGCCTTCGCCGGAAAGACCTTCGCGCACCTTGGCGACCGCATCCGCGACATTCTGCCGGTGGACGAAAACATGGCTCTGATTTAATGCGGCGCGACTTTCCGCAAAATATTCCGCGTGCGGCTGCCGGAGGATGCGCCCGATCATTTGAGTCAGCGCCGTGCCTGCGGTTGTCTCGTCGAGCACCGCCAGCACGTAGGCAAAGGGACAATCCCAGCCTTCCTGCAACGCCGCCTTCGTGATGATGAACCGCACCGGGCAGGTGTCGGCCATCAAGTCGTGGACCGATAATTCGTCTTCCGCGCTGCTCTTCTCCGCAATCTCACCCTCTTTCGCGCCGAGCCGTTCATGCAGGAACGTCCGCACGTCGTTCGCG
>JBIJCX010000139.1:0-20011 GCA_044344465.1 Opitutaceae bacterium
ACCGCAGATCAAAAAAGCGGACAGTTTTGGTCCGCACCCCATGTCCCTTGCAGAAATGGGCTCTGCCCTCTGAAAATCGCGAAAAATTGCCCCGACTATGTCAGGAGGTCTGAACTTACGGGTTAGATTGCCGGTAACTGCGCAAGAGGCCTGGGGCAGTTGGTCTCCTCAGTCGTCTCGAGAAAGGAAAGTATGACCGTGCCGGTAGATTGTTCCCATCCAGAGGAGCGACGGCAAAAATGGCTGTGGCAAAAAAAGAAAAATCGTTGGGCTTACTTTCTCAACGGAAATGGCACCGAAGCAGCAAGCGCTCACCCGTTCTTTTCCTTTTTTTGCCAACCTTTTTTTGCCAGCGCAACGAGGAGGGAAAATGAACTTTTCCGTGCCCTCACCCGACATACAGGGTAACAAGCCATTGTCCCCGTTTCGCGGGGCGAGCGCCCATGGAAGACAACATCGCCAGACTCGAGCAACTCTACCAAGAGATGTCGGTCACGCTGCTGGCCTATTTCCGCCGGCAGCCCGCGCTGGCCAGCGCGGCGGAGGACTTGTTGCAGGATACGTTTGTCCGTGCGATCCGCGGCTTTGATCGCCTGCAGGCCTCGGTTTCACCTCGCGCCTACCTTTTCGGCATTGCCCGCCACGTCGGCCTCGATGCCCTCCGCTCCCGTCGCCCGACGGAGGAATTCGTGCCCGAACCCGCCGACCCGCGGGCGGCGCCGGAGGACGCACGGCTCGAGGCCTTGCGCCTGGCAATCGCGACGCTGCCCGAACCGCAGCGCGAAACCCTCCTCCTCAAGCTTCACCACGAACTCTCCTACGAGGAAATCGCGGAGGCGCTCGGCCTCCCGGTCGGCACCGTCCGCTCCCGTCTCCACCACGCTTTGCACCATCTGCGCGCCACCCTGAATCCGCCTCCACCCACACCGCCCAACGGCAATCCCAGCCCATGAACGACGAAATACTCGAAACCCTGCTGCTCGATCACGCCCTCGGTGAGCTCTCCCCGGAGGTCGTCGCGCTTCTGGGAGCCCACCTGGCCCTTGACCCCGCCGCCAACCGCCGCGCGGCGGAGCTGGCCGAGACGCTCCGGCTCGCCCGTGCCGCGGTCGCCACACCGCTCGCGCCTCCGAGCCGGAAACTCGATCTCGAACGCGTTCGGCAAGCGGAACGCCACGCGTGGGCATCGGCCCGGCGCACCGAGGTATTGCGTTTGGCCGCGTGCCTCCTCCTCGGCCTCGGGGTCGGCTGGTCCGTCCGCACGCTTTCCACCACCGCCGATTTCGTCGCGCCGCCGATCGCGGTCGCGCCGATGCGGTCGGCCAGGCCGGAGCCGTCCGTGCAGTTCTGGTCGGTCGCACGCTTTGCGCCGGCGGTCATAAATCAGGAAAACTCGCGCCGGTTGCGCTGGAACTCCACTGCGCCCGTGCCGCCAAACCCATCCATCCAATGAAAACCGCACGACACCCATATTCCGCCCTGCGTTTCCTTCTCCTCGCCCTCGCCGCCACCCTGCTCGGCGGCTGCCTGCAAGACCGCCTGGTGTGGTCACCCGACGGCCGCCGCGCGGCGGTGATCACCGACGAAGGCCTTTACCTGTGCGACGCGGAGGGCCGGCTTTCGCCTTTGCTCGCCCCCGGGGTCTATCGCGCCGCGTGGCTCGGCGGTTCCGAGCAACTCGTCGTCGCCCAGTCGCGCAAGGTTAAGGATTTTCCCGCGCTCGCCGCCGCGCTCGGGGCGGCGCGCACCCGCGCCCTGACCGTCAAGGCCGACGCCACCTGGCAGAAACTGCAGGCCGGCCGTGCCACGAAGGAATTGGGCGAAGAACTCGCCGAGGACGGATTCGCGGTGCTCCTTTACCTGCGCGAACACCACCGCGACGCCCTGCGCAAGATTCTCGGCCCGGACTGGAAGGACGCCGAGTCCGCGACGGTGGAACTGCATGCGCTCCGGGTCGCGCGCATCACCGCCGACGCCCTCGAGTTGGGACCGGCGCGGCACGAAAGCCTCGCCGGCATCCAGGGGATTCGTGCCGCACCCGACGGCCGCGCCCTCGCGTTCACCACGAAACTCGAGTTGAGCCCGGACATTAACCACGGCCTTCATCTCTTCGTCGCACCAACGGACGGGGCGGCTCCGGCGGCGCTCGTGGCGAGCCAGACCGCGGCGGAACCGGATTGGACCGCCGACGGCCGCTCGCTCGTTTATCTCAAGGCCCTGGCCGCCGCCGACAAGGACGACAACCTGCGCCTCGGGGTGCTGGCGCAGCGCGAGGTCCTCGCCCGCGACGGCCGGATTCAACTCGGGGACAACACGCGCGAGCTGGCGGGTCTGGTCTTTCAACGGGGGAACCGCGTGCGCTGCCTGCGCGACGGCCGCGTGCTCTTTGCCGCCGCCGAATTCCACCTGCCCATCGCCGGCGAGACCAACAATGTCCGCGAACAACTCTTCGCGCTCGATCCCGGCCCGCAGCCGATGCTCACGCGCCTGATCTCGCCGGCCGTGCTGGAACAGTTGCCCAAATCGCTTTCCTATTTCGCCGTGAGCCCCGACGAGAACCAGGTGCTTTTCGGCCAGGACGATGGCGGAGTCTGGCTGCTGACCTTGTCGGTGGGCACCGTGGAGCCGATCGCCCCGAAAATCGAGGGGAACAAGAACTTCGCCGCCCCGGCCTGGCGCCAGAACGTCGAGTTTGTGTTCCTGAGAAAGGGCGAGCCCTCGCCAGGAAGCAAAAGCTCCCGCCCGGTGGAGGTTTTCCTGCGCCGCGGAAAATCCGAAAAAGCCTTCAGCAGCACCTGGCCCGACGAAATGCTCCGGCGCCTGATCGAATAGGGCGCGGCAGAAGGCATAATGAGGTGGGCGCTCCCGCAAGCGGGATTATTGCCGAAGCAGTCCTGACGCCCCGGACAAGACCTCGAACCCGGAACTTGGACCCATGCTCATTCTGCCGCGCTTGACCGGAAACGCTTCAAACAAGGTGGCAAATCGCAATTCAAATTTTTTTGGAGAAATCCGACTCGAGCGCATCCCACTTTCTGGACAGCCTCGTTCGTAGTTCCGACTTCAGACGGCAAGAGGACCCGCCGAGACCGGCTGAAGCCGGAACTACCAACCGGACGAGCACGCATGAGAATGACGAGTGTCCAGAAAGTGGGAAACGCCCATCCGGCTCCCGGGGGGATCGGAGAAACCGTCACTTCTTCCCGGCGAGCTTCCGGCTGGCTGGGGCGGTTTCCTGCACGACCTGCCACGCGACCTGCCGCAACTGCGCCGCGAAGTCCGGCGCGATCCCGGGCGGCACGAACGCGAGTTTCTCCGGCGACTCGCCGAAGAGAAAGCCATACCACACCAGCGCGCCGAGATACTCGCCGGCCACGTTCGCGTGGTTCGCGTCCTTGCCCAATTTCCCGTCCTTGCCCCAGCGATAACCGACGTGCAGCGAGTAGGTCTGGCTCGGGAGCGCGGGTTTCACCGCGCCCTTGAAATCAAACGTCCCATCCGGCCGGTAGCTCCACTTCGGATCGGAGTTCACCCGCCAGAACGCGTCGCCCGTCGGAATCACGCGCACGCCGAGCTCCCCGGCAATCTGCCAATACGCCGCCCGCGATTTTTCCCACATCTCCCGGCTGTCCGCGGCATTCTTGCCGTCGCCGATCTGGCCAAACTTCGCCGCGTCGATGCGATAGGCCCAAGTCTGGTGGAGGACGATCTCGGCCTGGGGTTGCGTCGATTTCAAGTAATCGTACAGCTGGCGCGCGAACGGCCGGTACGTCCCGACCTCCGACGAATGCAGGGAATACTGCTGGGCCGTAATCACGTCCCACGGGCCCGGGCCCAGATTTTCCCGGAGCGACTTGCCACTGTAGATTTTGCCCTTGGCATCGCCGGGACGCGCGAGGTCAGCCTCGAGCGCGCGCCAATGCCGCGCGAACGAGCAGCCTCCCGTTTGCGCCCGGGCCATGATGAGTTCGTGGCCGCCGGCCTTCGCCAGATCCGGCAGATAGCGGGTCGCATTATTGGAAAAGCTGTTGCCGATGACAAAGAGGCGGAGCGTGCGCGCGGTCGCGACCGAGGCGCCGAGGACGAGAAGGAGGGCGGTGAAAAGAAGGCGAAGCATGGGAAGAAAACTATCCGGATGGTCGACGGGACGGGAGCTTATTCCCGTGCACTTTCATGATGGGCGCGAACCGCCCGCCGGCCGGAGCCGACAAAAAACCCGCTGTCCATCACCGGGCAAGTTGCCGCAGCAAAGCAATCGCCTTCGCGGTGATCAATTCGCCGCCGCCGGGCGATATCCGGGCGCTCGTCGGCTCATAGGCGCCCTGCGCGAAAGCCGCGCGGTTCGGGATGTAGCCGATCGAGTCGTTGGCCTGCTCGACGATGAAGGTGTACGGAAACGGCGAGGATTTCTGGATCTCCAGACCAAACTCCACGAACAGCTCGCCGGGCACGCCGACGAAAGCCACCGGCCCGATCACGATCACCTGCACTTCGGTCGTGAGCGGCCGGCCGGCCAGGCCGGCAATCGCCATCGTGCGGGCGGCCTTCACGCGCTCGAGGGTGAAATCGACATTCGGCGGCGGCGGCGCGGCGAGGATCTTTCGCATCGCGGTGATTTCCTCCTCGGTCACCGGCGGCACCGGCAGCTCGATCGCGGCGGAAACGGCGCGCACGTTCGCCGGCGTGACGGGGGCGAGGTGCGTGAAGGCCTTGAGCACGGCGGAGCCGAGCACCTCGCCAATCCGCCGCGCCTCGTCAAAACCGCGCTGCGGGCCCGGGCGGCGGACATCCCAGTGATTGATGTTTCCCGCGGCGCCGATCGTGAAAACGGTGAGCACGTCCGGGCCCTGCACGCGGCCGAGCAGCCGGCCCATGAAGTGCGGATAGTCGCTGGAAATCAAAGTGCCGCCTACCGTGTCGAGGTGCATGGCGTAGTTCACCCACGTCGCGATCGGCTCGCCGCGCCCGCCCTCGATGAGCAGCACCGACACCCGCGGATCGATCGGGCCCTGCGGCTGGACGACATCGGGGTTGAGGAAACCGGGATTGGTCACCGTCGTGCCGTCCTTCATCAAGTAGCGGCGGTTGTGGGGCAACGAGGCTTCTTGTTCGATGCCGACCAGCAACCGCGCCGGCTTCGCGTTGCCCACGGCCGTCGCCACGCTGTCGGCAATGCGGCGCGGCAGCGCCGTGAGATAATCGCCCGTGGTCTTCGGCCCGGTATGGCTGTGCGTCGCGCTGATCAACACATGGTCGGCCGGGATCCCAAAACGTTTCTGGATGCGCTGCCGCGCCTCCAGCGCCACCGGCCTGGGCAGGTTCACCAGATCGCACGCGACAAGAACGACGCGCTCCTTGCCGTCGTCGAACAGCAGGGCCCTGGCCTGGAGATCGTCGTGCACTCCGTCGGCAAAGCGCTCGTAGTAGTAGCCGGCCATCGGCTCGTCGAGATACGGCGTGATGACACCGCGGCCCGCGCCGATCCTGAGCTGAGCCGCCGGGGCCGGATCCGGGGCGGCAAAAATTGGGAGGGCGACAAGGGCAATGAGGCCGAGGGAATAGGCAAAGCGTGTCATGGTGGTTTGAGGTGACCCGGGGAAAACGCGCGAGGCTGCAGCCATCGCGTCGAAATGTGAAATCATTTGCACGGGATCACCCGCGCAGCCGCCATTGCCCGATGCGGTTCCGCCCCGGCAACCCGCCCCAAGGTTGTCATCCATTGGATGACAAGCCGCCTTGGGCGCCGGTGCACGGCAGACCGTCGCACCCCGGGCAAATTCGCCCCCGACCGGGCGCCGCGGGCCCGATCATGGCGTGGTCGCGAGTGTTCTTCCGGACCGCCGCAGCGCCGCGCGAGGCACATCAGGCGCCGGATGGCGGCGGCGTCACACGATTTCGCACCACCAGCCAGTTGCCGGTCGCGACCACCACCACGACGCCCATGATGACCGCGTGCGTTGGGGTCATGCGCAGCGCCAGCATCACGGCGAAACCGATGCCGAACAGCGCCAGCAGCCTTCCCGCCGGGGCGCGCCAGGCGTCGGCTCCCGGATCGCGCCGGCGCAAGCGCAGCAGCGCCAGGCAGGTCGCCGCGTAAGTCACCAACCGGGCCACTCCCGCGAGAATCGCATTCCACAGGAAACTCCCGGAAATTCCGAGGGCGAGGATGATCACCGCCCAGAAGAGAATCGCAACGTGGGGAGAACGGAAACGCGGATGCACGGCCGCCAGCGCCCGGGGAAAATCGCCGCGCTCCCCCAGGGCAAAGAGGAGCCGCGGCATCGCGACAAAGGCGCCGCTGTGCCAGCCATAGGCCGAGAGCATCGCGGCCAGCGCCATCGCCGCGGCCCCGGCCGGCCCGGCAAACGCCCGCGCGGCATCCGCCAGCGGCCGCGAACTCCCCGCCAGATCGGGCACGCCCCACATCGCGACGAGGTGTACCAGGAAATATAGGACGGCGACTACCGCGAGGGACGTCCCGAGCGCGAACGGTGCGTCGCGCCGCGGGTTCCTGGCCTCGGCGGCCGGAATCAGCGCGCTCTCGAACCCGCCGAACGCGAAGACGAGCGCGACCAGCGCATCGGTCCACGCGCCCATCGCGGCCGGGACGGCGGGCGCGGCTGGCGCCACCCGTTTCAGCAGCAGCAGGCCCGCGACCACGAACAGCCCAAGGCTCGCGACCTTGGCCACGGTGAAAAAATTCGACAGTCCGGCGCCCGCGCGCACGCCCCGATAATTCACGATCGCCAGCCCGCCGATCAGCACCGTCATCACCGCCGCGCGCGTCAGCGGATCGGTGACGCCCGGCCAGAATTCGGCCAGGTAGTCGACAAACAGGTTGAGCACGGCCCCGGCCGAGGTGAGCCGCACGAGCAGGAAGAACCAGCCGACCTGGATGCCGGCCAACCGGCCGAGCGCGTCGCGCGCATAGAGATACTGCCCGCCGGATTCGCGGAATTGCGAACTCACCTCGGCGAACACCGCCACCATCACGCCGATGGCCACCGCGCCGAGCAGGTAGGCTCCGGGCGCCGCCGGGCCGAGGAGCTTGGCGATCGCGCCCGGGAGCCCGAAGATGCCGGCGCCGATGATGCTGTTGAGCACGAGCGCCGTGAGCGTCCAGCGCCCGAGGACGCGCACGAGCTGGGGTCTTGATTCGCTGGTCATGCGCAGGGGAGGAAACGCATCCGCGGGCGAGCGTGCGGTCGCGCACCGCCCGAGCAAGTGCGAACTTCCCGGCGGCGGCTGATGCGGCGGGAGTGCGGGAGGTCCCTGCGCGCACGCGCAGGGCTACAAAGCCCTGCCGTTTCTTCCCGGCCGGTGCAAAAACCCTCTTGCGGTTGGCGCTGAATCCTTGGCTCAGGCGGGCGGGCCAAAGCCACGCCACGCCGCGCTGCGCCGGAAAAATTCGCCCGGCTCCGATCGGGGCGCCAGCATCCGACCTTCAAGCCCACTCCCCATGATCCCAAAAGCCGTTCTTGTTTCCGCTGCCCTGTTGTTCGCCGCGCCTGCGCCCGCGCAAGAGGCCAACCTGCCGCCGCCGGTGCGGATCGAGACCGGTGTGAGCGGACACATCCACCCCGCGCTGGCCATCACGCCGCAGGGCACGCTCGTGGCCGTCTACTGTAAGAGCGAGTTCAAGCCCTACCTGATCACCCGCTCAAGCGACCGGGGACAATCCTGGACCAAGCCGGAACTGTTCCCGCCCACGGTTGGCACTGACGTGTATCCAGGATCCCTGACGACCCTCGCCGACGGCCGCCTGGTGCATGCGTGGAATGTCTGGTACGCCGTGACCGAGAAACAAAAGTCCCGGTATGTCGCCTACTCGATCAGCCACGACGACGGTCTCACCTGGAGCGCGCCGCGTAACCTTCGCCGCCCCCAGGACCCCAAAGTACACAGCGTGATCCGGCATCCACTTCTCGAACTCTCGCCGACGGCCTGGTTGCTCCCGCTCAACGATCGCACGGTCGTCTACAACCCTGCGACGGGCCAGGAGACGCCATTCGGCGACGGGCGGAATCACGGCCTGGTACCGATCGTGCGCACCGCCACGGGTGCCCTGGTCAGCGGCAAGGGGCTGCGCTCCTCCGACGGCGGCGCGACCTGGCAGGAAAGCCGGGCCATGCCGGATCTGCACTCCAACGGCTGGCGGTTCCAGATGGTCGCGTTGCAGAGCGGTCTCTTGTTCGCGTCGCACATCGCCGGCCCCGGTTTCGGCGGAGAGAAGATCCACTTCATCGTTTCGCGCGACGATGGCCGGTCGTGGGACATCGACCAGCCGGTGGAGTTCTACAACCCCAACCGGCCGATCGGCGGCCGGTCGTGCCCGCGCACCGTGGCGATCGACGCGCGGACGCTCGGCACGATCTTCTACGACACCGACGCGAAGCAACCGGGCGGCTCGGGCGTCTTCTTCCGCCCGATGCCGACGGCGCGCCTGGGAATCGGACCGCGAAACTGAGACTCGCGGCGCATCACCCAAAGCGCCACAGCGGTGAAACCTCGCCGTCGTAGTGCAGCTCGGCGCGGTAGATGCCGCAGGTGGCGAACTCCGCCAGTGTCAGCGGACCGTTGGCGGGCGTGTACGTGACGAATCGGCTCGAGCGGCAACGCCTGCTTGTGGCGGACGAGGACGAGCGCGTGATTGCGCGCGATGCGAAAGAGAAAGGCCCGGGCGGATCGGATTGGCTGGGCGGCCCGGACCCGCCAGATCCGGAGAAAGGACTCCTGCACGATGTCATCGACGTCGCGCAGGGCCGGAAAGCCGCTCCGCAGGTAGCCGCGCAATCTCGGTTCGCACGGCTGCACCTCTTCGGCAAACCAGCGCGCCTGCTCAGTGATACGGGGAGGCATGGGGAGAGAGGGGAGCAACGGCGCGAGGCAAGGAATCTGGTGGGCGCCCGGCCCAGAGGTGGAGGCGACGCGCGACAAATTCAAGCCCGCAAGGTCAACCCGCCCCGCTCGAAGCCAAATTGCGCCGCGCGGCGCAATTTGGACTGGCCTGGGCGGCAGCCGTTGGGCCGGGCGCCGCGTGACCGGCCGAGGCGCCTCCCGGGTCTGAGAGCGGGGCGATCGTCGCTGCCGGTGAAGATTTTGCCGCCGCCAATGTTGTTTCAATCCGCGCCACGCTCTCGCGAGCGGGGCGATGGTGACGTGGCCCTTGAGGGTGACGCGGCCGTGTCCCGCACCCCGTAGGAAGTGCACGCCTTGGCCACGCGGCGCAGGCGGCGGGACCCGGCGCGTTCGTCCGCCGTGGCGACATCGTAAGTGATCAAGAGGAACATGGGGCCGGTTCAGGGTTCAGCGGTTAAGACATCGAAAGCGATCGCGGGTGACAGAGCGAGGCGGACGAGTCGTGGAAGAACTCAGGTGAAGAGTTGGGGCGCGTAGGGACCTTCGCCGCGAATCGCCCGGGCGAGCAGCCGGGCCTGGATAAATGCCAGCTGGCCGTGGCGCACTTTTTCCCGGTAGAGCGGGTGAACGAGTTCCTCGGCTTTTCGCTGCTGATAGGCGGCGACGATCGCCTTGCGCGCGGCGTCGGTCAGCTCGAATGCCCCACCGTCGCGCGCCTTGAAATCGCCGGCCTTGAGTTCACCGCGATTCAGCAGCGTGACGGCGAGCCGATCCGCCCAGGGACGAAACTCCTCCATCAAATCGAGGGCCAGGGATTCCCGCCCGGCGCGATCGACGTGGAGGAAACCGACGAAAGGATCGAGGCCGACGGCCGTGAGGGCGGACACGCAGTCGTGGCGGAGCAGCGCGTAGAGAAACGAGAGCAGGCAGTTGATGGCATCGCGCGGCGGCCGGCGGTTGCGGCCATCGAAGGGAAAGGCGGCGCGCAACGCGGGTTTGAGGTGAAGCGAAAAGACCTCGAAATGTACGGCGGCGGCGCGGCCTTCGATGCCACGAATCACATCGGGGTCGTCGGGCGCCTTTTCGAGTTCGCGCAGGAGATGGGCGAGATGGTCCGTGGCCGTGCGGAGGATCGCGGCGTCCGTCTCGATCGCGGCGTCGCGGCTGCTGCGGGCGAGGAGCCAGCGGGTGTTGTGCAGCTTGCCGGCGACGAAGGCGCGGGCGAGAGCCGCGGTGGCGGCAACGGAGTCGGCGGCGCGATGCTGGCGCGGCGGAGGAGCACGGAGCCGCGCGGCACGCCCTCGACCCGGGCCTCGAGCCGGCCCCAGTCGGTGAAGAAGCAGACCGAAGCGCCGTTCTCCCAGCAGAGCCGGAGCACGGCGGGCGAAAGGTAGATGTCGGCGCCAAAGACGAAGACGGATTCGAGGTTGTGAACCGGCAGTGAAAGCTTGAGCTGCCGATCCTGCTCGATGCGGAGGGCCAGGCCGTCGCGATGGACGGAGAGGCCCGGGGTGAGCAGGTAGAGGGTGTTGTGGAAGTTCTGGGCCATAGGTTTTTGCTCCGCAAAAACCTCAAGCGTAGGAGCGCGGAACGAACAACGATCCGCCGCGGAGCGAGCCGGCTTCGGGCAGACAGATTTCGTGCAGGGAGCAGCCGTCGCATTGCGGTTTCAGTTCCGCGGCTGGCGCCGCGGAATTCGAGAGCAGGGATCTGAGATCGGAAATCGCCTGAATCGTCCGGGCGCGGAGAGCGGCATCGAACGCGACTTCGGTGCGGCGGGCGGATGAAGCGTGGTAGATGGCGCCGGACGGCACGCCGAGGCCGAACATTTCCTCGAGGCAGAGGGCCTGGGCGCAAAGCTGCACCTCGTCGTTGTCGAAGCGGCGCTTGGGGCCCTTCTTGTACTCCACCGGCCGCGCCGCGTGAACGCAGCGCGGCATCTCAGATTTGAGATCTGAAACTTGAGATTCGAAGTCCGCGTAGCGGATTTCGACGAGGTCGGCCTTGCCGGTGAGGGCGAGCTGGTCCGAGAAAAGCGGGAGGGCGCGGAGGAGTTCCCAGCCAGCGCGCTGCTCGTAGCCGGGCGTGTCGACGTGCTGGTGGGCAAGATCGCCGAGGACGGTGTGCTCGTTGGTGCCGCGCAATCCCTCGATGAACTTCAACGCCGCCCGCCGCGGGCAGTAGAGAAAGTCGTTGAGGGCGGAGAGCGGAAGCGGATCAAGTCTGACGGCTGAGGGCACAAACGCGTTCCGGAATCACGATTCGACGCTTGGGTTCTGACTGACGGCGGTGAAGCGGTTTTGCCAGATCGCAACGAGCGGCTGCCAATCGGACTGGTCCGCGGCTTCGAGGGCACGAAAATATATTTGGCGTTCCGATTCCTGCGCGGGAGCAAGGACGACCCAGGGCAAATCAAGACGTCGAAGCAATTCCAGCAGAAAGAGGCGGACGGCGCGTCCGCTGAAGTCTTGAAACGGGTGGATGCTCAGGAACCGGCCCTCGGCAAACGCGAGCAATTCCAGCGTGAGATTGCCAGTGGCACCGGAAGCAGCGGGCCAACGGGCTAGCAGGTCCGCGCCGTAATTCCGCATCAGCATCGGAACGTGATGGGGCAATGGTGGCGTAAGATTACCCACGCGCGCCTCAATCGTGCGCCATCGGCCAGCCCAATCCGGCACGAGGTCGTGGCAGATGCGGCGATGGAACTCGGCCGCGAGCCGTTCGTCGGGTGGCCACGCGTCGAACTCCGGCTGGTAAAGTGCAGCCTCCAAGTGAAGAACCCGCTCGGCGAGCAGCGGGGCTACTTCGGAATAAGAGAGGATGCCCCGGGTGGTTTCGATGAAGCGGGTGGCGCGATCCGGGCGAGTATCTCTTGCAGGAAGCGGATCTCCACCGGCTCCCGCTCGAAGGCCATGCTCTGCGCCACGTCCAGGGGAATCGCCTGCCAGCGGCGGCGGAGCTTCTCCTCCGCCGGGAGCCGGCGCCACTGGCTGATGCTCTCGGTCCAATTCATCGGGCATAGGCTGTATCCTGCGGGCTGGTTTTCAAGGAACATGTCGATGCGCGCGACGAAGTCGGCGGAATGGTGCCACCCGAAAGCGCGGCGAGCACGACATCACCGGCCTTCATATTCGGGGTTGGGCTCGCGGACCATATCGAGCGTATACTCCGGTTCGTCCGGGCCGTAAGCGCCGGCTAGCGACTGGGCGCCGATCTGTCGCCAGAAATCGCGGAACGTTTTCTCCTCATCGGCGCTCTCCGAGAGCACGGTGACGAGGAGGCGGGCATTGAGGGGCAGAGGGTAATCCTCCTCGAGCCGGATGCGTTCGCCGTCAAAGGTGGCGGCGAGGGTGATGGTTTTCATGGGATTTCCTCGATCAGAGTCTTGGTCAATGGGCTCATGGCGGGAAGCTGCTTGAGGGACGGGAAGAGATCCTCGGGCTGCTTGCGGTTGACTTGGAGCCAGAGGGCATCGGCGCAAAAGTCGATTTCGCCGGGCCACTCGAGCGCCCGCCCATGGTCCGCGATGCCTGCGCGCTGAAAAACGGCATAATCGTTCCAGGCGGCAAACACGCCCTGGCCGGCGTGCGGAGAGAAATCGGCTTCGCCTTCGACGCCGTCGTCAAAACGGAGCCAGACGCGGTAACCGTCGAGAACCTTGAGATGGCTGATGGTTTTCATGAGGTCGAGAGCCTGAGAAAGGGGAGCTTAGCCGCCACAGAACCATCGGCAAACGGGAAACATCACCGGCCTACATATTCAGGGTTGGGCTCGCGCACCATATCGAGGGTGTAATCCGGTTCGTCCGGCCCGTACGCCCGGGCCAGCGACTGGGCGTCGATCTGGCGCCAAAAGTCGCGGACCGCCTGCTCGTCAGCGGCGTCCTCCGGCAGCACGGTGACGAGGAGGCGGCATTAAGGGGAAGGCCTTCAAAGAAGCGCACGTTGGTGGTGACGACAACGGGCGCCGACCAGTTTTCGGCGGCGAGGCGTGCGCGCCGGAAGCGAGCTTCCTCAGCGTCGTGTCCGGCGCAGGCGGGCCTGAAAGCGGTCGGCATATTTACCCAGATCGTGCAACAGGCCGGCGAGGCGGGCTTCGGCTGCGGCGCCGAACGGGGCGGCAAATTTCGCGGCGAGATCGGCAACGTTGACGAGATGATCGCGCAGCGGCTGCCAGTTGCCGAACGACTCGTCGAGTCGCTTGCCGTTCTCGTCCTCCGCCGTGTGCGCATAGTAGTTCATCGGTTGAGTGGCGAAGAGTTTACCCGAGGGGGTGGGTCAATCGCGGTCCCAAGCTCGATCGGATGGGTCGAATTATTCGCACAGATAATGCGGTCGAAGTTCATGCCAGAGCGGCGGAGCGCCAGGTTGCCGGCAACGCGACGGCGGCGGACACGATTCAGCCGGAGCGAAGACGGTGACGCCACCTTTATATCGACCGGAATCCCGGTGGTTTCCGCGCTTGCGTTCCGCGCACCAAGGACGCGAACGAGCTCCGTACTCCTGTGAAGCACTCGCGAGCGGGCTGGCCTACGACCGGACTTTGGAAACGCCTGCCGTAGGTTAGCCGGGCAAGCCTCCGCGGCTCCGCGCCTCCGCGAGAGAAATTCGCCCCCGGAAGGAAGCCGCCGGTAAACTCGCCCGGCTCCTCGACGAGACGCTCAACCGCACCAACCACCAGTGGTATCTCAACAAGATGAGCCCGGCGGAAAAGGCGAAGCGCGACCAGGAACGACTGGAATTCCAGAAACGCTACGCGCAGTGACGCCGGCGCGACCGACACGCGGCGGCGCCGAAGGCGAACGCGCCGGCGATCGCGGCCCAGGTCGAGGGCTCGGGAATCGCGGCGAGACCCGGGACCACCGACGCATAGGTGGAGCCAAGCCGGATCTCGTCGACCTTCAGGGTCATGCCCCCGGAGTAGATGCCGATGAGGTTCGTTGCCGACATAAATAGTGAAACCATCGCGGGTTGGGGTGATCAAAATCTCTAAACGGGCTTGCCCCTTGTCAACGGTCCGCTCTGCCGGACGGAGCCTTGTTGCCGCCGCATCCGGAACCTGAAATCGCTGCGCCGATTAATCCCACTTTCCGGACAATTGTCATTCTCATGCGCACTCGCCCGGTTCGTAGCTCCGGCTCCAGCCGGCCTCGGGGGCTGCTCTAGCCCGGATATTTCCCAACGCGGTAGAGCCGCAACCTTCCTGAGGCGGGCAAGCGCGGCGAGGGCGCCGCGGCTCCATGAAATATCCCGGTTAGCTAAAAGCGGAACTACGAACACGGCTGTCCAGAAAGTGGGATGCCCCCAGTCGGTCCGCCACCAAAGATCCCCTTGCCGCCCGCCACCCCCGCCGGCAGCATCCCGATCCGGGGCGGCGCGCAATCGCACGGCGCCCCGTGCATGAAGAACGCCAGCCTCATCAGCCTGATGGTGGTCGCCATGGGATGCCTCCGGCCCGGCCCCGCGCCGGCCGCGACCCCCGCCGCTTCACCGTCAACCCAATCCTGGTTTTCGCCCACCGCGCTCACGGCGTCACCCGACGGCCAGACGCTCTATGTCGCCTGCGCCACGGCCGGACGAGTTGCCGTCTTCGATTCCGCCAGCCAGAAAATTTCCCGCCACATCGCCGTGCCCGCCTCGCCCCTCGGTCTGGCACTCACCCCAGACGGCAAGAAACTCTACGTTACTTGCGCCGCTCCCGAGAGCGCGGTCTGCATCGTCGATCCGGCAACGGGAAGAATCCTCACCCGGATTCCGGCAGGCCACACCGCGATGTCGCCCGTGCTCAGTCCCGACGGCCGGACCCTCTACGTCTGCAACCGGTTCAACCACGACGTTGCCTTCATCGATCTCGCCTCACGCCGGACCACCCGCCGCGTCAAAGTGCCGCGCGAACCGGTCGGCGCCGCCGTCACGCCCGACGGCAAATTCCTGCTCGTTGCCAACCACCTCCAGGCGGGTCGGGCCGACACCGACGTCGTGGCCGCCTCGGTCACGGTCATCGACACGACGCTCGGCCAGGTGACCAGGGAGATCGCGCTGCCCAACGGCAGCGGGCTGCTGCGCGACGTGCGGATCTCGCCGGATGGGCGCCACGCCATCGTGGCGCACCAGCTTTCCCGCTTCCACCTGCCGACGACGCAAGTCGAACGCGGCTGGGTCAATACCAGCGCCGTGAGCATCATCGACACCCGCGCCTGGCAGCTGATCAACACGGTGCTGCTCGACAACATCGACGCGGGCGCGGCCAACCCCTGGGGCGCGGCGTGGAGCGCGGACGGACAGAGCTTCTGCGTCACGCATGCCGGCACGCATGAGGTGAGCGTCGTGGATTTTCCGGGCCTGCTCGCCAAACTCGACCGCATCCCTGCTGCGCCGATCGCGGGCGCACCCATCGATTACCTGGCGGCCTCGCGCACGGCGGCGGACGTGCCGAACGACCTCTCGTTCCTCGTCGGGATCCGGCAGCGCATCAAGTCGGGCGCCGCGGATCGCGGCCCGCGGGCGGTGGTGCTGGTGGGCACGAAAGCGTACCTCGCAAATTATTTCTCGGACTCGCTCACCGTCATTGATCTCGCGGCCGCCCGTCCAGCGGCGGTTTCCCTTCCGCTCCAGGTCCCGCCGCCGATGACCGTGGTGCGCCGCGGAGAGGAAGTTTTCAACGACGCGACGATTTGTTTTCAAGGCTGGCAAAGCTGCGCCAGCTGCCATTCCGCCGACGCCCGGGTGGACGCGCTGAACTGGGACAACCTCAACGACGGCATCGGCAATCCGAAGAACGGCAAAAGCCTCCTCTTTTCGCACCAGACTCCTCCCTCGATGTGGCTGGGGGTCCGCGCCGACGCCGAGGTCGCGGTGCGCGCCGGCATCCGCAACAGCATGTTCACCGTGCAGCCCGAGTCGGATGCCGTGGCGATGGACGAATACCTCCAGACACTCGATCCGATCCCCAGCCCGCGACTCGTGAAGGGAAAACTCTCGCCCGGCGCGCGGCGCGGCCAGGAGCTGTTTCTCGCCAAGACGATCGGCTGCGCCGAGTGCCATCCCCCCGGACTTTTCACCGATCTCAAGCCTTACGATGTCGGCACCCGCGGCAAATACGACAAGCCCACCGACCAGTTCGACACGCCGACGCTGATCGAAGTCTGGCGTTCGGGTCCGTATCTGCACGACGGCTCCGCCGCCACGATGCGCGAGGTGCTGACCTCGCGTAACACCACGGACCGGCACGGCCGGACCGCCCACCTGACGCCGCAGCAGATCGACGACCTCATCGAGTACGTCCTGTCGCTATGAGCCGGCAGATTGTAGGAGCCTGCTGGCCGGCGATTTCGTGGGTAATCAACGGAGGGCCGAGCTCCGCCGAGGCCGTTGTACGGCTGGAGCGACGAGCGCCGGGCGTGGCGCGGAGCTTCAGCCCGCGCGGCGAAGATCCTTGGTGGCCCGAGCGCGGGCTGAAGCACCGCGCTACCGTTTGGGCCGCAAGCCGCAAGTTATTCGGACTGCGGACGTCCATCGCGCTTTTCGCTCTGCTCCCATCCGCCGCCCACCTCATCGCGCAACCGCTCGCGCAAAAATCGGTGGCAACCGCCGCCCCGCTCAATTTCGCGGCCGTCCGCTCCGCCATCGCCGATCTCACCGCGACCTTTGGCCCGCGGTATCCGCACGGCGCGGGTTTCCTGGGCCGGCTGGACGAGCTTGAGCACGCGTCCACCCTGCCGACCGCGGAGCGGGAGCGCCGGTTCCGCGCCCTGCAGCGCGAGGCGCTGCTGGCCAACCCGCTGCTGGATTTCGACCGCCTGCTCGTCGTCCGGCGCCGGATGCCGGTCACAAAGAATCCGATGAGCGCGCCCGCCATGATGGCGCTCGGCCTGCCCTCGAACCACGAATGCAACTCGTCGCTCGACCGCACCGGCTACGATAACGAACTGGCCGTGCTGTCGCTCGCCGCGAGCCGCGAACACCCGCGCGCTGCGACCGCGGGCGCGCTCCAGACGCTCCACCGCCCGGCCGCCGGTGGTTACGTGGGCGAGGTGGATCTGCACTGGGACGGCGACCGCTTCCTGTTCACGCAGGCCAACACCACGAACTGGACCGTCTGGGAACTGCGCGCGGACGGCTCGGGTCTGCGGCCGGTTTCGCGGTTGCCGGACGACGTGGACGCCTTCGACGCGTGCTATCTGCCCAGCGGGAAGATCGTCTTCGGCACGACCGCCGCGTTTGCGAGCGTCCCCTGCTGGCACGGCAAGCGGCGCGTGAGCAACCTTTACCTGATGAACGCCGATGGCTCGGGCGTGCGGCAGTTGTGTCTGGATCAGGATCACGATCTCCACCCGGCGGTGCTGCCGAACGGACAGGTGCTCTTCAACCGCTGGGATTACACGGGCATCAGCCATATCTATCTGCGCGAGCTGATGGTGATGAACCCGGACGGCACGGGCCAGCGCGCGATCTTCGGCAGCAATTCGTGGTATCCGAATTCCCTCTACTTTGCGCAGCCGCTGCCGGGCGATTCGCAGCAGCTCATCAGCGTGCTCTCGGGTTACCATGGCGTGCACAAGATGGGGCAGCTCGTGCGGATCGACACCAGTCGCGGCGGACAGGAGGCCGACGGGCTCGTGCAACGCCTCTCCGGGCGCGGCGATCCGATTCGACCGCAGATCAGCGACATCCTCGTGAACCAAGACTGGCCGAAGTTTCTCCATCCGCTTCCCCTCTCGGACCGGCACTTCCTCGTCGCCGCGTGGCCCGCGCCGGGCCGGCCGTGGGGCATTTATCTGGCCGACACGTTCGACAACCTCGTGCTCATCCGCGAGGAGCCGGGCTATGCGCTGCTCGAACCGGTGCCGCTCCAGGCCCGCCCGCGGCCGCCCGTGATCCCGGAACGGGTCGATCCGTCGCGCCCGGACGCCTCGGTCTACCTGCAGGACATCTACGCCGGCCCCGGCCTCGAAGGCGTCCCGCGCGGCACAGTGAAAAGCCTGCGGGTGCTGGCCTATCACTTCGGTTATCCCGGTCTGGCCGGACCGGATATCATCGGCCGCGGCGGCCCGTGGGAAGTCATGCGCATCCTGGGCACCGTTCCGCTCGAGGCGGACGGTTCGGCTCATTTCTCCGTGCCGGCCAACACGCCCCTCGCCGTCCAGCCGCTCGACGCCGAGGGCAAGGCCGTGCAGCTGATGCGCAGCTGGTTCACCGCGATGCCGGGCGAGCGCGTCTCGTGCGTGGGGTGTCACGAAGGGCCCGCGACCGTGCCGGCTCCGACCCACAGTCTCGCGGCGAAACAGGCGCCGCGGGCCATCACCGAATGGTTCGGCCCGGCGCGGGGATTCGATTTCGAACGCGAGGTGCAACCGGTCCTCGACGCCCATTGCGTCCGCTGCCACGACGGTTCCACCGCGGCGCCGATCGATCTGCGGCCCGCCGATCAGGTGCGCGGCTACGCCGGCCGGATGCTGAGCAAACTCGCCATCGAGCGCATGCCGCCGGAAATGAAAGCGGCGACCGGCGGCTTGCTCAAATACACTCCGGCCTACGACGCGCTGCTGCCCTACGTGCGGCGCGTCGGCATCGAGGACGACGTGAGCCTGCTCGCGCCGGGGCTCTATCACGCCGACACCAGCCCGCTCGTGCAATTGCTCAAGAAAGGCCACTACGACACCGCCCTCGATGCGGAAGCGTGGAGCCGGCTGGTGACGTGGATCGATTTGAACGCACCGTGCCACGGCACGTGGGGCGAGGCGTTTCCGCTGCCGGGCGGCGTCCATGCGCGGCGGATGGCGATGCGGCAACAGTTTGGCGGGCCGGCGGACGATCCGGAAAAAGTGGTCCATCCCACTTCCCGTATCCGGGCGCCGGCGACGATCCCGGGCGCTCCGCCTGCGAGTGGGGGAGCCGCGAGGGCGGAACCTGTTTCAAATTTCAAATCTCAAATCTCAGATTTGTCCGCCCGGGCGGGCGCGGCGGCTTTCCGGGAGCAGGAGGTCGACCTGGGCGGCGGCGTGACGCTGAAACTGGTGCCGGTTGCCGCCGGCGAATTTCTGATGGGCGATGCGAACGGACAGCCGGATGAGCGGCCGTTGGCGCGCGTGGCCATCACGCAGCCGTTCTGGATGGGAGCATTCGAGGTCACCAACGAACAGTTCCGCCGCTTCAACGCGTCCTTCGACGCGCGCTACTACGGCAAGCGGCACGCGCGGCCCGACGACCAGGGCCTGCCGTTGAATGCGCCCCGCCAGCCTGCGATTGGGGTCTCGTGGCACGACGCGATGGCCTTCTGCCAGTGGCTCTCGCAGCGCACGGGCCGGCGCTTCACGCTGCCGACCGAGGCGCAGTGGGAATGGGCCTGCCGCGCGGGCAACGCCGCGCCCCTCGCCTTCGGCGGTGTGGACGCCGACTTTTCACCGTGGGCGAACCTGGCCGACGCGTCGTTCCGCGCCGGGCTGATGGAGGATGGCAACCGGCAGCAATCCGGCGGCCTCGAACACCTGATGCTCGACGGCGCCGACCTCAGCGACGCGCGCGGCAATGACCGCGCCATCGTGACCGCGCCAGTGGGCAGCTTCCGGGCGAATGCCTGGGGCCTGTTCGATCTGCACGGCAACGCGGCCGAGTGGACGCGCTCGGAATGCCGCCCGTATCCGTATCGCGACGACGATGGTCGCAACGCGGTGGCCACGGGCGGCCGGCGGGTCGTGCGGGGCGGATCGTTTTTCGACCCGCCGCCGCGCAGCCGGAGCGCCGGCCGGCTCGATTACCCGGCGTGGCAGCGGGTCTTCAACGTCGGTTTCCGGGTCGTCTGCGAGATCGACCCGCCGGCAACCGCAGCGGCGAACGGCCATGGGACCGCAAACGTCCGATGAAACCGCAACATCTCATGGACGCCCGCAAAACCCTTTCCGCCGGCTCAACCGTGGAACTTCGGTTGGCTCGGGTTGGAAACGCGAACTCCTGGCGCCTTTACGCAGGCGGACCCGGCCAGACCTCTTGTATTTCGACTCTCAAGAAGCCGCTCCGTTGT
This sequence comes from Opitutaceae bacterium, assembly GCA_044344465.1. GTDB lineage: Bacteria > Verrucomicrobiota > Verrucomicrobiia > Opitutales > Opitutaceae > ER46. The sequence goes on from JBIJCX010000139.1 coordinate 19,879, forward strand.
AGCCCGCTGCGTGAGCAGCGGGATGGAAGGAAGTCCCTGCGCTCACGCGCAGGGCTACGAAAACCGACGGTGGGCCGTGGGGGGGCGGCGGGGGCCGGCCGCGGGCGGGGCGTTTATCCCCCCGCGGGCCGCC
>JBIJCX010000448.1:0-6138 GCA_044344465.1 Opitutaceae bacterium
GCAGGTCGACGCGCTCGAAGCGCTTCAACACGTTGCGTTTAATGACGAGACCGGAGATGCCTTGGAGGCTCTTATGCTGTGACATGGCGATGTAAAGTGACGGTTGCGGGTTGCTAAAGGGGCGGAGTGGTAGAGTTCGACTTCGCCCATGACAAGTATTTTTCGCCCACGTGTTCGGCCCGGACCACCAACCACTCCGGCGCGTCGTACGGATGGCCGCCCAGGACGTGTTGCTCGAGCCCCGCGATCTGCGTCGCCAGGCATTTGAAGGCCAATCGAAATTCCTCGGCGCGCTCGACCCGGCCGTTCCAGCGGTAGTGCGAGATGATGGGACCGTCAATCTGCACGCAGACCGCCAGATGGCGCGCGACCGCGTCGGCTGCGATCCGTTCGGCATCAGCGCGGGTGGCGACCGTTGTCCAGGCGATGAACATGTGGAACAATTTTGCCGGCATGACACTTGCGCAAGCCGGGAATTCGCCCTTGACGCACCGCAGAGCAGGCTGTCCTCTTCCCGGTTTTCAACAAATATCTCCCGTTTATGAGAGACGATTACATCAAAGAAGCGCTCAAGGCGATCAACGATCCCAATATTCTGATCAACGTGGTTTCGCGCCGCGTCAAGCAGCTCAAGCGGGGCAACCGCCCTCTCGTTGAGTCGCTCGAGAAGCTCTCGGCGGAAGATACCGCGCTGCGGGAAATCATCGAAGGCAAGATCAGTCACGATCTCGCCCACAGCTGATTCGGCGCTTAATTGGCAACTTTGGGCGGCCCCGCGATTGTCGGAGCCGCCTTTTTCGTGTAGCAGTCTTGTCCGTCCCATGTCCGCGCCAAAAAAAGATGCCAAGCGCTTCACCGAGATCCGAAACTCGAAGGCCCTGCGCGACTACTTTGTCGACGAGCGTTTTGAGGCGGGCATTCAGCTGCGCGGCACCGAGGTGAAGGCCATTCGCGCCGGCAAGGCTCAGATCAGCGACGCGTTCGGGCGCATCGAGAAGGGTGAGGCGTGGCTCTACAGCACGCACATCGAGCAGTATGCGTTCGGCAACATCAACAATCACGATGCGAAACGCATCCGAAAGCTGCTGCTGCACCGGCGTCACCTCGACAAGATTGAGCACGCGCTCAAGGCCGGAGGGCGGGCGTTAATCCCGCTGCGCATGTACTTCAAGGAAGCGCTCGTGAAGGTCGAAGTGGCGCTGTGCACCGGCAAGAAACTCTTCGATCGTCGCGACGACTTGAAAGCGAGAGTGGAAATGCGCGAGGTGGCGCAGGCGATGAAGCAACGGCGCCGGTGACGCGACTGCCCGCCGGGTGCGGTGTGTGCACCGCGGCCATGCGGAACGACTGTCACGCGGCCAAGCCGCTTCGCGGCCCGCTCGGCCGGTTCGCCTACAGGAACGCCGTATCGGCGCGATGCGTGGGCGCGTTGGATTTTTCCGGCCAGATCCGGATGACCTCGTCCGCGAGCTTTCGCCAGCCGAACGGTTTGGGCAGAAAGCCCTTCAACGCGGAAAGCCCCGCCATCTCGGGTTCGAGGGCGGCAAGGTTGTGGCCGGTGATAATCACAAAAGCCGCGTTTGGCACGAGGGGTGTCGCGTGGCGGATAAACTCGATCCCATTGAGCTGGGGCATGTGGTAGTCGGTCACCACCACGCCGGGATTGATGGTCGGCAATGACTGCAATGCCTCCAGCGGCCGTGAAAAGGCATGCACTGGACAATCGAGGTTATCCGCCAGCATTTGCGACAGCAGGTCCGTGTAGGACTTTTCGTCATCAACGAGGACGATCGCTTTGGCGGGGATTTTCACGGGGGTCGAACCGGCGGGAGGTTGCAAGGGCGCTGCGCGAAAGGCAATCCGTGAGCGCGCGCTTGATTCGCGTCGGCGAACTTGAACGATGCTCCCATGTTGCACGTGGTCCTTTTCCAGCCGGAGATTGCGCCCAACACCGGAAACGTCGGCCGCATGTGCGCGCTGTCGTGTTCGCGTCTGCACCTGATCCACCCGCTCGGTTTTGTGATCAATGATCGCAACCTCCGGCGGGCCGGCATGGACTATTGGCAGGCGCTCGACGTGCACGAGCACGCGAACTGGGAGGCTTTTCGCGCGAGTCCGCACGCGCCGCGGCGGCTCTGGTTGTTCACGACCAAGACGGCGCGGAGCTTTTGGGACGTGCGCTATGCTGACGGCGACGGGCTCGTCTTCGGCAACGAAGGCGCCGGCGCGCCCGACTGGCTGCATGACGAGCTCGGTGACTGGCGGGTGACGATTCCGCACGCGAATCCCGGGCTGCGTTCGCTCAACTTGAGCACGGCCGCCGGCATCGCGTGTTATGAGGCGGTGCGACAACTCACGCACCCGGCGGTCAGTTGAGCTTGGGTTTCGGCGCCATGTAAGTGGGCCGTTGCAGCACGGGTATCGCGACCTCGACCTGATCCCGAACCTGCAGGATGTGCACCGAAGTCGCGCCCGTCTGCGTATTGTGCGGAACGATCGTCCGGCCGAATTTCTCCGTGATGCGCGCGAGTCGCTTGGCGCGCATGAGTCCGCCATTGTAGGGCTTATCGTTTTTCCTCGGACGGGCGCAGTTAGGCCGGCGGGTCAGGATGGTCGCGTTGTCGGGACCATTGGCATCGGCGTAGAGTCGGCGGATCAAATTTCGTCGAGTCGCACGCAGGCGACTTCGCGCGCCGCCCCGGCCGCAACAAGCGGGGGGACGGCCAGCTGGCATTGCTCCCGGGCATAGGGGCAACGGGGGTGGAAGGAACAGCCGGCCGGCGGATTGATCGGCGAGGGCGGATCGCCGGGCAGCACGATGCGTTGGCGTGCGCGCTCCACGTCGGGATTTGGCGTCGGAATCGCACTCACGAGGGCGCGGGTGTAGGGGTGGAGTGGACGCTCGATCACGTCGACGGCGGGCCCAAGCTCGACGATCTTTCCCAGATACATCACGGCGATGCGATCCGAGATGTGTTTCACGACAGAGAGATCGTGGGCGATGAAGATGAGCGAGAGGTTCATCTTCCGGCCGAGCTGAGCGAGGAGGTTCAGGATTTGCGCCTGGATCGAGACGTCGAGGGCGGAGACGGGTTCGTCGGCGATGATGATCTTGGGCTCGAGCGCAAGCGCCCGGGCGATGGCGATGCGTTGTCGTTGGCCGCCGGAAAATTCATGCGGATATTTTTGCATGAAGCGTGGAGCGAGACCGACGAGTTGCATGAGCTCCGTGACGCGGGCAGGGATGGCGGCCGGCGGGCAAACGCCATGTACGAGCAGCGGCTCGGCCAGGGTGGCAAACACCGTCATCCGGGGGTTGAGCGACGCATACGGATCCTGAAACACCATCTGCATGTCGCGGCGGACATCGCGCACCTCCGCCACGGAGCCGGTGGTGAGATTGCGACCCTCGAGCACAACGGCTCCCGCGGTCGTGGGCAGGAGCTGCATAATCGTCCGCGCAAGGGTGGATTTGCCGCATCCAGACTCGCCAACCAGGCCCAGCACTTCACCCCGATCAAGGGTAAGAGTCACCCCATCCACGGCCTTCACGGTGCCGAGGTGACGCTTGAAGATGAACCCATGCTGGATGGGGAAGTGCGTCTTCACGTCGGCAAGTTGGAGGATGGGCTCTGGCATGGGTGAATGACGGGCGACGTGCGGTTCGGGGCGGCTGAATCAGAGTTCACCGGCCTGGACTCGGAGGCAGGATTGGGCGTGGGCGGTCGCCACGGGGGCGAGTGCCGGCGTGGAGGCGGTGCAGAGTTCGGTGGCGTGTTCGCACCGCGGGGCGAAGGCGCAGCCGGGCAGCGGCTTGGAAAGATCGGGCGGCATGCCCCGAATCGTGTAGAGCTCGGCGCCCTTGGATTGGAGCGACGGAATCGAGCGCTGCAGCGCGAGCGTGTAGGGGTGGCGTGGAGTGTAAAAGAGAGTGCGGGTGTCGGCCGTTTCGACGATGCGGCCCCCGTACATCACCTGCACGCGATCGCAGAGGCCGGAGACGACGCCGAGGTCGTGGGTGACGAAGATCACCGCCATGCCGAGTTCGCGCTGCATTTTTTTGATCAACTCGAGGATTTGCGCCTGCACCGTCACATCGAGCGCCGTGGTGGGCTCGTCCGCAATCAGGAGTTCGGGTTTGGTGATGAGGGCCATCGCGATCATCACCCGTTGCCGCATGCCGCCGGAGAATTCGTGGGGATAGAGATGGATCCGCTTGGTCGCATCGTTGATGCCGACGGCCTCCAGCCCCTCGAGGGCACGGCGGAGCGCCTCGGCCCGGCTGATCTTGCCGTGAATGATCAGCGGTTCGATGAGTTGCTCGGAAATCCGCAGATACGGATTCAGCGACGTCATCGGATCCTGGAAGATCATCGCGACGCGTTTGCCGCGAATGCTGCGGGATTGCTCGGCAGTGCTCCGCAGCAGATCGACGCCGTCGAACATCGCGGTACCGCTTTCGATCCGGCCGGGCGGCTGTGGAATCAGTCCCATGATCGAATAGCACGTGACCGATTTGCCGGAACCCGACTCGCCCACGATGCCGAGGGTTTCGCCGCGCTCGACCGAAAAGCTCACTCCGTCAACCGCCCGATAGACTCCATTGCGCGTATGAAAATAGGTGCGGAGATCAGTGACAGTCAGGAGCGGCATCTGAAGGAGTCGGGGTGGAAGAGGCCGGACGGGAGATGCCCGGGGCGCAAGCTAATCACGTGCCGGCGCGGCGGCCAGAAGTTCGCGGGCGCTGGCAATCACCACTTCGGGCGCAAGGTTGATGAGCGCTCCTCCACCGGTGGGCGGGCAGCCGGGCGGCTGAAGGATCCGGGCGCCGGCGTGGTGTTCGGCGTTATCAGGGCCGGGTCCGGTCGGCTTCGGCGTGCCGGACGCAAACACCGGGCCGGTGCGCACGGGATTGGTTGGACCAAAAAGACCCAGCACTGGAACGTCGAGGGCGTTGGCCAGGTGCATGCCTCCCGTGTCATTGCTGATCAGCAGATCGCAGCCGCGGAGGCGTTCGACAAAAGTCGGAAGATCGGTCGTTCCCGCGGCGTTTTCAACCTGGGCCGCGCTGAAACCCTGCGCAACCGCGGAGGCGATCGGCATGTCGCCGGGCGTGCCAAAAAGGACGAACCGCCTGTCCGGCAGGGCCTCGATCAGATTCCGCCAATGGGTTGGCGGCCACCGCTTTTCCGGTGTGTTCTCAGAACCAGGAATGAGGCCGATGACCCCGCGATGTTGACCAGGAAAATCCTTCGCCGGGAGCGGCGTGCGATCGACCGGCGCGGCGAGTCCGAAGTGGCGCAAAAAACTCTCCCAAAGTTCGAGTTGATGGTGGGTTTGCTCGTCAAATCCGTCCGGCACCCGATAATGATGGGTCAGCAACGGTCGGGGCCGGCCTGGCCGAACTATCCCAAAGCGCTGCCGACAACCGGTGAGCCGGGCTTCGAGATCGCCGCGGATGGAGTTCGTAAAGAGAATCCACACGTCGGGAAACTCAAAGCGCAGTCGCCGAAAGTGGGCGAAGTAGCCGGGCCCGCGGGCGGGCAGGGGATGCAGGCGGTCGGCGATGTTCCACGTTTCCAGCAGCGGAATGAACTGTCGCCTGGTGACGAGCGTGATCTCGGCATCGGGCCGGGAAACGCGCAGTGCGCGCAGTAATGGCAATGCCATGACAACATCGCCGAGCCAGTTCGGCAGGCGAATCCAGATTCGTGTCCGGCGCGGGAGATCTGCTAACCCGCGGGCGGCGAGTTCGGGCGCGAGCAGGTTGCGCTTTGCCGCCAGTCGAAATCGCTGCGCGGGCGTGTCCTGGTTCCGCCAGCGATCGTGGGCCCAAAGCCACGAAGCGCACAGGTTCTCGTCCCGCTGCAGCAGGGCTTCGAGCCAGCGATTCAGGGCAACGGTCACCCCGTCGCTCGTGCCGTCGGTGGCGATCCGGTCGACGCCGATCTCCACGCGCCAGAATCCGCGACGGCGCGGGAAGATGCCATAGACCCGGGCGTCAAACTTTTCCGCCATCAACCCTGGAAGTTCCGTGGTGGAGCACACCCGGCCGAAAAGCGTGGTCAGGGCGCCCTGGAAGCCGGCGTTCTGGTCAAAGAGCACGCCGACGTACCCCCGGCGGCGCAGGATCTTGAG
>JBIJCX010000449.1:0-6129 GCA_044344465.1 Opitutaceae bacterium
TGTGCCGCAGCACATCTCGTTCGAAGCGCGCGAGGGCGTCGCGGCTCGAGTTTCCGCCAACGCCAGCGTTGTGAACGGAAACGCGCACGCCCTGCCGGGCCAGCATTTCGGCGACCCGCTCGGAATACACCTTTTGAACGACGCCGGGGCGAAAGGCAGTCGTGGACGCGCCGAAGAGGACCACACCTCCGGGCGCAGGGTCAGGACGCGGTGGAGTGAATACCGGGATTTTCCCCTTCCCGAGGTCAGCCACCTTAACCTTCGCGCGCACGTCGCCGTACATCGTGGTGATCCACAATTCGCCCGGCTTCCGTTCGTAGATATAGGGGTACGCAGCGCGGCCGCCCGGGCTGTGGTTGGCAGCGACCACCACGGGTTTTGACCAGGTGACCGCTTCATCGTCCGAGAGCGCGAGTGACAATTCCGCGCGGCTGCCCCCGCTGGTTGGAAGGTGGCGGGGAGGTGCGTTCCAAAGCATCGCGATGCGGCCGTCCGCGAGTCGTGTCACCTGCGGGCAGCACGTAACAGAGCGAATGGCGGTCTGCTTCAGGCCTTTCCATCTCAGGCCGTCGGGTGAGGTGGCCTCCCACAGAAAGCCGGACTCGGTGCGCATGAGGATATAGAGCGAGCCGTCCTTACGCTCGACGACGCTGCCCTCGATGGAGCCCGCGTGATCGTGGTTGCCCACCCCATAATCGAGCGTGTCACCGCGCTGCCAGCTTCGTCCCAGATCATCCGATACGAAGATTACCGTGGCGTGTCGCCAGGCAGGAATCACTTCCTGGCCGACGAGAACGATGCGGCCATTTTTCATTTGAATGATCGAGTGGATGCAGCCGCACCAAGGTTGGTTGACCTTCACGGGAGTTTCCCAAGTTTTGCCATCGTCGATACTTCGGCAGGTGTACGTCGGCAAACTGAACTCGCTCACGCTCGCATCGCTCCGGCCCCAGCGTTCGCGAATGTTGGCCGGGGCGTGTTTTTCCGCGAGATTCATCCACGCGGAGATAATCACGCCCTCGCGGGTACGGAGCAGGGCGCGCTCATTGCTCACCGTGAATTTCGCCGGGTCCGCAAAGAGCGGCGTCTTGTTCCAGGTTCGACCGTCGTCATTGCTTCGCAAGGCATCCTTGGCTTCGACACAAAGTACGCTCCCGTCGGCGGTGCTGACGAACGGGCCTTGGTGGCTGAAAGGTAATGCGGAAGCGGCCGGATGAAGCTGTGGGACCGCTTTGGCGAAGGGGAGCAGGGTAAGCCCCAGCGTGAGGAAGCAGGAGGCGAGACGGAGGAAGCGTTTCATGATGACGGATCAGAATGTAATGGAGAACAGGATTCTTGGCTGCGGAGGTGAGTGTAAAGTGAGCAGGAAATCAAACACCCCGCATCAAAGGGGAGAGGTTGGATGCGCCTACAACCCCTCCCGGATCCGATCCCCCTGAAATCCAGTTTCCTTGCAGCAAGCTGCACAGGCGGCGGGCGGTCTGCTTTCACTCCCCATCAACATGGGGCTGGCGGGTCGAACTCCTGCGATCTGGAGTTGGTGCACGGGGTCGCCAAGGTCGTGGCTGGGTTGACGCGACGCTTCTGAGGCTAGCCACTCCGCGGCTGAGGTCCACGCTGGCGGCGGACAAATCGGGACTGGCCTCCTTGCCACCCGCCGCCCACCTCGCTCTGACCACCCCCTCCCTTCCTCCGTGAATCCAGCCAACCGAGTGTCAACCGCCGTTTCCACCGCAGCGTCCGCTCTTTTCCGCCCGCAGCGAATCGCGCCGTCAGCCCGCCTCACGCGGCGCGGCTTTCTGTGTCAGGCGGTCGTCGCTGGCGGCGCCCTGGCCCTCAACGCGGCGGGGCGCGCTGCCACCCCGGCCTCCGCGGGAAGCCCCGGCGCGGGCCGGGTCGCCGCGGCGGGTGCGCCGGTCACGATCATCACCCTGCCGGTGTCCACCGACGCCAATCCACGCGCCCGCGCCTGGAATTATCTCGGGGAGATCTTGAACCGGGCGGGAGTGTTTCACGATTCGCTGCCGGCCGCGCGGCTGGAACAACTGGCGCCCCCGAACCGCACCGTGGTCATTCTGCCCGGGCACCTGCCGCTCTCCGCCGCCCAACGCGGCGCGCTGACCGCATGGGTCCGCGCTGGCGGATCCCTTCTGGGCCTCGGCGGCACCTCGGGGCTGGACGAGGTTTTCGGCGTGCAGGGCGGGTCGCCGCTGGCGGACGGCTGGCTGAAAGTGACAGCGGGCGATCATCCGGTGACCGCCGGCCTGCGCAGCTCGCTGCATGTATTTGGTGGATACGCGGTGAAGCCCGGTGCCGCCATCGTGCTGGCGGAGGTCGAAACCGCCAACCGTGCCGTCCGGGGCGGCGCCGTGCTGGAAAACCGCTTCGGGCGGGGGCGCGCCGTGCTGTTCGGGCCGGACCTGATATTCTCGGTGGTGCAGATCCAGCAGGGCCTGACCGTGCTGCAGGACGGCCGCCCCGCGCCGGACGAATCCGCCGCGCTGAACGACGGCGTGCTCAAGGCCGAAGACGGCATGGTGCTCGACTGGCAGCGGGACCGCCAGCCGGCGGCGCCCGACGGCGGACGCATCTTCCTGGAACCGGTCAGCGACGAGCTGCGCGAACTCATCCTGCGCGGCGTCCTGCACCTGGCGCGGGAGGCGGACCTCCGGCTGCCGTTGCTGTGGTACTGGCCGGGAGCGACGAAGGCGGTGGGCATGATCTCGCACGACACCGACGGCCACGACCCCAAGAAGGGGGTGGCCCTGCTGGCGGCGATGAACCGCTGCGGGATCAAGTCCACCTGGTGCACCCTCTATCCCGGCGGGTATCCAGGAAGCTTCTACCGCGAGTTGCAGGATCAGGGTTTCGAGATCGCGCTGCATTACGATGCCATGAGCGGCGGCGCGGAGACCTCGTGGTCCAAGGAGAACTTCCTGCGGCAGCACCGCTGGCTGCTAAAGGAGGCGGGGCTGCGCCACATCACCTCGAACAAGAACCACTACACGCGATGGGAAGGCCGGCTGGATTTCCTGCGCTGGTGCGAGGAGGCTGGAATCGACTCCGACGGCACCCGGGGCCCGAGCAAGAAGGGCACGATTGGTTTTCCGCTCGGCGGATCGCAGCCGTATTTTCCCCTCGACGACGAGGCGGCGACGCCCCGTCTGCTCAAGGTGCTGGAGGTGAATCTGCTGACCCAGGATCCGGTGGTCACCCAACCGTTGCCTCAAAAAGCATGTTACCCATGGCCAGCGGTGCTCGGCGCCGAAGTTAATCTGTTGAATCCGGGCTCCGGTCAGGCCCGCCAAGCCGGGCCTTCCCTCCGCCCGGATTCAACAACGGCTTCCACCATCATCTCCCATTGGAACCTCCCTCTTCGGCTCGAGCGTAAGGTACTTGTTGGTTGTATTGACGCTGACGTGACCGAGCCAGTGGGCAATCGTGCTGAGATCGACTCCGGAGCGCAACAGGTGGATGGCCGTGCTATGCCTCACGCTGTGGGGATGGAGGCGCTTGTGTCGCAAGGACAGGAGTTTGGCGGCTGCTTTGAGGCAGTGCTTGTTGAGGATCCAGCGTACCCCGAAGCGCGTCAACGACTCGCCGCGGTGATTGCGAAAAATGCAGACAGGCTCGTCCGGAGCTATGCCCTGTTCGCTTCATCAGCGGCGTCGAGGTCAAGGCGTCATCCACCGTCGGTGAGAGCGACTTTCGTGGACTCAATCGGCTGCGAGAGGCGACAGGCGCGGGGTTCCGCTGCGGAATCGTCCTCTACGATGGCGACTCGGCATTGTCTTTCGGCCAGCAATTGTTCGCCGTGCCAATCGCCGAACTTTGGGCCGCGCGAAAATAATCACCGTCATATCCTCGGCCCGACGGAAAATCACGTCGTATTGCCTCTCGTGCAACGGCGCCGGGCGTCGCTGACAGGCATGCTCGAGAGCATCGCGATCAGGCAACTTTGGCCGGTCGGCCCCGCAGTTATTAGCGCCGCGGATGTTCTTGTTAAAATCGCAGACGCTCCGCCAGTTTCACAACGAACGCACCCGCGAGCGGTTGCTCGTCCATGGAGTGCGGCGAGTGGATTGTTAATCCGAACTTGTCGTTTGGATTATAATACGCCGTCGCGGAATCGGCGGGTCACTTCGATGGCGCATCCGAGACGAATTGCCCTGATTCCTGACCCATGGCTGGTTTCGCACAATGTCAGGATTGACATATGCCCGTTGCCGGATGACGGTGCGGCATGGCCCAAGCAGACAAGCCTCTTGCCTGGTTGCACGGCGAAGTCCGGACGCCGCCTTTTTCGCGCGAAGCTCGGATTGAGGCCGGAGTGCTGCTGCGAAGACTGCAGCGTGGCGAATCGCTCGGGCTACCGCATTCAAGACCCATGCCAACGATCGGGGCGCACGTTTACGAATTGCGGATCCCCGACGAGACGAAAACGTGGCGGATCTTTTACCACGTAACTGTCGAGGTGATCGCGATTCTCGAAGTGACCGAAAAGAAGACTCAAAAAACACCCAAGCAGGTCATCGCGATCTGTCGAAAGCGACTAAAGCAGTTTCAAGCCACCTAGAGGAGAACAACACCATGAAAGCGGTTAAACGAAATCGACTCAAAGCAGCGGGATGGAAATTGGGCTCGGCCGACGAGTTCCTCAGCCTCACGCCTGAGGAAACTGCGCTGGTCAATATTCGCGTTGCACTGGCTGAGCGCCTTAAAGACCGGCGACAAAAGCTAGGCCTCTCGCAGGTCGCATTGGCGCGGAAATTGGGTTCCAGTCAATCCCGGGTCGCCAAGATGGAGGCGGCCGAGCCGAATGTTTCCCTCGACCTCCTAGTCCGCGCCATGCTCGCAACCGGAGCCACGCCGAGCGAGGTGGGACGCGCGCTGGCGGTAGCGTGACCAATTACACGATATTAGCGCCACTTTCGTTCTTGTTGAAATCGCGTCTCCTCCGCCAGTTTTCTAACGAACCGAAAATTAGTCGGTTGCGATCCTGCTCCAGCAGGCGAGTGGCTGGATAACGCGAACTCCCGGGCAGGAAATTAAAGGTTGGATTCTCCCGTTTGACAAATGAGCCAAGTAGTGGACATATTGTCCTCAAAGTGAGGCTAATCAAACGAAGCACCCTGCGCCACTACGCATCCCGGTTCCCGAAAGCCGACCGGGCCTTGAACGACTGGGCTCGGCTGGTGATCTCCGGCAAATGGCAAAGCCTCGTCGAAACCCGCCGCATGTTTCCTCACGCCGATCAAGTGAAAGTGAAGAGTGGAAGGACGGTCACCATCTTCAATGTGTGTGGCAACGATTTCCGCCTCATCACCGCCATCCACTACGACCGACAGAAGGTCTTTGTTCTCAATTTTCTCACTCACACCGAATACAGCCGCGGCCATTGGAAGACCCGCCTATGAAAACCGCTACTCAGACATCAACTCCTTACGCCAAGATTCCCAAGACCTATGCTGGGTTGATGGCCCTGCATTTGCTTCGGCCCATTCGGGACCAGGTTGATGCCGATAACGCCGCCGAGATGGTTGACCTGCTCGCCGGACACGCGCTCAACACCGAGCAGGCCGATTACCTCGACCTTCTGAGCGACCTATACGAAAAGTGGGAGAGCACGCAGTTTCCCCTCAGCCGGGCAAAGGGATCGGAACTGCTGCGTCTCGCGCTCGCGGAACGCAACGAAGGGGCCGCGAACCTCGCGAAACTTCTCGGGATTGATGTGTCTCTCGCGTATCGGCTCCTGCGAGGTGAACGGCAATTGACTGCCACACAGATTCGAAAAGTCGCAGACACCTACGGTATGGATCCGGTGGCACTTCTGCCGTGAGCGGCGCGAGACCTGAGGCGGCTATTAGCGCCACTTTGGTTCGCGTTGAAATCACGACTCCTCCGCCAGTTCAGAAAAGGTCTGCTTCCTTCGCAAACGGGCCTTTTTCATTCGTGAACAAAGAGTTACCCCTCCCGGATCCAATCCCCCCTGAAGATCGAGATTCCGGTCAGTAACCTGACTTACTTTCCGCACTCTAGGAACGTGATATCGCGCCAAGGATCCGATCCGTTTTTTTGAGGGAGAGCTGCTCCAGCTTGCGGACGAGACCGCGGAGCTGACGGTGGTTT
>JBIJCX010000450.1:0-6124 GCA_044344465.1 Opitutaceae bacterium
CGGCTCGGCTGCGATTACCGTCAGAGAGCTGAAGGTTGCAACCAACAGAAATAAAAACGGTGTCAGATTTCGTCGTGGGTTCATGGGGTTCGGTTTTGGGGGTTCTGAGCCAGCGACCGTTGCTCTATCCGGTCCGCGGCGTCGGCCGCCAGCAGAAAGGTACGGAGTGGTCGCGTGCTGAACGAGGCCACCGGCCAATACCTTCGCAGCGCGATTGTCACGGTCGTGGGTGCGGGAGTTTCTGCGGCGCGGCTGCACTACGACCGTCCTCCGGTCGACCTCCAGGCCCGAACCCTGGAGCGGGTGGAAACCGACGCCATCATCCGCGAGAAAATCGAATTCAACACCACGCCTTGGTTCCGCGCGGCGGATCACCGGTTGGTCACCGGACGCGGCTGCACCAGCGCCGATATTTGCGGGAGATCGAATTCCGCCAGCAGCCCGAAGCAGAACTGCTCGGGCCGCTGGTCGACCGTGATATCCCCGGTGATGATCTCCTTCAGGCTCGCCATGGCGCCATGCTGCTCGATTCCGGCGATGGCGCCCGGCTCGAGCGCCGCCGCGATCAGCGCGAAGAGGCTCGAACGCGGTCCGATGGACACCAGCGTGACCGCGCCCAATCCGCGGACGGACTGCAACCATCGGGCCGTCGCGACGACCTGGCCGGCTTCGATGCCCAGCGGACGTTCGCCCACCGCAGCGACCAGGATCGCAAACAGTCCGGCCTGGTTCGGGATGCGCGATTCGCCAAAGTAAAACGGATCGAGCGCCACGACGCGCCGGCCGGCCGCGAGCAGCTCCCGGGCCTGCGCGGCCACGCTGGAACGTCCGCCGTCGGCCACCAGAACCACCGTCGATTTCGGATTCGGCGGCGAAATCTCCACGACCGGCACGGTCCAGTCATTGTTCATCCGCAGCCGCCAGCGCGTGACTTCCAGTCCCTCATCCGTGGCTGTCTCCACCTTTCGGGCATCGACCTGATACGAGGGCGCCCGCACGATCTGACTCAACCGGTTCCGGCTGGGCGAACCACCGCGGGGCAGCGAACTGCTCAGTTGCAGCGCCAGGGAATGAAAGTCGTGATTACCGTCCGGTATGGGGACGTGGAGTTGCTCGGCCGTGCGCACTTCCGCCTGCGACGGGATGTCGGCGACCGCGAAGTCCTTGCTTCCGCCATAAAAATGGTCGCGCAACATGCGATAGAACGCCTCGCGATTGTCGCGCCCGTAGTTATGGCCTGGATCGTGATTGACGTGGTGCCGCAGATTGTCGGCCGCCTTGGACAGATCGAAGAACGGACGCGCCGCTTGAATCAGCGGTGCGAGCGCATAGTCGGCGCGAAAGCAGCAGTTGTCCTTGGCATTGAACGTGAGCAGCGTGGGACGCGGCGCCATCATCGCCGTGAGATGCGTGTAATCGACCACCGTGGCCAGATCGGACGGCGTTTGTTCGGAGTCACCCAAATCCAGCGCCGGAAACTGCGCCCGCGTCACGAAGCTCGAATAGCCGGCGACGGGATTGGCGAGCCGCACCCGAGTATCCAATGCGCTGAGAAAAATCGTCTGCCAGCCGCCCCCCGAAAGACCGGTGACGGCGACGCGCCCGGCATCCGCATGCTCGAGGGACAAGGCGAGATCGAGCGATCGCTTGAGTGAAAGATAGAAAATGGAAACTCCGCTGGTGCCGCAGAGGTCGAGCTGGTTGAGCCGATAGTGAACCTGACCCGAGGTGGTCAGTTGTCCGCGCCCCAACCACTCCGGGTTCAGCGCCAGGATGCCGCGCTTGGCGAGATTGATACACCGCTCTTGTATATAGGGCGTAAACTTGCCCGTCTTTTCGTGGCCATTGACGTTGAGCACAACCGGGACCTTGCCGGTCAGTTTCGTGGGCTCATAAAGCAGGGCTGGAATCCAGAGCCCCGGAATTGCCTCGAACCTCAGTTTGCGAATGCGATAGCCATGCCCGGTCTGAATCGTGTCGAGCCATTCCACCCGCGTCTTGGCGTCATGCCAGTTTCGCGCTTCCCCACGTAGGATGACCTCGTCGATCACCTGCCGGCGCAGCCGCTCGGCCTCCTGGGCCCATTGGCCGGCGGTCGCCACGACGGGCAGGGGCGGAACCCGGGTGGCCGTAAAGACCTGCACCTCGGCCATGGGGAGATTCGGCTCAAGAATGGGTTTGGCCAGGAGGGCGTTCAGGTCCGGTTCGGCACCGAGCCTGAACGCCGGCGCGAGCAGGAATACCGCGACGATGAGTCGCATTTTCCCTCCATCTACTTCAGCCGCGAGCCGCAATCCGGCACCGCGAATTAGCCGCCATGACTCTCGTGCATCGATCGGGGTGATCACGTCGCCGAAAGACGAACCGCCGCCGAATTGCTGTCAAGGGACGAGTGCCGGAGAGATCCTCGCGGGGCGCATCTCCCGTTTGACGGTCGCCCCCTGTAGCGGCGGTCTATGACCGCCGACCGTGTCTGACTGTTCGTAGCAATTCTTCGGCGGTCACAGACCGCCGCTACAATTCCATGCCTTCGGGACCGACAATCGGGAGATGCGCCCGATCCGCGCAGGGCGCATGAACGCGGCTTGCCCCCAAGGCAGAACACAGCTGGGCTTGCGGTCGCAGCAATCGGAATTCCTTGGCGCCATGAAAAAATCATTTGGGCTTGGTCTATTCTTCGCCGCGATGGCGCCGCTGGTCGCGGCGGTCGCGATTGGCGACTCTTACGAACAAGTCGTCGCCGACAAGGGCGCTCCCGCTGGAAAGATGCAGGCGGGCGCAACCCAGGTCCTTCGTTATGCCGATCAGACGATCAAGCTGAAGGAAGGCCGGGTCGTGGCGATCGAGGCGGTCATCAGTCGGGCCCCACCGGTGGCAGCACCAGCCCCCAAGGCGGTGGCCAAGCCGACTCCGGCGCCGGTGCCGCTGGTTTGGAGCACGGACTTCACGGCTGCGCTTGGCCAGGCTCAGGAACAAGACCGTCGCGTCTTCGTGTTTTTCACCGGCTCGGACTGGTGCGGCTGGTGCAAGCAACTGCAGAAGGAAATCCTCTCGACGCCGGAGTTCGCCCGTTACGCCCGCGAAAAATTGATCCTGGTGGAGCTGGATTTTCCGAAGCAGAAGCCGCAAGCCCCCGAAACAAAGACGCAGAATGAAAATCTGGCCCGCCGTTTTCGGATCAGCGGCTTTCCCACGGTGATCGTGCTCGACCGCGCCGGGAAAGCAATCGGCCGGCTCGGCTACCAGGAAGGCGGACCGGAGCCGTTTCTTGGCAAGATCGACCAGCTTTGAACCGAGGCAGTCCGTTCGCCCTTCCGGCCGAAAATTCGCTTGTATCCCGGCCGGCGAGGCGACGATGTACGACGCCATGACCCCTCGATCTCTGTTGGCGGCCACCGTTTTGGCATTGGCAGTTTCCGCTTCTGGCGCGGATCTGCGCATCGGTATGGTTGGACTCGATACCTCGCATGTGTCGGTCTTTTCCAAGATCTTCAACGACCCCGCCAACAAGGACCACGTGCCGGGCGGCCGGGTGGTGGCGGCCTTCAAGGGTGGCAGCAAGGACATCGAGACCAGCTGGTCGCGCGTGGAGGGTTTCACCAAGGAACTGCAGGACAAGTACCAGGTGAAGATATACAGCTCGATCGAGGAACTCTGCCAGAACGTCGATGTGGTGATGATCGAGAGCGTCGATGGACGCCCGCACCTCGAACAGGCGAGAATCGTCTTCAAGTCGGGCAAGCGGGTGTTCATCGACAAGCCCCTCGCCGGTTCGCTGCGCGATGCACTGGAGATCCGCCGTCTGGCCCAGGCGGCCAAGGTGCCCGTCTTCAGCAGTTCCTCGCTGCGGTTCTATCCCAGCCTGGTGGAGCTGAAGAACAGCAAGTTCGGCGATCTGATGGGCGCGATTTCGACCGGACCGTGCTCGCTCGAGGAACATCATCCCGACCTCTACTGGTATGGCGTGCACCCCACCGAGGCGCTGTTCGCCGTGATGGGCATGGGCGTTGAGACCGTCTCCCGCGTGCATACGGAAAACACCGATGTGGTGGTGGGCGTCTGGGCGGGCGGCAAGGTGGGCGAAGTGCGCGGCATCCGCAAACCCGGTGCCGCGCCGTATCGCGTCACCATTTTCGGCACCAAGGCGGTGGTCGACCAAAAGTCCGGCGGTGGCAGCGTCTACGCCAGCATGGCGCAACAGATGATGAAATTCTTTCAGACCGGCGTGTCACCCGTCTCGCTCGACGAAACCGTCGAGATCATGGCGTTCATGGAGGCGGCCGATGAGAGCAAGCGCCAGGGCGGGCGCGCGGTGAAGATCGCCGATGTCTTGAAGAAGAACGGCGGCTAAGGCCGATGCTCGCGGCGTCGAGCGCCGCCTTGGAAGCCGGACGAGGCCGGTGGCCCGCACCGCAATAAAATCTTCGGCCCGCGAGTGATTGTCATCGCAGGTCCGACCGGCTCCCCGGCATGAAGCTTGCCTTCATCCGGACAAATTGCGTTTCTCGCCGGCGAACGATTGCCCGGGCCGGGATCCCTTCGCGGCTTGGACCATCCCAAATTAATGCCGGATTACCCTTAGCATGAACCTGATTACCCGCCGTTCGTTCCTGAAACAATCCGCGCTTGCCGCCGGCGCCGTGGCGCTGGTCAGCGGCACGCGCTCCTCCGCCAAGGTCATGGGCGCCAATGACCGCTTCCGCATCGCGATCGCTGGCTGCAACGGCCGCGGGCGGGCCCACATGTCCGGCTGGCTGGAGCAGCCCAACGTGGAAATCGCTTACCTTATCGATCCCGACCAGAAGGTATTGGATGGCGCGCTCGCGAGCCTCCAGAAAAAGGTCGCGGGCAAGTACACCACCAAGGGAGTGAAGGATGTCCGCCGCGTGCTCGAGGATCCCTCCGTGGACGCCATCTCCATCGCCACGCCGAATCACTGGCATTCGCTGATGACGATCTGGGCGGCGCAGGCCGGCAAGCACGTCTATGTCGAAAAACCCATCAGCCACGACGTCGCCGAGGGCCGGGTCGTGGTCGAGGCGCAAAAGAAATACGGCGTCGTGATTCAGCACGGCACCCAGAGCCGCAGCAACGCGAAGATCGCCGGGCTGCACGAGGCGATCCATGCGGGCAAGTTCGGCAAGTTGAAAATTTCCTACGGCTACTGCTGCAAACCGCGCGACACGATCGGTTTCAAACCGATCTCGGCGCCGCCCCCCAACCTCGATTGGGATCTCTGGCGCGGCCCGGCCAAGATTGCGCAATATCACGGCAACTTCGTTCACTACAACTGGCACTGGTTCTGGCCGACGGGCAACGGCGACATGAACAACCAGGGCACCCACCAGTTGGACATCGCCCGCTGGGCGCTCGACCCGAAGCTGACCCACCCGATCCGGGCCATGGCGCTCGGCGGCCGTTTCAAGTGGAACGACCAGGGCGAGACGCCCAACACGATGTTTGGCATCGGTGAGTACGCCAACGGCCAGTACGCGTTCTTCAACGTCCGCAATGTGAATTACAAGGGCTACGAGCACCAGGTGGAGAACCAGTATTACTTCGAGGACGGCAGCAAAATCATCCGCGACCTCTTCTACGCCAAGGGCAGCAGCAAAGGGGAAAAACTGACCATCGCGCCCGGCAAAGTGACGCCCGGCGGCAATTGGGCCGCCTTCATCGCCGCGTGCCGCGCCGGCAAACCCGAGATGGCCAATGGCAACGCCTTGGACGCCCACAATGGCAGCGTGCTCGGTCACCTGATGAACAACTCCTACCGGCTCGGAAAAAAGGTTCCGTTCAATGCCAAGGCCGGTCGTTTCGGCGACAACGCCGACGCCAACGAGCACTTCATGAAGCTGCACGCGGTGATGCGCGATGGCGTCGGAGTGCCGGAAGACGGAGCCGAGTATGTTGTCGGACCGTGGCTGACCTTCGATCCGAAGACCGAGAAGCATACCGGTGAATTCAAGAACGAAGCCAACGCGCTGTTAAAGGATCCCAACAGTCGCGGCTTTGAAGTGCCGGCGCCGAACAAGGTCTGAAGCATTTCCGCCTTTCGATCCATGAGGTCGCGCGGTGCTTCAGCCCGCGTTTGGATCGTTCGGGTTTTCAACGGCGCGGGCTG
>JBIJCX010000140.1:0-19838 GCA_044344465.1 Opitutaceae bacterium
ATGCGGGCACAGGGACGTGCCCGCCCACCCAGTGAGCTTCCTTGCCCTGCCTCGTAGCCGCTGCCTGAGCGCAGCGAAAGGGTGGCCTTTCGATCCGGTCGCAGCCCACCCTTACAAGATCTGGAGACACGACGCCGCGGGATTTGAAGGGGTCGAGGCGTTACATGTTACATGCTCCGGCGTTTCAAGTGCGACGTAACGTTCAACCTAGAAAACGCAGTTGGACACAGAGGCCACTGAGGCAAACCAGGAGGGCACAGAGGGATGAGGTGAGAAGGTTGCGGCAACGGTATTCACCCACCGGGTGAATACGTTCCGTGGGTCAGACGAATTTTCAACCATCGCTCTGTGAACTCCTTTTCCTCCTCCGTGACCTCTGTGACTCAATGCAACTGAGTAAAGTAGGTTCAACGCCTCGACCCCTTACCTCTACGGCGCTTGAGTTAAGTGGCGGCTCTCCCGCAGAATCTCGAGCCATGAAACGCCGCAACTTCCTCACCCTTGGCGCCAGCGCCGTCGTGGTCGGCGCGCTCGGCGCCAATCGCACCCGCGCCGCGGCCCCCGCACCCGCCGTCACCAACGATCTCCTGCGCGAACTCATCCGCGCCAACGACGCTGCGATTCCGGCTCAGCTCCGAAAACAGGAGAGGCGCGCCAGCCACCGCTGGCTCGGCGGCATGCCCAACGAATACGGCATCCACACGGTCGGCGGCGCGGCGGGATTTCTCTCCTCGCTCACGTGCGCGGCCTTCGCCCCGGATTCAAAATATTTCAAGTCGACCGAACTAGTGGATCCCATGCGGCTGGCGGTCCGTTACCTGCTCGCGGCCCAGCACGACGACGGCACGGTCGATCTCTACTCGACCAACTTTCATTCGCCGCCCGACGCCGCGTTCATCCTCGAGGTGCTGAGCCCGACCTGTGTGCTCCTCCGCGCCAGTCCGGTGCCCGCGCTCGCGGCGATCGCCACAGAGCTGGGACGATTCATCGTCAAGGGCGCCGACGGACTCGTCACGGGTGGCATCCACACCCCGAATCACCGCTGGGTCGTGTGCGGCGCGCTGGCGTGGGCGAATTCGCTGTTCCCAAATCCGCGTTACGTCGCGCGCGTCGACCAATGGCTCGCCGAGACCGTCGATCTCGATCCCGACGGACAGTACACCGAGAAGAGCACCACGGTGTATTCACCGATTGTCGACCGGGCACTGATCACCGTGGCGCGGTTGCTGCAGCGCCCGGCCCTGCTCGACCCCGTGCGCCGCAACCTCGAGATGACCCTTTACTACGTGCATCCCGACGGCGAGGTGGTCACCGAGGCTTCACGCCGCCAGGACCGTTACCAGCGCGGCAGCATGGCCCGTTACTATTTCTCCTACCGGTATCTCGCGCTGCACGATGGCAACGGGCGCTTCGCCGCGATGGCCCGCCAGATCGAACGCACCGCCCGCCCGCAACTTGGAGGCGAGTTGTCTTCATTCCTGACCGAACCCGGACTGCTCCGGGCGCTGCCCGCCGATGCACCGCTCCCGACCGACTACGCCAAGGTGTTCGCCTATTCCAATCTCGCGCGCATCCGCCGCGGTCCGGCCAGCGGGACCATCCTCGCGGGCAATACGACGCTGTTCTCGTTTCGTCGGGGCTCGGCCGCGCTCGAGGCCGTGCGCTTCGCCAGCGCGTTTTTTGGCAAGGGCCAGTTCACCGGCGACACGCTCGAAGTCCGCGACGGCCGGTACGTGCTGCGGCAAAAGCTCGACGGCCCTTACTTTCAGCCCCTCTCGAAGGATCAGATCGCCGGCGGCGAACAGGTGAAGATGGCGCCCAACGGCACCCTGGCTACCGACAGCCGCGCCGCTCGCACCCGCAGCAACATCCAAGTCTTCGAGTCGGTCGTCGAAATCACCGAAACCGGCGGCAAGTTCGAACTCGCGATCTCGATCACCGGCACGGACGACGTCCCGGTGGCGGTCGAGCTGGCGTTTCGCCATGGCGGCACGCTTCACGGGGTCGAAGCCGTGGCCGACGTGAAGGATGCGTTTCTCCTCAGGAGCGGCACCGGGCGCTACGTGCTCGGCGGTGACACGATCGAGTTTGGACCGGGCCGGGCGGAGCACACCTACACGCAGGTGCGCGGGGCGTTGCCGAAATGGGACGGCCAGAGCGTCTATCTCACCGGGTTTACGCCGTTCCAGACCACGCTGCGGATCGGCTGAGGAAAGCGACTGCGACGTCACCCCATTGGCTTTGCCCTGAGGTCTTCGGCTTGGCCCGAGCGGTCGCTGACGGCGACCACCGGCGTATGCGCCGCCATCCAGGGGGTCAGGCCGCAAAATGCAATTTGGCACACCACGAATTGGGTGAGCGTGGGTCTGGCGTTGTCAGCGCCGTTTCCTGTTCCTGTCTGCATGCGGAGCCAGCCGTCACATCGGTCATTCGGAGTAGCAGCCGACCACGCCTGAGCGACATCATGGCACGCCGGTTGCGATTACAATACGAAGGGGCGCGGTATCACGTCATCAACCGCGGCAACTATCGGCGGGATTTGTTCGAAACGGCAGGAGCAGCCACGGCGTTTGAGAGCATCCTTGCCGCTGTTCGCGATGAATTCGCTCAGGATATCGTGTTTCGCCTTGCCAGTCGCGGCTTGGTATCTTGTCCGAACCGCGCGCGCCAATTCCTCTCGCGCTGCCTAGGTGATCTTTGCTTCCATAGTTGCCTCTGGGTTGAAGCCGCCATGGTAAGATTTTTCATGAGGCAATGCGCCGGAGACAACTCGGTCAAGGTATCTGCCGCCGGCAACGGCACTGGCGCCGTCATAGCGGAAATCTACGACGCGACCCCGACCGCAAGCTTTACCGGCACCACCCCGCGGTTGGTAAACGTCTCCGTAATCAAGCAACTTGGCCCGGGCTTCACCCTTGGCTTCACCGTAGGTGGCGGCGGCACAAAGAACGTGCTGATTCGCGCCATCGGGCCGACACTGAGCACGGCGTTCAGCGTTGGCGGCGCGGTCACCGATCCGCAACTCACGGTCTATTCCGGCCAAACCGCAATTGCTTCAAATGACAATTGGGGCGGCGGAGTGACACTCAGTTCCGCGTTTTCATCGGTCGCCGCCTTCGCCTTACCGGTGGCTTCACGCGACGCCGCGGTTGTATCCAGCCTCGCGCCAGGCAACTACACGGTGCAGGTATCCGGTGTGGGTGGCGTGACCGGGACGATATTGGTCGAAATCTACGAACTGCCCGATGGGGGCTCGCGTGACGGCAAACTGTAACATGTAACAGGCAGACCCTCTCGGATTGCCGGTCAACCGTCAGACCCGCGGCCACCCGCGCCTACAGCGGCACGTAGCACACCGTGTTTGAAAGCATGATGGTGATGAAGATCAGGCACATCGTGATCGGACCGAGGTAGATGCGCCCGGTGAGGCGGAAGAAGAAACGGTTGTAGTACGGCAGAACGAACATGATCGGCACCACCGCGAAGAGCAGGTTGATGTAGAGCCAGTTGTCGGTCCAGTTGACCGTGCCGGTCCGCGCAAAGGTCAGGTACTGGAAGGTAAGGATGAAGAGGAGCCCGAGGGAATTCGCGAGGCCGGCGACCAACATGCTCTTCCACTCCGGCTCGCCCTCGAACCGCATGGCGCCGTTCACCCGGAGCGAATTGGAGAGGAAGAACAGGAAGAACATCGGTGCGTACAGGAGCAGCAGCACCAGGATCGCCGGCTGAAACGGCCGCACCCCGAAGAAGAGGACGCGGTAGTCGACATGGAAGAAGTAGTGGACCCCGGCGAGCAGGAGGAAGAACGCGACCCACAGGCACACGGCCAGCACGAGCGAACGCCACAACTCCCGCCCACCCACGACTGCCCCCCACATCTCGGGCCGGATCCCGCGCGCCTTCCCGAACCACCGGTACGTGCCGAAGAACAGCACCGCGCCGACCAGGCTGTTGAGGACCGCCCAGAGCATCACGGCGTTGTTCATCCGCTGCGGGAAAAACCAGGTCTGCTCGCGGCCCGAGGCGGCAGTGAAGAGCCGCTGCGACAGCTCAGCCATGGGAATGTAGGTGAAGCAGGCGATGAGCGCGCCGGTGACGAAGAGCGTCCAAAAGACGACCTTCCCTTTTCCGGCCGGCCGCGGCTGCGGCGGCGGCAGCGGGTGCGCCAGCACGTGGAAGTATGGGATCACGTCGAGCAGCAGACGGGCCAGCGGCACAATCGCGACAAACGCCGCGAGCAGCGCCACCAGGCTCAGCAGTTCCTTCCAGTACCAGACCTGATCGCGAATCCCGGGCACGCCTTCGAGACCGAACACCTTAAGGAAAAACTCCAGCTGGTTGGCCGTCGCCTCGATGCTGTAGGGCTGAAACGGATGCAGGAGCGGCTCGTTGTAGACGACCCGCGCCGTCCGCGCCGTGAAATCGCCGTACCATCGGCCGATCTCCACCTCGGCCAGTTTTCCGCCGGAGCGCCCCTGGCCGGATTGCACAAGCCGCAGCGCCTCGGGCGCGCGGCGCATGTCGCCGTTTTTCAGTTCATTGCGGAAGGCTCCCTCGTCGTAGAGCGCGTAGCTGATCCCGACGTTGGAGCGCACGCCCCGCAGGATCTGTTCGGTCAGCGTGAGCACGTAGCCCGACACGAAGATCGAGTGCAGTTTGCTCGGCCGTCCGCTCTTCTCGGCTTCCCGTCCGAAGTAGCTGGCCCCGTGAAGCGCGGCGTTGCCCCCCGCCGAGTGGCCGGTCGCGGCGATGCGGGTCGGGTCGACGTAATTGAGGATGCCGGCATTTGCCGCGTAGTCGACGACCGCAAACATCCCGTAACCCTCTTCGGTTGCGGCCCGCGTGCTCATCGACGAACTCGATCCGCCCTGCGCATAAGGATCGATCGCTATGACCACGATGCCCCGGCGCGCGAGTTCGAGCGAGATATTGGCCTGCGTCTCCTTCGAGCGCTGAAAACCCGGCACGACGACTACGAGCGGGGCTGGCTTCTCTGCCGTCGCCGTCCGCGGCCGGAAGAGGTCCGCCACGAGCCACTGTCCGTTCTGGGTGGGAAGCCGGAGCCCCTGCACCTGCACGCGTCCGCCGGAGCTCTGCACCAGTGAGGCGCCGAAACTCGCCGCCACCACCAGGGCGAGACACAAACCGAGCAGACGCAGGCTGGAGCGATGGCGGGCGGCAAGGGCGGAGGGCTCAGTCGAAAGTGGATTCATCGGAGAGACGCAGCAGGGAGCGAGCCGCGGACTCCGTCAAAAACCAATCTGAAAATCGGCCCAAGCCGAACACCTCATGCCTTACCCTTCACCCTTGCGACTCGAATCCTTCGAAAAGGTGAGGGGTGAGGCATGAGGTGCTCCAGCTCCTGTGTCTCTGCAGTTGAGAGCTGAGAGTTCAGAGCTGAGAGACCTTGCAATCAGCGGCCTGACCGCCTGGCCGCCCCCCCCTGCTCGACGCGAAATGCTCCACTGCGAAAATGCGTGCAAGAAAAGGGCCGCCTCGGCTATCAAGAGGGTTAAGCAGGATTTCTCCCGCTGCTCCGCAACCCTAATTCAACCTCCCTCCAAAATGAAATCAAGTCGCAGGCAATTTATCGGATCGTCCGCCGCCGCCGTCATCGTCGCCGGCATGAAGGCACAGGGCAACGTGCTCGGCGCGAACAATCGCGTTCGAGTCGCCACCGTCGGTTTTAACGGCCGCGGCAGCGGGCACATCAAGGGCTTCCTCGAGATGAAGGACGGAGGCGTCGAGATGGCGGGCCTCTGCGACGTCGATGCCAACGTGCTGGCGAACGGTGGAAAAATGGTCGAGAAGGCTTCAGGCCGGGCGCCCAAGCTGTTCAAGGACGTGCGCGAGCTCTGTGCCGCGCAGGACATCGATGCGGTGACGACCGCGACGCCGAATCACTGGCACTCGCTTGTGGCAATTCTCGGCATGCAGGGCGGTAAGGATGTTTACGTCGAAAAGCCGATGTCACACAATGTGTGGGAAGGCCGACAGGTCGTCGCCGCCGCGCAGAAATACGGCAAAATCGTGCAACACGGCACGCAAAGTCGTGCGAATCCGAGGCTGATCCGCGACATGAAGCTGATCCACTCGGGGTTCATCGGGCAGATCGTCGAATCGCGCGGCTACGTCTACAAGAATGGCAATCGCGGCTCAATCGGCCGCGGCACGCCGGGCCCGGTGCCCGCGCTGCTCGACTGGTCGCTCTGGCAGGGACCGGCGCAGGAGAAGCCCTTCTACGTGAAGACCCTCAATTCGGGCGGGAAGAAACAGGTGGGCATGTGGGTGCCCTACGACTGGCACTACAATTGGGAATACGGCAACGGTGAGATCGGCAACCAGGGCGTGCACCAGATGGACATCGCCTGCTGGGGCCACAACCGCGGCATGCCGACCCGCGTGCACAGCGCGGGTGGTCGCTTTGGCCTGAACGACGACGGCATGACGCCGAACACGCAGGCGACGACTTTCGCCTATGCCGACGGCTCGATCCTCACCTTCGAAGTGCGCAACCTCGGCTCGTTCCAGGAAATGGACGGCGGCGACTGCGGTAACAGCTTTTTTGGGACGAAAGGCTTCTACGTCGTCGGCAAGGGTTTCTTCACTTACAAGCAGGGCCGGATGGATCAACGCGAAGCGATTCCAGTGCCGAAGGACGAGACTTCAGACTCCGACGAGGGCAACCCGTTCAAGCGCTTCGTCAACGCCGTCCGCTCGCGCAAGCAAAGCGACGCCCCGATGTCGGTCCTCGACGCGCACATCTCGTGCACGCACTGCCATCTCGGCAACATCGCCTACCGCCTGGGCCGGTCCCTTGAATTCGACGGGAAGGCGGAACGATTCAAGGACGCCGAGGCCAACAAGATGATTTCGCGCGATTACCGGAAAGGTTTCGCCGTGCCGCAGCTCGCATGATCTTGGAGTAATTTCACTCTGAAACCAAGGCTCGCTGCCATGTGCAGCGAGCCCTTTTTTTGCCCGTGGATATGTTTTTGGGTCCACGGCTTTTCGGACACCGCCCGTTCCGTCACGAAGACCTTGCCGTTGATCTGCTTGAAAACCAGGATCGAGCCGGGACGGAACGGTTTTCATGACAACGGAAGCAAATCTCCCTGTGGCCTCCCGTTCGAGGAAAGTGTGACTTGCGATGCGCAAGTCGTTGGGCGGTGCGATGCGTTCGTCGGGAATTTGCGGTACAGCCAAATGGCCTGAGTTTTCCCCTCACGGATTCACTCCGTTCTGACCACCTTGTCGCTGCGCTCCAGGGCGGCGGCGAAACCGCCGGTTTGACCGGTGGCCACGGTTGAGCGCAGCGAAAGCGTGGCCTCCGTCCAAACTTGTGCCCGGTGGATTCGCCCGCTTGAATCCGGCCGGGTTGGCGCCGGGGCCTTGCGCGGCGCTCCTGAATTCGCCTGACCATGAATGCACTTGGAACCGTCCTCCTCGCCGCCGCCCTGCTCTCCGCCACACTTCCCGCCGCCGCCGGCGCCGAGGACCCCGCCTTCGCCCGGGCCGCCGCCAACGGCACCCTCGTGCAGGAGGGTCTCAATCGCTGCAACCGCTACCTGCACGCCTGGCTGGCGGTCGCCGAACCGACCTCGGGGCTCATCCCGCGCAACCTGAAAGACAGTCCGTATTGGAATGGCAAGGACAGTGGAGCCGACAACTATCCGTTCATGGTGCTGAGCGCCGATTTCACCGAGCGGCCGCTGCTCGCCGCGAAGCTCCGGCCCATGCTCGCCGCCGAACGCAAGCTCACCGCACGCCCGGGCTGGCTCCGACTCACCGACGACTACAACCTCAAGGGCACGCCGGGCCTCCGCCAGGCCGAGCCAAATGCCGAGCGCATTTTTTTCAACTCCGCCGAATACGTGAAGGACGGCCTGCTCGCGCTGACCGAGTGGCTGGGTCCGAGCCCGTGGAGCGAGCGGATGTTCGAGCTGATCGACGATTCGTTCGCCCTCGCCGCGATCGAAACGCCCTATGGCAAGGTCCCGCTCGCGGGCATGAACAAGACCGTCGGAGTCGAGGTGAGTGGCGACTATCTGCAGGCCCTCGCCCGGCTTTACTGGATGAGCGGGCGGGACGAGAAATACCTGCGCTGGGGCATCCGCCTGGCCGACACCTACCTGTTGCCCGAGGCGAAGAACCACCCCACCCGCGATTTCGCGACGCTGCGCCTCCGCGATCACAACTGCGAAATCGTGAGCGGCCTGTGCGAGTTCTACGCGTCCCTGCACTACGCCGGCCAGTTGCCCGGCGGCCGCGAGTGGGCGGCGAAAAAGGCGGCTTACGCGCCACACCTCCACCAGATGCTGGATCGAATCCTCGAAGTCGGCACGAACCCCGACGGTCTCTTCTACAACGAGGTCAATCCCCTGACGGGCGCCGTCCTCAACCCCGCCCTTTCCGACTCCTGGGGCTACATCTACGACGCGTTCTACACCGTGTTTCTCGTCGATGGCACGACCGCGTATCGCGAGGCAATCGTGCGTCCGCTCGCCGCCCTGAACGAACGCTATCGCGGCTACGGCTGGGAAGGCGCATCGGCGGCCAAGCCCAAGGGCGGCGCCGACGGCTACGCCGACACCATCGAGAGCGCACTCAATCTCTACAACCGCTTCGCCGGCGACGCGCGGGTGGCGTCCGCGGTCGCGTGGATGGATGCCGAAATCAAGCAGCTCTGGTCGTATCAAGGCGCGAACGGCATCATCGAAGGCTGGCACGGCGACGGAAATTTTGCCCGCACGACCATCATGTATTGCCTCTGGAAAACGCAGGGCGTGACCGTGCAGCCGTGGCGGGCCGATTTGCGGCTGGGCGCCGTGCGCGAAGGCGAGACGCTGAAAATTGTCCTCACGACCGGCGAACCGTGGACCGGCACGCTGGTTTTCGATCGCCCGCGCTACGCGGAAAACCTCCGCCTGCCCGTCGACTGGCCGCGCATCAACCAGTTTCCCGAGTGGTTCACCGTGCAGCGCGCCCGCAACTATCTCGTTCGTGATCGCTCCGACGGCGCGCCGCGCCAGCAGACCGGCGCGCAACTCACCGCCGGCTATTCGCTGTCGCTCCCCGCCAAGGCCAAGCTCGAACTCACCGTCGCGGCGGTGCCATCACCATGAAAACATTCCTCGCCCTTGCCGCCTTCCTCTCCGCGCTCCCGCTTCCTGCCGCCGAAACGATCTGGCTCGACACGCTCGACCTCGCCCCGATGACCCAGGGCTGGGGCTCGCCGCAGGTCAACCGTTCGATCCGCGAGCAACCGCTCGCCATCGGAGGAAAAGAATTCGACCGCGGTGTCGGGACACACGCCAACAGCAACTACCGCCTGCTGCTCAAGGGCGGCACGGAGCGCTTCAACGCCACGGTGGGCGTGGACGACGCGGCCGGCGGTGCCGGCTCGGTGGTCTTCCAGGTCGTCGCCGATGGCAAGCGCGTGTACAATTCGGGCACGATGAAAGCGGGCCAGGCGGCCAAAACCATCGATCTAGACCTGCGCGGCGTGAGAACACTACTCCTCAGTGTGACGGACGCCGGTGACGGCATCACCTTCGATCACGCCAACTGGGCGTTGGCGCGGTTCACCGTCAACGGGCCCGCTCCCGTTCCGCTGACGGTGCCGCAGGAAGCACCCTACCTGCTCACCCCGAAGCCCGGGCCCGCGCCGCGGCTCAACGGCCCGACCGTCTACGGCGCGCGGCCCGGCCGTCCCTTCCTCTACCGCATTCCGGCCCAAGGCGAACGCCCGATCTCCTTCAGCGCGGTCGGGCTGCCCGCGAGTCTGCAACTCGACGCCACGACCGGTATCATCACCGGCACGACGCCCACCCGCGGCGATCACGTCTTGACCTTGCGCGCCTCAAATCGCCACGGACAGGACCGCCGCACCTTCAAGATTGCCAGTGGCGAGACGCTTTCGCTCACCCCCCAGATGGGTTGGAACCATTGGTATGCGCACTACAACCGGATCACGGATGCGATGATGCGGGAAGCCGCGGATCTTCTCATCTCCACCGGCATGGCGGATGTCGGCTACGAATTTGTGAACATCGACGACTGCTGGATGAACGCCGAGGCCGACGCCCGCCGGAAGCCCGATCCGCTCCGCGTCGGCCCGTTTCGCGATGAACGCGGCCTCATCCTGCCGAACAAGCATTTTCCCGATATGAAAGGACTGGCGGATTACATTCACGCGAAGGGCTTGAAGGCGGGCCTTTACACGTCCCCCGGTCCGAAGACGTGCGCGGGCTTTGCCGGCAGCTACCAGCACGAGGCGCAGGACGCCCAGCTGTTTGCCGATTGGGGCTTCGATTTTCTGAAGTACGACTGGTGCAGCTACCGCGGAGTGGTGGCCGCACCGCCGCCGCTCGCCGAGATGCAGCGGCCCTACCAGCTCATGGGCGATCTGTTGCGGCAGCAGTCGCGCGACATCGTCTTCAATCTCTGCCAATATGGCATGGGCGACGTCTGGAAATGGGGCGCGGCGGTCGGTGGTCACTCCTGGCGCACGGCTGGCGATCTGGGCTTTGAGCTCGATCGGATCTTCGAGGTCGCGCTCAAGAATTGCGCATACGGCGACTGGCAGAAGCCCGGGGCGTGGAACGATCCCGACTACATCCAGATCGGCTACATCGGCAACGCGCGCGGCGGCGGCCTGCCCGCCCCCTGCCCGCTCACGCCCACGGAACAGTATTCGTTCATGTCGCTCTGGGCGCTGATGGCCTCGCCACTCTTCTACAGCGGCGACATGACCAAGCTCGACGAGTTCACGCTCAACGTGCTGTGCAACCCGGAGGTCATCGCCGTCAATCAGGACCCACTCGGACTGTGCGCGCGCGTCGTCATGCTCACCGACGACACGTTTCTGCTCGTGAAGGTGCTCGAGGATGGCACGACCGCAGTGGGCCTCTGCAACCGGGGCGAGACCGCGGTCGGCATCACCGCCCGATGGTCCGATCTCGGGATCGAAGGCCGGCAATCCGTGCGCGATGTCTGGCGGCACCAGGACCTCGGCGAGTTCTCCGATGCATTCAAGGCGGACGTGCCCCGGCATGGAGTCGTGTTGGTCAAGGTTGGCCGGAAATAGGAATCCTCCGGCACGACAAACCTCTCCCACCTTTCTTAGGCTGTCGCGGCGGCGCCCGCGCGCGGTGGTGGGGCGCCGCGCGGCGAAGGCGCTGCGTCGCCCTGAAATCTCTTGGTTCGCGGCGGCGGCGGAGCAAGGCGGACTGCCGTCGGTTCCGGTTTCTTAACTGTTGAACGCGGTCGCGTGGGCGTTTGGACTGGGACCGCATGGCTGAAGCACCGTTGTCTGACAAAGTCATCGTCGTCGTGGGCGGCACCACTGGGATCGGGCTTTCGGCCGCCCGCGCGTTTCTCGCCGCCGGTGCCCGCGGCGTGGTCGTGACCGGGCGGAATTCCGAGAATGCCCGGGCGGCCGCGGCCGAGCTTGGTCCGGCGGGCGCCGCCCACGCGGGCGACGCCGCCGATCCCGCGCATGCGCCGGCCGCGATTGCGCTGGCCCGCGGACGTTTCGGCGGCTTCCACGGGCTCTACCACGTGGCCGGTGGCAGCGGGCGGCGAAAGGGCGACGGGCCCCTGCACGAGCTCACCGATGAGGGACTGCGCGCCACGCTGGAGCTCAACCTCCATTCGGTGATCCTCTCCAACCGCGCCGCGGTACGGCAGTTTCTCCTGCAAGGCTCGGGCGGCGCCATCTTGAACATCGGCTCGGTGCTGGGCTCGTCTCCCTCCCCGGCGTTTTTTGCCACTCACGCTTACGCCGCGGCGAAAGCGGCCGTGGTCGGTCTCACCCTGTCGGCGGCGGCCTACTACGCCCGGCACAACATCCGGTTCAACGTCCTGGCCCCGGCGCTGGTCGACACGCCGATGGCACGGCGCGCCGCCGCCGACGAACGCATCCGGAAATTCATCGCCACAAAACAGCCGCTCGACAGCGGACGCATCGGACGACCCGACGATTGTGACGGTGCCGCCGTCTATTTGTTGTCCGACGCCGCCCGGTTCGTCACCGGCCAGGTGCTGGCCGTGGACGGCGGTTGGTCGGTGACCGAAGGGCAGATTCCCGGCGACGGCGCGAAAGAATGAGTTCCCCGTCCTTTTCCCTATGAGTGCTGCCACCGACTATTTTGATCACACGACTGAATTGCTGGCGCGCCTGCGCGCGACGCAGCTGCCGGCAATCGAGCGGGCGGCCGAGCTTTGCGCCGAGCGCATCTCCCGCGGCGGGTTGGTGTTTCTCTTTGGCGCCGGCCACTCGCGGATGATGTGCGAGGAGATGGCCCCGCGGCAGGGCTGCTTCGTGGGTTTCTTTCCCTGGGCCGAACCAGCCGTCTCGCAACCGTCCTCCACGATCGGGGTCAACGGGCTGCGCGGACCGTTGTTCTTCGAGAAAATCGAGGGCTACGCCGAGCAGCTGCTCGCCGGTTTCAAGTTCGGTCCGCACGACGCGTTCATCCTCATCTCCACCTCGGGCATCCGGCCGCTGATCGTTGAGATGGCGCTCGGCGTGAAGGCGCGCGGGATGCCGGTGATCGGCATCGTGTCGGTGCCGCACTGCTCACAGTCCAAGCCGGCGCACTCGTCCGGCCAGAAGCTGATCGATGTCGCGGACGTGGTGCTCGACAACCAATGCCCGCCCGGTGACTGCGTCGTGGAGATACCCGGCATCGCCTGGCGGACCGGCCCGACCTCGACCGTCACCGGGGCGATGCTGATCAACATGGTGCGTTGCGAAACCGCCGCGCGGCTGCTGCAACGCGGGCACCCGCCGGTGATGTTGCCGAGTCACCAGTTTGTCGGTACGGCGACGGCGCACGCGGCCGAGGAACAGCTCGAAGCCTACTACGAGGGGTATCGGCGCAGCATCGCGCATCTTTATCAATGAGCTGGGCCATCGGCATCGACGTCGGAGGGACCAACATCAAGGCGGTCGCCGTTTCGGCCGATGGTGCGGTCCGACACCGGGCTTCCTGCGCCACGGAGGATCGGGTCGTCGACGTGGCCGAATGGGCGCGGCGGGCGATGGGTTTGATTGCCGGGTTCGAAAAAGCCGGGGGCAGCACCGCCCCCGCGGTGGGCGTCTGCGCGCCGGGCCTGGCCGCGATTGACGGACGGAGCATTGCGCATCTGCCCGGCAAGCTCGCGGGCATTGCCGGCGTCGACTGGACGCGGGCGCTTGGCCGATCCGCGGCGGTACCGGTGCTCAACGACGCACACGCCGCCCTGCTCGGCGAAGCCTGGACGGGTGCGGCGCGCGATCGCCGCCACGTCGTGATGCTCACTCTCGGCACCGGGATCGGCGGCGCCGTGCTGTGCGACGGCAGACTCCTGCGGGGCGCGGTCGGACGCGCCGGACACATCGGCCATCTGTCGCTCGATCCCGACGGGCCGGTGAGCATCGTCGGCATGCCGGGCGCGATCGAGATGCTGTTCGGGGATTGTTCGGTGCTGGCGCGGTCGAGTGGCCGATTCGTGGATACGACGGCCCTGGTAGCGGCGCATCGAGCCGGCGATCCGGAGGCGACCCGGATCTGGCTGCGCTCGATCCACGCGCTGGGCAGCGCGCTCGCTTCCTGCATCAATCTCTTCGACCCGGAGTTGATCGTGCTCGGCGGCGGCATTGCCCAGGCGGGCGAGGTGCTGTTCTCCCCGCTTCGCGCCGAGCTCGATCGCATCGAGTGGCGGCCCGGCGGTCATCAGGTGCCGGTGGTCGCCGCCACGCTGGGCGAATGGGCCGGTGCGATCGGGGCGGCGCGGCAGGCCATTGATTTCGACCGCGGGGTGCAGTCATGACCTCACGAGAACGCATCCTCGCGGCCGTGAATCACGCGCCGGTCGATCGCGTGCCCATCGACCTCGGCGGCACCCGGCAGAGTGGAATCTCGGTCTTCGCGTATGCCCGGCTCACGGCGCATCTGAAGCTCACCCGCGCGGCGACAGGCGCCAAGGCGCTCCCAACGCCAGTGCCGCGCGTCTTCGACGTTTATCAGATGCTCGCCGAGGTGGAGCCGGAGATCGTGGCGCGCTTCGGCGGCGACTGCGTGGCCCTCAACCGACGGGCGGTGGCGTTTGGTCTCGTCAACGAGGATTGGAAAATCTGGCAGCTGCACGATGGCACCGAAGTCGAGGTGCCGGGCGAATTTGCGCCCGAGATGCTGCCCGGCGGCGACCTGGTGCTGCGCCGCCAGGGCGAGATCGTGGCGCAGATGCCGAAGGGCGGTTTCTACTTCGATCGGATGGAAAAGTATCCCGGCGCCCTGCATCCGGATCTCGATGCCTGGGAACCGCCGCGCCTGACACCAGCCGATCTCGATCACTTCCGCGCCGAGGCCGCGCGGCTCCATCGCACGACCGACAAGGCCGTGATCGTCGCCCTCGGTCCGCCCTACGAGTTGTTCAATGGCATCGGCCAGGGTGGGTTCGAGGACTGGATGATGACCTTCGCGAGCGAACCGGAATACGTGACCGCGCTGTATCGCAAGCTGACCGATGCCTGGCTGGAAAACCTCGAGGCGCTTCATGGCGCGGTCGGCGACCGGGTCCAGATCCTGCAGATCGCAGATGACTTTGGCACCCAGGCCGGGCCGTTCCTCTCGGTCCGGGCGTTTCGGGAGTTGCTGCTGCCGGCGTATCGGCGCGGGCTGGACTGGATTCACGCCCGCACACCATGGAAGGTGCTGCTGCATTCGGATGGGGCACTCGTGCCGCTCCTGCCCTCGATCATCGAAATGGGGGTTGATCTCCTGAATCCCGTGCAGACCACCGCCGCCGGCATGGATCCGCGCCGGCTCAAGCAGGAATTCGGCGACCGGCTCGTGTTCTGGGGCGGAAGCTGCGACACGCAGGGCACGCTCACGCGCGGCACCCCGGCACAGGTGGCGGCCGAAGTGCGGGCCAACCTCGATTGCTTTGCGCCCGGCAGCGGTTATGTCTTTGCTTCCGTCCATAATATCCAGGCTGACGTGCCGCCCGAGAATATCGTGGCGCTATTTGACGCCGCTTTGCGTTATACCCCTTCCGGATGAAACCCGCTGAAATCTACCTGACCAAGGCCCGTGACATTGTGACGGCAGTCGCCGCCCAGCTGCCCGCGGTCGAGATCGCGGCCGACTGGTTCGCCCGGACGATCCTGGCCGGCCGCATGGTGCACGTTTTCGGTTCGGGCCACTCGCGGATCATGGTGGAGGAGATGTGGCCGCGCTACGGATCGTTCCCGGGCTTCAATCCCATCGTCGAGCTCTCGCTCTCCTTCCACAATCTCGTCGTCGGCGCCAACGGCCAGCGCCAGGCGATGTTCCTGGAAAACGTGAGCGGGCTCGCTGAGCGCATCCTGCGCAATTACGCCCTCTCCGCGGTGGACACGGCCCTCGTCATCTCATCCAGCGGCTGCAACATCGTGCCGATCGAGATGGCGGAGGAATTTCGCCGGCGCGGCGTGAAGGTCGTGGCCATCGTTAGCCAGCGCCACCTCGAGGCCAGCACCTCGAAACGTGCGGATGGCCGGAAGTTGACGGATTTCGCGGAACTCGTCCTCGACACGGGCGCGCCGGTGGGCGACGCGATGGTTCCGATCGACGGCCTCGATGCGCCCGTCGCACCGGGCTCGACCATCGGTGGCTGTCTGCTCGTCAACATGATCAAGGCCGAGGTGGCCGCGCGTCTGACCGCTGCGGGCCATCCGCCAAAGGTGCTGACGGCCGGCGCGTTGGTCGGTGCCGAACGCGCAATCTCCTTGTTCGAAGCCGCGTACGACGAGCATGCGCACCGGCTGGCGCGCTTGTATGAAAACGTCGGGCCGGTGTCTGCCTGAACCGAATCGATGCAGCCTCAACCGCAAAATGCGTTTTGCTCCCGACGGGAAGAGAAGTCGACTTTCGTAGCCCTGCGCGTGAGCGCAGGGACCGTCGGCAATCCCGCTGCTCACGCAGCGGGCTACAACTTCAACCGAGCTGTTTCCCAGGAGCCGGGCCCGAATGTCCTCTTCGCCACTACGTGCCCATGCCGTCGAATCGCTTTCCATCCATGAAATCAACCACGTCTTCCGAGTTATCCCGTCGCCATTTTATCGCCCAGGCCGGCATCGGTCTGGCCTCGGTTTCAACCATGAATCGGGCCATCGCACAGGGCTCCACCGCCAACAGCCGGATCCGGCTGGGGCTCGTGGGCTGCGGATCGCGCGGCCAGATGATGCTCGGGCTTTTTGCGGCGCATGGCGGCTACGAGATCGCCGGCGCGGCGGATTACTTCCCGGACGCCGTGCAGAAGGCCGCGGAGAAGTTCAAACTTTCGCCAACCCAGACATTCACCGGTCTCACATGCGCCGAGAAGATGATCGCCAAAGGCGGACTCGATGCGATCGCGATCATCAGCCCGCCGTATTTTCATCCGGAACAGGCACGGGCGGCGGTGGCGGCGGGCCTGCACGTCTATCTCGCCAAGCCCACCGCGGTGGACGTGCCCGGCTGTCACTCGATCAAGGAGAGCGGCACGACGGCGCGCCGGAAGAAGCAGGTTTTTCTCGTGGATTTCCAGACCCGCGCCAACGAGTTCTATATCGAGGCGGTGCGGCGGCTCCACGCGGGAGCGATGGGCGACATCTGTTTTGGCGAGGCGAGCTATCATGCGGACCGTCTGGCGATCAAGGTGCCACCTGGTTCGCAGGAGGCGCGGATGCGGAACTGGGTTTTCGATCAGGCGCTGTCGGGCGACATCATCGTCGAACAAAACATCCACGCGCTCGATGTGATGAGCTGGACGATGAAGGACTCGCCGCCGCTGCGCTGCACGGGCACCGGCGGCCGGCGCGTGCGGATCGATGTCGGCGATGCGTGGGATCATTTCGCGCTCGCCTACGAATATCCCAACCACGTCGGCGTGACGTTCAGCTCCCGCCAGTTCGCGGGTCACGGCGATCCGGGCGGAATCATCAATCGCGTGTTCGGCACGAAAGGCGTTTTCTCCAGCAAGTATGGCGGACCGGTCATGATCCGCGGCGCCGGCGATGCCTTCTACCGCGGCGGCGGCACCGAACGAATCTACCGGGAAGGCGTGGAGGTGAACATCCGCTCGTTCCACGATCTGGTGCAAAAGAAGGACGCGGCCAATGTCACGCTCGAGCCGAGCGTGACCAGCAATCTCGTCGCGATCATGGGCCGCATGGCCGCGTATGAGGGGCGCACGGTGACGTGGTCGGAACTCGTGGCGATAAAACGGAAGATGCAGCCGGACCTGTCGGGGTTGCAGGCGTGAAGGCGATGCAGACCGTGTAGGGGCGCCGCTAGCCGGCGCCCGCGGGCGTCGCCAAGCGACGCCCCTACAAACGCCGTCCAATCCTGAAAGGGAATTCGAATCAGTTTCACCACACTTCAAAACAATACTCAGCCCTGGTCATGAATTCTATACCCCGTCGGACATTCTTGAAAGGCACCCTCGGTGTCGCGGGTGTCGCCTCGTTGCTGCGCGCGACGCACGCGGCGCCATCCAAGGCGGCGCGCGCCGCGGCCCCAAAGGGCTTCCGCCTCTTCGCCTGCGACTGGACCCTCCAGAAAACGTGCAGCCCGGACGCGTTTGAAATGGCGGCGCGGATCGGGCTCGACGGCGTGCAGGTTGACTTTGGCCGGCTGAAGGAGGGCGTCACGACCTTGCCGCTCTTCGATCCGGCGCAGCAGGATCGAATCCTCGCCGCCTCGGCGCAGCACGGCGTGGCGATCGCGTCGGTCGCGCTGGGCGTGCTGAACTCCGTGCCCTACAAGAGCGATCCGGCGACGGAGCAATGGGTGCTCGACAGCGTGGGGGTGATGCAGCGCATGAAGACGCGGGTGGCGTTGCTGGCCTTTTTCTCGAAGGGAGATCTCGTCGACGATGCGGCCGGCACGACCGAAGTCATTCGGCGCTTGAAGAAGCTCGCTCCGCGGGCGGAAGCGGCCGGCTTGGTCTACGGCATCGAGTCCTGGCTGAAGGCGGCGGAATTGGAGCGCATCCTCGACGCGGTGAAGTCACCGGCAATCAAGGTGTATTACGATGTGGGCAACATGCACAAGGTGGGCGAGGACGTTGGGGCGGCGATCCGGCAGCTCGGCCGCGAACGCATCTGCGAGATTCATCTCAAGGATTACGACGATCTCTACGGCAAGGGCTCGATCAACTTCCCTGCGGTGCGCGGAGCCCTCGACGCCATTGGCTATCGTGGCTGGCTCGGGATCGAGGGCGTGAAAATGCCGCTCGGCGTGGAGAAGAGCGTCCGCTACGACCTCGATTATCTCCGGCCGATTTTCCCGCCGGCGGTGTGAATCGGGCGATGCCTCCGCGGACCGATGCCATTAAGCCACGGATTGCCCCAGCTGAAGATGGATCGGCAGGGAGAGGATCAAGGCACAGAATCTCTGGCCCACGGAACACACGGAATACACGGAAAAAGAGGATCGCGGTTCCGTGTATTCCGTGTGTTCCGTGGGCAAGAATCTCTCCGCGCAATGAGTCTCAGCCATGCTGTGCCGGGCTCCACCGCACTTTCATTCCAAATCCAATGAGGTTCTGATCCGCCCCGCTTCCCATGCA
This sequence comes from Opitutaceae bacterium, assembly GCA_044344465.1. GTDB lineage: Bacteria > Verrucomicrobiota > Verrucomicrobiia > Opitutales > Opitutaceae > ER46. Next base: position 18,583 of record JBIJCX010000140.1, read on the forward strand.
ATCCTGTCCTCTCCGCAGTTCCGTCATCGGCAGCTATCCGTTTCCGAGCTGGCTCGAATTCGCCAGCCAGCATCTCGAGGCGTTCGGTCGCGCCGACCTGAGCGAGATCCAGGACGACGCGGTCATCGCCGCGGTCCACGATCAGGTCGATGCCGGACTCGATGTCATCACCGACGGCGAGCAGACGCGGCTCGATTTCAACCTGTCGTTCTACGGCTATCTCGAGGGCATCGAGCTCGAGGCTGCGTCGCCGCGCCGGTTCGGGCCGCCGGCGCATGACCAGCGCGGCAAGCACCCGGTCACCGGCGAACTCCGGGCGCCACGCGGTCTCGGCGTCGTCGACGAGTTCAAACGCCTGCAGCGCCTTGCGCCCGCCGGTCCGACCCTCAAGGCGAGCGTGCCCGGACCCTATACGCTCAGCGGCCGGTTGGTGCCGAACGCGCAGTATCCCGACCGCTGGGCGATCGCCGAGGCGCTCTTGCCAATCGTGCGTCGCGAACTCGAGGCCCTGGTCGAGGCGGGCTGCCGCGAGGTCAGCGTCGATGAGCCGTCGATGAGCTGCTACGCCTACAAGGAGGACACCCGGCGTTTCGTGGATATCTTCAACCGCACCGTCGAGTCGGTGGCCGGCCGCACGCGGCTGTGCACGCACCTGTGTTTTGGCAACTACAAGGGCCGGGCCGTCGGACTCCGGCGCGTGGCGCCGATGTTTCCGGCCTTCCTCGATTTCAAGGCCGACGAAATGCACGTGGAAATGGCGAGCCGCGAGTTTGCCGAGATCGAAGTCATCGCGCAGATCGCGACCCGCATGGATGCCGCCGTCGGCATCATCGATGTGAAGAGTTACTACCTCGAGACACCGGAAAACATCGCGGACCGCGTGCGCCTGTGCCTGCAGCATGCGCCGGCCGGCCGGCTGGTCTTCGCTCCGGATTGCGGCCTCAGCCAGACCGCCCGCTGGGCCGCGCAGCCGAAGCTGAAGGCCATGGTCGCGGGCATCCGGCAGGTGAAAAAGGAACTCGGGCTTTGAGACATGACGATTCAGCAAGGGCTGCCCACGGAACACACAGAACACACGGAAAAGTGGTTCATGAACATTTCGAAAGAAGAAAGTCGCTCATTGAGTCTTGCTGTCCTCCAAGCGCGATTGAGCGGGTTCATGCCGTTTCGCTTCCGTGTTTTCCGTGTGTTCCGTGGGCAAATCAGTTCTGTCGATTGAATCGGCACGGCTAAGATGATCCTCCCTATCCTCAGCG
>JBIJCX010000305.1:0-10394 GCA_044344465.1 Opitutaceae bacterium
CGGTTTTTCTGCCGGTGGCGTTCCAGTCCGGCCAGACGGGACGGCTCTTTTATGAGTTTGGCCTCACGCTGGCCATTTCGGTGACTGTATCGGCGTTTGTCGCGCTGACGCTGTCGCCGATGCTGTGTTCGCGGTTGTTGCGGGCCAAGACGGTTGGGGGCAAGTCCCAGCACGGATGGTTCTACCGCAAGACCGAGCCGATTTTCGTTTGGTTGAACGGGGCATTCGAATGGATGCTCCGCGGGGCGTTGCGCATGCGGGCGACGGTGCTGGTTGGGGCGCTGATCTTCGCGGTGGCCGGCCCCTACCTGTACACCAAACTCCAGCGGGAACTCACGCCGCTCGAAGATCGCGGCGTTTTCAGCGCCACGTTCATCGGCCCGATGGGCTCCACGCCGGAATACAACGCGATGTACTCGCGACAGATGGAGCGCATGATCCTCGATCTGCCCGAGATCGACCGCACGTATCACTCGAGCCATGGCACCCGCACCTTCGTTTTCGCGACGCTGAAACCCTGGGAGCAGCGCACCCGGAAGACGCAGGACATCATCGAAGAGGTGCGGCGCAAGCTGCGGCAGGAGATCACCGGAGGACAGGCCGCCGCTTCACCCGTCCGTCCGTTCGGCGGCGGTCGCCGCAGCAGCGGGTTCGGCTCGGGTGTGCAACTGGTGCTGCAGGGCAGCGATTTCGACAAGCTCCAGGCGCTGGGCCTGCAGGTGCTCGGTGTCATGCGCGAAAACAGCATGTTTCTCGTGCCGCGGGTGGATCCTTCGCCGACCAAGCCGCAGCTCGACGTGCGCATCGAGCGGGCCAAGGCCGCGGACCTCGGTGTTTCTGTGGCGGATGTGGCGGCCACTTTGGAAACGCTGCTGGGCGGCCGGCGCGTCACGCAATTCCAGCGCGGCAATCAGCAATACGACGTGCTCGTGCAGGTTGAGGATGCGAACCGCACGCGGCCGTCCGATCTCGGACGGCTCTATGTCCGGTCCGGCACGGGCAAGCTGGTCCAGCTCAGCAATCTCGTGAACTACGAGGAATCCGTCGTGCCGGAGAGTTACCCGCACTTCAACCGGCTCCGGTCGGTGACGGTTTCGGCCCAGCTGGCGCAAGGCGTCACCATTGGCGATGGGATTGAGTTTCTGAGCACGCGGTGCCGCGACCTCCTGCCCACGGGCTACGCCTTCACGTGGGATGGCGAGTCGCGCGAGTTCGTCGAGAGCGCGCAGGACACCTACATGCTGTTCGGCCTGGCGCTCCTGTTTACGTTCCTCGTGCTCGCGGCGCAGTTCGAATCGTGGATCCATCCGATCACGATCTTCACGGGCATCATCCTCGCCGTTTCCGGCGGGCTGGTCGTGTTGTACTGCACCCGGTTTTTCGGTCCGGCGCTGACGGACAATATTTTTTCCCGTTTCGGTCTCATCATGCTGATCGGCATGGTGGCGAAGAACGGCATTCTCGTGGTGGAGTTCGCGAACCAGCTGCAGGTGGAGGGCAAGAATGCCTTCGATGCGGCGTATCAGGCTTCGACGATCCGCTTTCGGCCGATTCTCATGACGTCCATTTCCACCGTGCTCGGTGCCGTGCCGATTGCGTTCGCCGCCGGGGCCGGGGCGGAGACGCGGAATCCCATGGGCATCGTCGTGGTCGGCGGGTTGTCGATCGCGACGGTCCTGACGCTCTTTGTGGTGCCGATTGTTTACGTGCTGATGGACCGTTTGTGTGTGAAGTTCACCGGCCATTCCAGCGCCCACGGCCTGATTCGCGCCTCTGAAATCGAACGCGAGACGGTTGCCGCCGCGGTGCCGGAGCCGGCGCATTCCGGGTGATATCAACCGTGGGCGCTCGTGGCCAGGCTCAGATGCGGAGGAAAATTTTCCTTCGGTACATCCACCAGCACACCAGCCAGAACACCAGTCCCACCAGCGTGGCCCGCACGAACGGTTCGTTCGCCTTTCCCAGCAGATTGAAGATGTCTTCCCCCAGATGAGTTTGCAGGGTCTTGCTGGTCCAGGGCCGCAACATCTGGCCCATGCAGTAGATCGCGATCGAGTTCATGCCCACGACCACCAACGGAAAGCTCCACGCCCGCCACTTCCGCAGGTCGATGACGGCATAGAGCGCGGCTAGAATCAGGCAGCACCAGCCCGTGGAATAAAGGGCCCATGAAGGCGTCCAGATTCGTTTCACGAGCGGGCAACCCAGCCGGCTCCACGCCAGACCAGCCATGAGCCCGCCGATACCGGCCAGCACAAGCAGCACCAGTTTCCGGTGCGGCGTGCGGTCCGAGCGAAGCAATTCGCCGCACATCAGGCCAAAGAGCATCGTCGCCAGGGACGGCAGGAAGTTGAGCGTTTGGTAACCGCCCGCGTTGAAGCGAAAGGCTTCGCTCCGCGGCAGCAGGTTCAGCAGCCATTGGTCAATCGCGTGCCCGACGTTGGCGTTCTTGTGCCAGGCGGCACTTATCCCTGGCAGATTTTCCTGGGCCCAGGTCGCCGGCACGCCCACGCCCGGGGCGCCGGTGGATAGGCTGATGCCGGGCGCGGCGTAAAGCGTGTAGAGCGCCCACGTCCCCAGCAAAAGTCCGGCCGCGGTGATGATGTGCGTGCGCCGCGAACGGCCCCAGAGCAGGAAGAGGAACGGGTAGCCCAGCCCGATCTGCGTCAGCACGTTCATGAGCGACCACTCCGTGGATTTTCGCGAGTTCGAGATCAGGAAGATGCCGAGCGCGACGAGCACAACCGCGCGCCAGGTGGCATGGGCGAACATGCGCCGCCACGAATGGCCCTCGCGCTGCCGATTCAGGTACGAGTAGGCCATCGACACGCCGACCATGAACATGAACGACGGCTGGATGAGATCCCAAAACCCGCCGCCCACCCACTCGACATGTTCGAACTGATGCAGGACGGCCGTCCAAAATCCGGCCTCGGGTGCGAGCTTCAGGTGATTGGTCGCGGTGGCGGCCAGCCCAAAGCCGTTGAACGCCAGCGCGACCATGATGAGACCGCGATAGGCATCGAGCGATTGCAGGCGCACCTTGGGCGAGCCCGGAGTGCCTGGGTTGATTGCGCCGGAGGGGCCGGGTTCGGTGCCGCGGGCTTCGTTGGCTGGGGTTAGGGTACTCATGTGAGAAATTGTAGCGGCAGTCTATGACCGCCATCTCCGGGAAATCGACGCTCGGTGAGCGTCGCGACAGGGAAGCGAACCAGCGGCATCCACACGATCACATAATTCTCCGCTGATGTTGAAGGGCCAAGCTCTCGTTTGACGGTGGCGCGGAGCGTCAGCCCCGCGCTACCCGTCAACTCTGAGAGTTGTGTGGCGCCCCGCGCGAATCGCCCCCTTCTGCCCTGCGGGCATGGTTCTGAGCCGGAGCCGCATGGTTGGGTTTCACCCCATGCCATTGCGCGGCCATTGCTGCTAGGCTGACGGGGTGAGTAGCCAAATTTCCGACCGTCACTCGTTCCTGGCGCCGGCCGGAGGGTTCGACGCCGATTGAACCGCTTCCCCGTGCTTCCCCATCCCCTGCTGGCCCCCCATTACAGCACGCCCGAGGCGAAACCGGACTTTGTCAACCGGCTGTTCGACGAGGGCGCAAAGCATTACGACTCCGTTGTCGAGTGGGGCTTCCTGCGCAGCGGGGCATCCTACCGCCACCGCACGCTCAAGCAGCACGGCCTCCAGGCCGGAGATCGACTGCTCGACGTGGCCTGCGGCACCGGTCTCGTGGCGGTCGAGGCGGCGAAGATCCTCGGCACCGCCGATCTTATCACCTGCCTCGATCCGAGCGCGGGCATGCTGGACGTCGCGCGCTCGAAGCTGGCCGCGCATTTCGTGCTCGGCCGGGCGGAACAAATTCCCCTGCCGGACAATTCCTTCGATTTTCTCACGATGGGCTACGCGCTGCGGCATGTGACCAGCCTCGAGGCGGCTTTCTGGGAATATCGCCGCGTCCTGAAGCCCGGCGGCCGGCTGCTGATCCTCGAGGTCACCAAACCCAGCGGCCGCGTGGCCGGCTTTTTCTTCCGGCTTTACTTCGGCCGCATCCTGCCGCTGCTCACGCGGCTGTTCACCGCAGCAACGACGCGCGCGACATGATGCGCTATTATTGGGAAACGATGGATGCCTGCGTGCCGCCGACGTGCGTGCTCGAGGCCTTGCGCGCAGTTGGCCTCACCGAGGTGAAGCGCAGCACGGTCCTCGGCCTTTTCAGCGAATACACGGCCGTTAAGGCCTGACCCCTGACTTGCCAGGACCCCTACAGTTGCGCCGCGGCCGTTACCATGACGTTCGATTTGTAGACAGCGGATTTCGCGGTGTGGCGCGGCAAGATTTCGCCCCCTTCAAACTCGCGTCGCAAAGGCGGGCTCCCACAATCTAGCCGACGAATCCGGTCCTTTCTCTCGATGGAAACGTGCGCTTCCAAGGCGGTGTTTCTCAGCTACGCCTCACAGGATGCGGATGCGGCGCGGCGAATTGCGCAAGCGCTTCGGACTCGGACCGATGGCATCGAGGTTTGGTTTGACGAGAGCGAGCTGCGCGGTGGCGACGCCTGGGATTCGAGCATCCAACGGCAGATTGCCGAGTGCACGCTGTTCGTGGCGAGCCTCCCCGGACACAAGAGGAATGCGGAGGCAGTTCCGCTTCGAGGACCGGTGGTCGAGTTTCCCGAGGCGTCGGTCCGTGAGTGGTACGGCAACGTGGAGGCGATCGTACGGGCGAAGATCGCCGAATACGATCGGCTGCACGCATAGGGATGGGTCGCAAGACTGGGGCCCAGATCGGCGTTCACGCTCTCTCCTCAGGCACCGTTCCGGCGAGCGGTGCGGGCTTAGGTTTCAGCCGGTCGAATCGGGACGGCACAGTTCCCCGAGGCTTGCCTCGGGGATGGATGCCGCCCGCTGACATCTGGGCGCAGGCCCTTCCGTGATACCTCGGGGCTTGCCCCGAGGAGGGTTCATCCGATAGGAGGAAGTTGTGACCCGCCTCCCGTCGCCCTTCTTTGCGTGTGGCATCCGCCGGACAGCCCTTTTGGGCGTCTGTCTGCATTTACCCTTCCTCGCCGGGGCCCAGAATGCCGCCGCCACGGCCGCCAGCGGAACAGGAAAATTCGCCGCCACCGCCCGCTATCGGTACGAGATCTACTCGCAGGACAGCACGCCGGCGGTGCCGATCACAGACGATGCCGCAGCCTCGACCCTGCGCATTGCCCTCGGGTATGAAACGCCCCCGCTGCAGGGAGTGAGCGTGTTCGCGGAGTATGAGGGCGTGCGGCAGGTCGGAACGGACAACTATCGAATTCCGACGGTACCCAAGCAGAACCGCACGACCCTCGCACCCATCATTGATCCGGAGGGAGACGAATTGAACCAGGTGTTCGTAAAGTACGCCGCGCCGGACGGGAGTGTGGTGCTCAAGGTCGGTCGGCAGGAGATAATGCTCAACGACGGCCGCTTCGTGAGTATCTCGCTCTGGCGGCAGAATCACCAGACCTTCGACGCGGTGACCGTGTATGCGGCACCGCGTCGCGACGTGACAGTATTCTATGGCTACCTTGGCGAGGTGCAGCGGGTGAACGGAGGGGCGGCGACGGATGGACGGCTCGAAATGAATTCCCATCTGGGCAACGTGGCCTACAAGCGACCTGGGGCGTTGACCGCCACCGCGTACGCGTACGTGTTGGACAACCGTGACGGCAGGCTGCCTGCCAGCACGAAGCCCCTTTTTTATTCGACGAAGACGTTCGGGGTGCGGGTTGAGGGTCCGCGGACGCTCAGCAAGGACTGGAGCCTGCTCTACACCGGGGAGTTTGCGCATCAGAGTGACAATGCCGGCAACCCCAATCTGGTGAACGCACGGTACGTGCAGGTGCGGGCAGGTGCGGGCTACCGCGGAACGAATCTCGATGCCGGATATCTCGTGCTGTCGGGCACCAGTGCGACCAACAAGTTCCAGACTCCGATGTCGCACCCGATCAACAGCTGGGTGGAAAAGTTCTCGGCCAACCCGAGCGTTGGCCCGAACCACGGCTTGCGCATCGCGACGGTTGCGCTGGGCGGACCGATGGTACCGGGGCTGACCTACAACGTGATTTTCTATGACTACAGGGCGAATTCGGGGAGTGCGCCTTACGGTCGGGAACTCGACCTCGCCTTGGAGTACCGGGTGCTGCCGGTCGACAAACGGTGGGTCGTGGGCTGGAGGTTCGGACACTATCGGGCCGACCAGTTGTTCACGCACTCGTTGCGGACGTCGGGGTTCACGAGTTTCACCTTTTAGCCTGAAAGCGGCCGCCAAGCCTGGAAGTGTGCAGTCGACGGCTCGCGCGGTCTTGGCCGAAAGGGAGGTCGGGTACCGCGACAACGGTCCGGGTTATCCGCCAGAGGTTTTGGTGCAGGAGCGGTCCAACATCGGCCGCAAGCTGATCCATGAACTGGTGAAAGGAACCCTTGGCGGGCAGGTTACTATCGCCAATGACCACGGAGCGGTGACGACCCTGCGCATCCGGTTGGAGGAAGAAACCCGCACCTAGCCGCCGGCCACTGCCGGCCCTCTTTCCGATGCCAACCAACCAAGCTACCCGCGTTCTGATTGCCGAGGACGATGCCATGATTACGAGCCTGATCCAAACCGAGCTCGAGTCGCTTGGCCTGACCGTCGTCGGCACCGCCGGTGATGGCAGGGATGCGGTGGCGATGACTACGGCATTGAAACCCGATGTCGTCTTGATGGACATATCGATGCCCTACCTGAACGGGATCGACGCGGCTGCCGCCATTCAGGTGGGCTGCCCCACGCCGGTGGTGATCCTCGCGGCCCACGACGAGACCGAATTGCTCGTCAAGGCGACGGCCGCGGGCGTGGGTGCTTTTGTCCTCAAGCCACCGCAGGCGTTGGAACTGGCACGGGCGATCACCATCGCGGTCGCGCGCCACGCCGACCTGATGGCGCTGCGCCGGATGAACCAGGAACCGCAAGCCCATGATCAACGCGTTACGTGATGGTCGGGGCTCTGTAATTCGGTGAGCGAGTCCCCGGCGTTGGGTGTTGTGCCAATAACGTACGGCGTTTGAAACAGGCCTGTTTGCCGGCCAAGGATTTGGCTTGCCGCCTTTGATACCATAATTATGATTTCAAACGTGAAGTTCGATTGGGATCCGGTTAAAAACACCAGCAATCAGGCAAAGCATGGCATCAGCTTGGCCGAGGCGTGTGTTCTTTGGCAGGGTCCTGTCGTCATGCTCCCGTCAAAGAACCCGGACGAGTTACGGCATCTCGCCATCGGGCTAATTGAGGGGAAACACTGGACAGTGGTTTACGCCCCACGCGGCGACCACCTCCGACTCATCTCTGCGCGCCGCTCCCGCACCAATGAAAAAGCTCTCTTCCAAGAACTCATCCGCTAAGACCACTGCGTCCAACCTTGAATCGCGCTTCGCCAGCGGTCGCGACGTTCTGGACTATTTTGATGTCGCACGCGCGGTAGTCACCCACGGTGGAGCACGACCGGGGGCAGGCCGCAAGCCGACCGGGAAGTTGCAGAAGACCGTGAAACTCTCTCCCCAGGCCATACGCCGTTTTCAGGCTTATGCCCGTCGCGAACGCCTGCCGGATTTCTCTGCGGCCCTTGAGGCAGCCTCGCGCGTCGTATAGAGACCATGATGCATCCGCTCTTAATGCGGGGTGGTTCGAGCTCTCAGCCGCGGCAACTTGCCCGTTCCCATTACGTTTTTGGAACGTCCATTCTTTGTCTGCAGACAGATGCTGCAAGATGGCTGAAGGGACCCGGCGGCGGGTGTAGGTGGCCGACTCACCTCGGCCGGCTCTTGCCTACTCTACCCCCGTCGGATCGGACCCAATAATCACGGTAGTGTTACGACGACATGGTTCATCAGGATGTCCGGGTCATCCCAACCCTTCTGTTTCTGGAGCGTCCGGAACGCGCGGCGGAAGATGAGCCGGGCGTTGATGGTGACCGGACCACCGTTGGCCGGTGCGGCAAAACCCCAGTTGGAAACATCGCTTGCCAGGGCGGGAATCCGGGTGTCTTCGCGCAGCACGGTGGGGTTCCAGTAGGCGGCGGTGGGGGAGATTTGGGTCCACAGCTCCTCGAGAATCTTAGCGTAGCCTTTTCCTGGGAGGCCGGCGTAGTCCGCGGCCGAATTGCCCTCGCCGCCCCATTTCGGCACTAGGTTACCCGAGTTCATTTTCAAGGATTGGCCATCGAAACCCGTCGCCGAGAGAACCAACACGATGTGGCGCGCGGGATGGTCTGTCGGCAGGTGGTGGCCCGCTTTTTCGTTCTTCACCACAACCTTCACGCGGATCTCGCGGTCCTCGCGCCACGCCTCCACGGTCACCTTGGCGGTGTTTTCCAGCAGCGTGGTATCCGCCGCCCCGGGCATCATGTGGCTGAAGATCGTCTTGGGGTCGCGCACCAGCCCTCCCTTGTCCACACGCGCGATACGCGTCCCGCCGCGCTTGGGCATGTGACAATCCTGACACGTCTGGCCTTTCACCGGATCCGAGTACGGGCTAGCCAGCCATTCGCCAAACGAGTTGTAAACTTGAACGCCCCAGAACTGACCGGAGTGGCAGGGCGCGCAGATGCGGCTGTCGTTCTGCAGCGGCGAGAATGAATCGTCACCTGGTGCCACGTCGTCATACGGGCCCAGGAAGAGCTGATGCCCTTTCGAAGGGCGTCGAAACTCCATGGAGAGCACGCCGGGGGTGTCAGGAAATGGCTGTCCGGTCGCCGGGTCGAGACGCACGGACCAAGTCTTATGGCAGACGTCGCAGGCCACACCGTCCCTCCCAACACCTTTTGCCTGGTTCGGATTTGTATCGTAGGGGGCGCGCGCCGCCGCGGCGGGCAAGTGGCAGGCGGCGCAGTTGCCAGCGCTATCAGGGAAATCGAGTTTGTAGCCGGGACCGTAGTAGGGCAACGCAGGGTTGGGCGGCAACGGGAAGCGTCCATAATCGCGCTGGAATCCGTAGCGCGTCGGCGGACTTTGCCGTTCGCCGCTCAAGTCTGTGCCGTTGTACATCGAAAGGAAGCGCTGGTTGGCTGCCGAACGCCCGTGCGCATCCTGGCTCCACTCGTCATAGGGCAACGTCGACGCTGGATTGCCCGGCTCAGAGTGGCAGTTCTGACAGGCGCCCTCGAGACCCGCCTCGGCGTGGGCGCTCAGCCATTCATAGCTGGCGTCATCCTCCTGCGGATGCCGCCGCAAGCTAAAGGAAACATTGGTGTCACCCGGCTGCGCGAGGACCGGCCCCGCGATGTAATAGCCGGCCGCGAAGGCTGTCAGCGCGATCCGAGCCGTACCCGCGGCGGGCAAGGCAAACTCTCCGCGACCGTTTGTGCGCGCGGAAACACTCGTCGTCTGCACCCGCACGATTGCGCCCGCCACTGCCTGTGCGTCGGCTCGCACCACGCCACTGATGTTTTGCGCGGGAGCCGGTGCGCCGTCTACGACAGCACTTGTCGCTGAAGTGGCGCGCTCGGCGAGCGAGCACGCCACGCAGACAGAGAAGCGAAGCCACCAAGGCGGGAAAAGGGTGACCACTTTCACGGTGTGGAACGGAAAACGAACTCCACGCGAAACGGTCGCGCCATGCCTTCGTGACTGCCACGCCGGCTCAAGCTGTCAAGTGTCGAGGGCCCGTTGCGACAGTCAGTCTCGCATTTTACGCCGATGACGCGCGCACCGAAGCGAGGTGTGCACCGAAGCGAGATCCCTCTGGACTGAGCGAAGCAGGTGCGCTATGAACAGCCTCCCGCCACGATGAACGGGCGCCGACTGATGACCGCGAAACATACACTGCACGCCTGGAGTCTGCTGATGAGTTTGGCGGTGGCCGGCAGCCTGTTCGCCGCCGCCCCGCAGCCGGCCAACTGGGTTGGGCTTTTTCAGGACGATTTTGAGAGCAGTGAAAGTTCCTGGCAGGTGACCTCGGCACAAGGCACCGCCAACTGGCAGCGGGTGAAAGACGCGAACAACACCGTCTATTCCGGCCAAGGCCATGTCTGGCTGCGGCTGCCCGGCCAGACCTGGAGCGACTTCCGCTTTCGGAGCCGGATTAAGCTCCTCAATGGTCCGCTCCATATCAACTACCGGGTGAACGGGGCCGGCCGCTATTTCTTGTCCTTCAGTACCGGGGGGCTGAACCTATTCAGGCAGAATCCCGACGGCACACTCCCCGGAATTCTTCAGGCAGGGAGCGGCGGTTACTCGAGCGGAGCGTGGTATGAGGTGGAGATTGTAGGGATCGGCGGGAGCCTCAAGATCTACGTCAACGGTGTCCTGAAACTGGACTACACTGATCCCAATCCGCTGTCCTCGGGTGGCATCGCTTTTGAGTGCCTGGATTCACCGGTGATGGTG
>JBIJCX010000397.1:0-7249 GCA_044344465.1 Opitutaceae bacterium
CCCAACTTGCCTTCCTCGCTCACGCCGGAGGTCGCCAAAACCACCGGCGTTTTTTACGAAATGGCGCGGTGGTTTTCAAACCGCCCGTTCTTGGTGATGTTCACGCCGCCGCTCGCATTCCGGCTCGATCTTGCCGCGCCGGCTGCCCAGAGCATTCCGGCGGCAGGCGGGAGCGGCAGTATCCCAGTCACGGTTGCCGGAGCCTGGACTGCCGTATCGAACGCGCCATGGATCACCCTCACAAGTGCATCCGCGGGCACTGGCAGCGGCACAATCACCTACACGGTGGCGGCAAACACCGGCACCAGCCCCCGCAGTGGCACGATTACGGTGGGCAACGAAACCCAGACCGTAAACCAAGCCGCGGCGACAGCGGTCGCCTCGAGCAGCCGGCTGATCAATCTTTCCACTCGCGGGCTGGTACGGCCCGGGGAAACCCTCACGGCGGGGTTTGTTATGAGCGGATCGGGTAGCAAACGACTTGTCATCCGCGCAATCGGCCCCGCCTTGACCCAGTTTGGCGTAAGTGGCGCGTTGAACGATCCGCGGCTGGAAGTAATTCGAGCCGGCACCAGCAGCGCACTCTTCAGTAACGACAATTGGGGTGGCACGACGGCACTCGCGGGAGCGTTCAACGCGGTTGGGGCGTTTCCCTTGACGACCACGTCGCTGGACGCCGCGCTTCAGGCTGATTTCGCGGTTGGAGGCTATTCCGTGCGAGTCTCTCCGCCCGATTCCTCGGCCTCCGGCATAGCGTTGGCGGAAATCTATGACGCCGCCCCTGAGGTTTCGGCTGCCCGCCTCGTTAATGTCTCGACCCTCGGTTTTGTGGGCACGGGAGCGGAAGCACTTGCCCCGGGATTCGTGATTCGTGGCAGCGCACCAATGACGTTGCTCATTCGGGCGATTGGTCCGGGGTTGAGCCAGTTTGGCGTGGGCAGTTTGTTGAATGATCCGCAGTTCTCAGTTATTCCGGCGGGCCAGCAGACCGCGGTCGGAGGCAACGATAACTGGGGTGGCACGACGACCCTCAAGGCGGCGTTTGCCTCGGTGGGTGCCTTTTCATTGGCGGATGCGAGTCGCGATGCGGCTGCGGTGGTTTCTTTGCCGCCGGGCTCTTACTCAGTTGTCGTGTCGGGCATCGGGAACACCACCGGCAACGCGTTGGTGGAGGTGTACGAGTTGCCCTGATCTCGCGGCGTGTTTCAGACGGAACCATGGGGCAGCCTGATTTTCTACGATCCGTTCGGAAATATCAGGAGTCCTCCGTCGGCACGCCGGACGTTGATGCGGGCATCCGAAAGTGGGAGGACAGCGCAATTTGCGCCAGATTGGCCCGGATTTCCTGTGCCAATAGGCACCGTCAGCGGCACGCGAAGCGCTACGTGAAGCGGCTCCTCGAAAATGCGAAAATCAAACACTTTCTGACTCAGCGCTACGCTGACCTTCTGGAGGAATTCCAAGAGCTCGCCGCACTTGAGTCGCTCTAACCAACTTCCCGGCCGAGTTACGCGCAAAACAGTTCAGCCCTATTGGATACCTACTTCCCGAAACTTTTCCCGGTTGGCCACGGCGGATCGGAATAATCTGACGGCCCTCGTCGGTCACAATTTCCGCCTTTCCGTGTTTTTCCCCTCGGGCTGATTATGACTAAGGCCGGCCGCCGAGTTCGGCTGCGGCGCGCGAAGCCCCGCTTTTCACCGCAACAAGGGCTTCGCCCAGAGCATCGGCCGGGGCGCCCCTGCCCGCGCCGCGCGACTTTCGTTCACCGGAAAACTAAAAAACGATGAGCGAAAACACTTCACCCACCTCAAACCACAAATTCCCTGTGGGTGACAAAACTCCATCCGGCAGCCGCGTGGAGAAACTCGGTGGGATTTTCCGAGAGGATCGCGGCGCCTGCTGACCCCAGTCGTGATGCACCGTAGACGGGATCGCAGGACCGGCGTGGCAGATCGCCCGGTATTCGAGGTGCGGATGCGCCGGGCGGCGGCGAGGGCAGGGGAGCGTCCAGGCGAGCGCCCCGGCCCTCTTTCGGTCGAACGCCGAGTGGTTCGATCGCCAGACGGATGACTTTCAGGCCGCCTGACGTATGTAGAGATGGTGCAGGCCGCCCACCTGTGGAAACTCGACGACCGATCCTTGCTCAGGGGTCATCACCGGCCGAGGAACCGGGCTGTCCTGTGTCAATGACCGATGCGGACGAGAGTGGTGATAGTACTCGAATAAATTCTCGAGGACTCCCTGGAGGTGAGGTTCGCCGATGACGATAACATGATCCAGGCATTCCCGGCGGATGGTTCCGATCAACCGTTCGGCGTACGGATTTTGCCACGGCGCGTGCGCGCAATGGGCTTCTCCTCGATCCCGAGGGCCGTCACGCGCTTGGTGAACTCCGCACCGTAGCTGCCATCGCGGTCGCAAAGCAGGTATTTTGGCGGCGTTTCGAAAGGGAACGCGTTGACGATTTGCTGCCCGGCCCAAGCCGCCGCGGGAGCCGCGGTGACGGCGAAATGCAGCACCCTCCTGCGCTCGTGCGCCAGCACCACGAACACAAACAGGACGCGGAACGTGACCGTCGGCACCGTGAAGGAGTCGACGGCGATGAGTGCTTCGTGTGGTCGCGAAGAAACGCTCGCCACGATTGCGAGGGCGGCCCGCGCTCGCCTTCGGGCGATACTTGCGAACCGTTGCGGCGGAGACTTGGAGACCGAGTTTCGCCAGTTCCGCCTGAATCCGTGGGCTGCCCCAGGTTGGATTGGCCTGCCATCACCGGCGAATCAGCTCGATCAAGTCACGGTCCGTGGTTGCGCGACCGGTGCGACGTCGCGATTTCCAGCGCCAGAAGAACCGGAATCCGGCCTGATGCCAGCGGACCACCGTCTGCGGCTGGACGATCACCAGTTCAATGGCTCCCGCCCGCCCGTGTATGCCATCCTTGGCCCTGGGACCGCTTCCACGCCACTACTCAAGGCAAGAGCCGAGTGCGCCAATTGCGCCCGCTCGGATCTGTGCGGGGGGGGGCCGGGCATTAAACCCCGGTTCCCTACCGCGACCCCACACCTGATTTTCGTCAATCTGACCGGCAAGATGGCGGCCATCGTCATCGGCTGGACGGCGCCGGCCGCGGCCCTGGCGCTTTGGTTTCTGCCCGACGCGCTGTTGGCTTACCACCTGTTCGCGCCGCACGCGCAGGGGTTGGTGCGCCTGCAACGACGCTTCGCGACCACGCGCCGCGAGGTGTGGCTGACCATCGACGACGGTCCGGATCCGGACGACACGCCGCGCATCCTCGAGTTGCTGGTGGCGCACCGGGCGCACGCGACATTCTTTGTGATTGGCGAGAGCGCCGCCCGCCACCCCGACCTCATCCGCGAGATCACCGCGGCCGGACACGAGGTGGCGCACCACACGCATACGCATCCGCTCGCGGGGTTCTGGTGTGCGTCACCCGCCCGGGTGGAACGCGAACTCGATGCCGGCCTGGCGGCGTTGCGTCTGGCCGGGGTCAGGCCCACGCGATTTCGTCCGTCCGCCGGGATCAAGAATCTCTGGCTGGCGCCGGCCCTTCGGGCCCGCGGACTGGCCGGCGTGGGCTGGAGCGCGCGCGGACTGGAACGGCGATCGACCGAGGCCGAGACGGTCGCGACGCGCGTCCTGCACCGAGTCGCGCCGGGCGCGATTCTCCTGCTGCACGAAGGTCCCCTGGTGCCGGCGGCGATTCGCGTGACCGCCATCCAACGCGTTCTCGAACGATTGCGGGAGCAGGGCTATCGCTGCGTCGTGCCCGCGCTGGAGCCGGCCGGCATGTCCTAAAATTTGGATACGGCGATGACCGGGAACCGGTACGAGCGGCGCTGCCGTCAGTCGTTCTGCCTCGGGCCGTCAGGGCCCCGGCGGCACACGAGCACCATGCCGTCCGCCTCGGTCGCATCGATCCAGCCGGGGACAAAGTTCAGCCGCTTCTGGAGCTTCAAGCCAAGCGGCAGCAACACCCAGTTGTACCAGCGCATCGCCGCCGCGCGGTGCTGGATCAGCCAGCGCATGCCGTGGTGCAACAGGCGGGGGTTCGTCGGCCGCATGCCGAAGGCCGCACTTCGTTCGACGGTCAGCCCATGCGCCGCGAGCAGGGCCTGGAGCGCCGGCACGTCGTAACGCCGGGCGTGTCCGACCAGCGCGTCGAATTCCGACCAGCGCGCCGGGTGGAGCGGCACGGACATCACCAGGTGGCCGCCCGGCTTGAGCACGCGGCTGATTTCGCGGGCGGCGCACCCGTCGTCCGCCACGTGCTCGATGACATCGAAGGCGACGACCAGATCGAATCGTTGCGCCGGGAAGGGCAGGGCGTCGATTTCACCCAGTACGGCCGATCCGCCCAACGCCCGCAGTCGGGCGATGGCGGGCGCGCTAAGGTCGAGGAAATGACTGCCGGCGATGGGCAGGCGGGGGTGCAAGCCGGGTCCGATCTCCAACCGCTCCGGCGCGGCCGGCAACAACGCGGCAATCACGGGCCAGGTATTGAAATCCTCCGCCCGGTGGATCCGGGCCCGTTGCCACAGCGCATCGTAGAACGCGCGGTTGATCGCGGTTACGTTGGGCGGGGAAATCGCGGTGGGCATGTCAATTGACACCGACGGTCATCGGGGCCGTCGGTTCCCTCATCGATCGCAATTCGTTGGGGTCCGCAGCCAGCGCAGATGCCCGGCGGCGACCATGGCCCCGAGCGCGGCGCCGGCGAGGACGTCGAGTGCGACATGCTGGCGGATCGCGACCGTGGGATAAAGAGTGCCGAGGCACCACAGCCAGTTGAGGGCGCGCAGGTGACGCCCGGCGCCCATCTGCCGCAAGAGTCGCGCCAGCCAGATGGCAGTGAACACGGCAAACGCCACGTGCAGGGACGGACAGGCACTGCCCGAGGCGTCGATGCCCGCGAGCACGCTGAACCCGGGATGCTGCGACCAGTCGATGTCGGGCCGCGGCACCGCCGTCGGCCAAACGAGGAATATGCCCAGGCCGACGACACTGAGAGTGACGGCGGCCAGGCCGTAGGACCAGAGTTCCCGGCGGTCGATCAGGAGTCCCGGCGCCAGCGACACATAGAACCACAGCGATAAATAGAGAGGCAGGGCGGCCGGCCAAAAACCGATCATCCGGTCGACCGGCGTGAGTGGCATGATGGCAACCGCACGGATCGGGTGGTGGAGCAGCCAAAAGTAGGCGGCAAAGAAGGCGGCCATGCCGACGGTCGTGCCGATCAGCTTGGCCGGCCACCACGTGAGCAGTCGGGCCACGAACGGTCGGAGCCAGCCAATATCGGGCGAGTGCGGGCGCGGTGACTCCGTGGGCTCATCACCAGTAGGCTGGCGCCGGGCGGGCACGGCAAGCGCAAGCGTCGGCGCTCCGCGAGCATCCGCGCTGCCGGTGGCCCGCCCGAAATGCGGCGCGCCGGCGATGGACTTCCCGGTGGGTCGCGTTGAAGCCGGGCTGCGGGTCGCGATAAGGTTCGCTGGTAGCGTGGTTAAAATCTTGCGCATCGACGCCGCCCGGAGAGGGCGGCAAACTCATCGGTAACCAAACCACCGCCAGCGCATCGGTTTGTGGCCGGCGCGCGCGGTCTCACCAACGTGAATACTCAAACACCTCCCGGCATCGCTGACACCACCGCGTTGCGCCCCATCGTTGAAATCGCCTCGCGCCTCGGCCTCGCCGCGGACGAGCTCGAATGCTACGGCCGCTTCAAGGCGAAGCTGCCGATTGCCCGGATCGACGAGACCCGGGTCGCGAAGGCCAAGCTCATCCTCGTCTCGGCGATGACACCGACGCCGGCCGGCGAGGGCAAGACGACCACGTCCATCGGCCTCGCCGACGGCCTCACCCGGCTCGGGCATCGCGCGGTGGCCGTCCTGCGCGAACCCTCACTCGGGCCGGTGTTCGGCCTGAAGGGCGGCGCCACCGGCGGCGGACTCGCGCGCGTGGTGCCGCATGCCGACATCAACCTCCACTTCAACGGCGATTTTTCAGCGATCGAAAAGGCGCATAATCTCCTCGCCGCGCTCGTTGACAACCAGCTGCAGAACCGGCGGAACACGGTTGGACTCGATCCGATGACCGTGCGCTGGAAGCGCGTCTGCGACATGAACGACCGGTCATTGCGACGGATGATCGTGGGCCTCGGTGGCCGCGGCTTCGGGGTTCCGCGGGAGACGAGTTTCGACATCACTGCCGCCTCCGAGGTGATGGCAATTCTCTGCTTCGCGCAGTCGCGGGCCGAACTGAAGGAGCGGCTCGGCCGGATCTTCATCGGCTTCACGCGCGACCAACGTCCCGTCTTCGCGCGCGACGTGAAGGCTGATGGCGCGATGGCGGCGCTGTTGCGGGACGCGATCGCCCCCAACCTCGTCCAGACCCTGGAGGGCACACCCGCGATCATCCATGGCGGACCGTTCGGCAACATCGCCCAAGGCACGAATTCCATCCTGGCGACGCGGCTCGGCCTGAGCCTCGCCGACTATGTCGTCACCGAGGCGGGCTTCGGTTTCGATCTCGGCGGCGAAAAATTCCTCGATCTCAAGTGCCGCGCCGGCGGGTTGTGGCCCGACGCCCTCGTGCTCGTCGCCACGATCCGGGCCCTGAAGTACCAGGGTGGCGTGCCGCTCCGGGAACTGGCGGCGGGCAATCACGACGCCTTGCGGCGCGGCTTCGCCAATCTCGAGAAGCACCTTGAGAACGCGCACGGCTTCGGCCTGGCGGCCGTGGTTGTACTCAACCGCTTTCCGGGTGACGACGACGCGGAGGTGGCCCTGCTGGCGCAGCTTTGCGCCGCCCAGGGCGCTCCGTGCGTCGCCAGCGATCATTTTTCCCAGGGTGGCGCCGGCGCGCTCGACGCGGCCGCCGCGCTCGTGGCGGCGGCGCACCGGCAGCCGCGGAAACCGGTTTTCACCTATGGGCTCGAGCAATCGGTGGAGGACAAAATCACCGCGGTCGCCACGCGGATCTATGGCGCGGCGCGCGTCGAATTCGGCCCGAAGGCGCGCACCGACCTCAGGACGATTGCCGACCTCGGGCTCACCGGCTTGCCCGTTTGCATCGCGAAGACGCAGTACTCGCTCTCCGACAATCCCGCCCTCCTCGGCCGGCCGCGCGACTTCGTTTTCAACGTGCGCGAAATCGAGATCGCCGCCGGGGCCGGCTTCCTCATTCCCATCTCCGGCGAGATCCTGCGCATGCCCGGCCTGCCGGAAGTGCCCGC
>JBIJCX010000451.1:0-6073 GCA_044344465.1 Opitutaceae bacterium
CAGAATCACGTTTTCCTTCCCTTGGTGATTTCTCTCTTCGTGATAATGCCGAGCATAGTTCGAGAGCACGTGGCGAAGCGACCGCTCGCCGAACAAGACCAACTTTGAAAGGCACTCGTCTTTTACCGATCGATTCCACCTCTCCAAATGAGCGTTTAGATTCGGACTTCGCGGGGGCAACGCCAGTGGTTGGATTCCAGCCGAACGCAGGATGTCACAGAACGCTGCGCTGAACTTGCCTTCGCCGATGCCCGTCGCCCACGCGGCGATTTCCCGCGGACCGCCTTGGTAGCACAGCACGCCGGCGCCGAGATCATCGACGAACTCGCGGAGCAGCGTTTCCGCCCAGACGACGGGCAGGCCGGCGCGCGTGCGGATAGTATCCGCTTATCGCCAGCCCGTCTTGTTTTCGACCTTGAGAAATCGCTCCACCTCGGCGCGGGCATACAGCTTGTGACGCAGGCCAGGCACTGCGCGGAGTTGTCCAAGCACCTCCAGTCGCCACAGCGTGGTCGAGGAGATACTCAATTCCGCGAGCAACTCTTTTTTCCTGTAAGCGAGTTTCTGAGGAAGAGGCGTTGTCGTGGATGCGGGCGCCGGCGGCGGGGCGCCTTCGGAAAGATTACAAGCTTTTGCTGCCGCTGCCAACTCTATGTGCAGGCCGGGCACGAGGGGCCGGTGAAGATCCGGGTCGGCCCGGAGTTCTTGAATGAGCACGTCGAGATGGCCCTTGAAGTGGCGCCCCAAGACCTGCTCCTCCGGATGCGGGCGAGTTTCCTCCTGGACCGGCGGATGATCGATTTCGTCGCCCGGATCGACCGGCAGCTGGAGCGGCGGTTCGGGTTCCGGCCGGGAGAACCATCCGCCACCGATTAGTAGCACGACCGCGCCAGGAGACGCTGGCTGGCTGCCGACCCCCGCAATTGTTCCACGCTCGGTGATTGAATCGCCGGCATGGAAGCAGGGCTTCCTTTCAGGCGGGCTGGAGTTTTCGTTTCGCGGGGACAAAGCGAATTTCCACGCGCTGGTTCAGAGCCTCCGCGATCCGGTTCAGCATGGCCAGGGAGTGACCTTGATAATCGGCGGCCTCGAGGTCGGAAATGACCGATTGTTGCGTAGCGATGCGTTCAGCGAGCTGCTTCTGCGTAAGTCCGGCCTTCTTCCGCAGATCGTAGATTTTCTGAGCCACGTCGTTGTCGACGCGCACCTGTTTCCGATAGGCCTCCATGGCTGGGGCTGGGGGGAACTCCGCGTTCAGAATTTCCGAGGCACTTCTGACCTTTGCTGGTTTGGCTTTGTTCATATTCGTATCCTCGTTCGGGCGGCGTGCCGCCCCTAGGTTTCCGATCCGCGGTAAGTGTGGGCCTCCGGGTTTTTCCAAAACTTTCTTTTCCGTTCGCTCGCTCGCTCGATTTTGATCCGTGGCACCTCTGCTTCCTTCGTGAAGCCGGACGAAAGAACGGCGGCTGTCCTGCCGTGGAAGAAATACAAAATTCGGTGGTTCACACGACCCAATCTGAATCGTAGCTCGTAAATCCCATCGCAGAGGAAATCGGCGTGAGGTCTCCGGAGTTCGTGGCCGAAATCTTCAAGCAGCTCACGCGCGCCGACGCGGATCCGCGTGTTCGGGGCCACGGTGACCTTTTGGCCCAGCATCAATTCAGCCGCGATGAGGAAAAGTGAAGGCACGGTTTTTCCCCGGTAAACTTCCACTATGGGTGCGGGATTCAGGGCATCAATAAAGCCAACGGCAGTGGCATGGGCCGCCAAGCTGGGAAGTGGCAGCCACCCATTACGGCCGGAAAACGCGGCACTTGGTGCAACCTTGTGCTCCGGCAGGAAAAATCGGCTGGGAAGCGGGTTGGACTTGGACTCGGTGTCGTCCACGCGGGCCTGTAACACGATGGGGATTTTTGTGCGGAGGGCGTTGGCAAGCCGTTCATCGCTGGCGGCGGAACGCGGTTGGTCAAAGAAGAGCTTGAGGATGATTGCCCGGGCGCCGGCGCGCTCGATGGCTTCGATGGCGGCAGCGATGTGAGCGCGATCGATGGGAAATTTCCCCAGCTCAGTCTCCGCGGCCTGGTCGATCATCACCATCTCGATGGGACGGGCGCTGAGGTTCGATGCGATCAGGGTCGCGATCATCAACCAGAATTTGGCCATGGGAAGAAGGGTGGGGGTTGATCCGTTGGCTTCAAGCTTCCGCACCTTGAGTCCACTGAGTTGACGCCCCGCGCGACCCTCCAATCGTTGCCCCATGCCGCTTCGCAACCTCGCCATCGACTTCGACTCGTTCTTCGCGTCCGTCGAGCAGCAGGATCGGCCCGAACTCCGCGGTAAACCCGTCGGCGTCGTCCCCGTCCTCGCCGAGACCACCGGGCTTATCGCCGTCAGTGGCGAAGCGAAAAGGCTTGGCCTCAAGCGCAACACCCGCGTCGCCGAAGCGCGCCAACGCTGCCCAGGCATCGTGATCGTCGAGTCGCGTCCCGAGGTTTACATCGACTATCACCGCCGCCTGAAAGCAATCATCGAGTCCTGCGTGCCAGTGAAAAAAGTGCAGTCGATCGACGAACTCGAATGCGAACTCACCGCCGACTTCGCCGCCGCCCCTGAGCGTGCCCGCCAGCTCGCCCTCGCGATCAAGGCCAAGATTGCCCGCGAGGCCGGCGACTTCGTGCGCTGCTCCATCGGCATCGGGCCGAATTGGTTCCTCGCGAAGGTCGCCTCCGATATGGAAAAGCCCAACGGCCTCGTCGTGATCGACGACGCCGACATCCCGGGAAAGCTCCTGCACCTTAAACTCACCGATTTCTGCGGCATCGGTGAAGCCATGGCGCAACGCCTCTCCGCCGCCGGCATCGACACCGTCGCGCAACTCTACGCCACCAGCGCCGCACAGCTCCGAGCCATCTGGGGCAGTGTGGAGGGCGCGCGTTTCCACGCGTGGATGAACGGCGGCCGGCAGGAACGCGTACTGGCCGAGCATAACACCATCGGGCATGGCCACGTGCTTCCTCCCGCCGGCCGCAACAGCGTCACCGCGCTCGCCGTCCTTCACCGTCTGCTGCAAAAGGCCGCGATGCGCCTCCGCCACACCGGCCACTACGCCGGCAGCCTGAGCGTCACCGTCCGCTACCGCGACGACACGCGCTGGAGCGAAGAAAGCCACTTCAACGAGACCCAGGACACGCTGCATTTCACACACGTGCTCAACACCCTCTGGGCCGACCGCCCCGGCGCCCACCAACGGCTCACCCCGGTCGAAGTCGGCATTGTCCTTGGCCGCCTTCTCGAAAGCACCGCCCACACCGGGGACCTCTTCACCGCCGAGACGGAAAATTCCCGCACTCGTCTGCACTCCGCCGTCGATACCCTCAACAAGACCTTCGGCAAGAACTCCGTCTACTTCGGCGGCGCGCACGGGGCCACCGACTACGCCCCGATGCGGATCGCTTTCACCCGCATCCCTGATCCCGAACTCGAGGAAATCGACCGCTCGCGCAACCGTCGCCTGAAGCCCGCCCCGCCTCCGCCAGCAGCGGCCGACGAGTCGTCCTGAACATCCTTGGCTGGCGTACAGAAATGCCGCTTGCGCGTCGACCAGGAAACCGGCCCAGCCAAGTAGCAGGATGGCGCGAGCTATCGGCGCGGCTACTTCTTGGGCTCCTCCACCCTGAGCGTGGGACGACGGTGGACTGCTTCCCGGGGCACAAACTCGATCCGCATGCCCCACCCGGCGTACGTGGTCAGCATCCGGCCGAACTCCTCCAAGCCCAGTTCGTGATCGTCGATTCCGACCACCAGCCGTCCGTCTTCATCATCCATGACTTCGCAGCGCAACGCACTGCCACGCGGGGACCATTGATCGGCGCGGGCGTGATATTCAATCTGGGGCGAACCCAGCGGCACCTCGATGGCCACGTGTTTATAGTTGGCGGCCAGTTCCGCTTGAGCGCGCAGGGTGTCATTGAACAACTCCACGATCTCGGCGTCTGTCATGGCGGTGATTTCATCGCCGACCCGGAGATGAGTGGTGGGTACGCCCTCCTCCTTGTATTTGATTTCAGCGGTGTCCCCGTGCCGGGTGACAACCACTTCATCGTGCCGCACGACGTAACGTTGTTTTCGTTTCACGGCCCGGAAAAGAAGGTCCGCCGGGCCGAAGTCAATGAAGTGACAGGGGGCCGGCGGTGCGGACGCGAAGACCGGGCCTGATGGCGCATCGGTGCCGATAGGCCCGGTGGCACGGGGCGCCGGGATCCCCAGCTGCCCTTACCCGTCCGCGCGCATCAGCGTTCCCCTCCAGTCCCGGGCATGCCTTGAAGTTGGCTTGAGGTTACGCCACCGGTTTTGTCCTCTGCCCTGTGCCACCAGCCACCCGCGAAGTCCGCCCCTGCCAGAAGCCACGCCATGTGCTCAACGAACACGGAGTCATCGAAGCCGTGCCCGCGTCTTGGAGCCTGCTACCGCCCGGGGACGCTGCCCTGAGCCGGCGAATCAAGGCAGACGGACCCTCCTGGACGATGTCGGAGATGAAAGGCAGGAAACGCTTTTCGCGTGGCATCTGGGCCCCGGCGGACCGCATCGCCGATCTGCGTGCAGAACTGCTGACCGAGCGGGCGAATCCATCCTACCAGCGCCAGCTCGTCGCCGGCCGCGAGCGTCGGATCGTCGCGGAGACGCGATACGCTGAAGACTTCCGCGGCGCCGTGCTCGCCTTTCTTGGGTTCAACCCACGCCACGAAACCGATGCCTCGGTCCTCGCAACCCTGATCACAGCGCATGCCACCCCGGTGGGCAGCGGCACGGTGGCGCGAACGAAACGCATCCCGCTCGAGCAACGCGCCGAGGCGGCGACCATCGCCTGGTTGCGCCACCAGACCACCGGGTATGACGACATGCGGATCCCGCTCGTCAAAGGTCGACGGCGCGAAGTGCGGCGACTCCTGGCGCAGCGCTCGCATCACTTGTTGGAGCAGTACCGGGAGGGCGGAGCGATCGATCCATCCCGCTGCCCGCTCCAAGCGGCACTACGCAGCGCCCGCCCGCCGGTTGCGGCTTCCGCAATTTCGTCGGCGCCGGGTCAAGGCACGCTGTTCTGACGCGGTGGCCGTCACCGTCGGTTGATACCGCTGAAGTCTGGATCTTGCCAATGGCCGCAGGCGGGGTGGCACGATGGCCGGGGCAGTTCGCACTCCAGCGACTGAACTGGTGGCGATGCCAGCGACCCCGGGAAGGTGGTCTCTTGGCGGCCTGCGTGCCTTCGACGATCCGGCCAGCCGCGAAGCTGCTGAGGGACGGTGTCCCAATCCGCTCAACCTTTCGCCCCGCCGAGATCCATACCAGGGAAATACTTCTCCACGCACGTCGGGCACAGGCTGTGAGTGAACTCCGCGTCGGTGTGCTTCATGACATAGACTTCCACCTCGCTCCAATAGTCCTTCTCGTCGCGAATCTTCTTACAGCTGGCACAAATCGGCAAAAGCCCTTTCAGGGTCTTCACCTCGGCGAGCGTCTGCTGGAGGTGGTCGTTCACCCGGCGCAGTTCCATCAGGTCGGCGTGGCGCGCGACCGCGATGGTGATCGCCCGTGCCAGTTCCAACGCCTGCGGTGGCTTGAGGACAAAAGCGCCCACGCCCGCGGCCGTCGCCTTGACGAGCAATTCGGTCTCGTCGTGGGCCGTGAGGATCACCACCGGCGTGGGGCAGCCCACCTGAATGGCGGCAGCCGCGTCGATCCCGTTCAGGTAGGGCATCGATATGTCCATCAAGACGACATCGGGTTTCAATGCCGTAGTCATCGCCACCGCATCCCTGCCATCACCGGCGGTGCCGACGACGGTCAGGCCAAGCGACTCGAGCTCGGTTTGGATCAGGCTCGTAATCATGGCATCGTCCTCGGCAATCAGAACGCGGGTAGCTTGGTTGGTTGGCATCGGAAAGAGGACCGGCAGTGGCCGGCGGCTAGGTGCGGGTTTCTTCCTCCAACCGGATGCGCAGGGTCGTCACCGCTCCGTGGTCATTGGCGATAGTAACCTGCCCGCCAAGGGTTCCTTTCACCAGTTCATGGATCA
>JBIJCX010000452.1:0-6066 GCA_044344465.1 Opitutaceae bacterium
GGGTTTTTTGGCCGCTTTTTAAACAACCCAGCGCGCAAAAACGCCGCTCCTACAGCCAACCAAGCCGAAGCAAGCTTCGGGGTATCGGACCCATTGCGAATGAAACTCCTCCGTCCGGCTGCACTTCGCCGTCGCCGCGCGACCCGGGCTTACGGTGCCTTGGCATCCAGCGCCCAGCGGATCCCGTTGGTCAGCAGCGTGCGAAACTGCGGGGTCGTAAAGTCCGACGGATGGCCGAGCGACGTATAGAAGACGCGGCTCCTGCCCGCGGTGCGCGTCCAGGCGACCGGCTCGATCCCCTTTGGCACCCGTCCGTTCAGCAACACGGTCGCCGTCCGGTCGAGCAGCGGCGCCACATGGTACACGTTGCCCGTGCTGTGCCACTGCGCGGGCACACCCTTGAGGATCGGATGGCCGGCCGCGCCGGGCAGGACGGACACAGCAACGCCGTCCTTGACCGACCCGTATCCGCGATTCTCACACCCCAGGATGTCGGCCACGAATTCCGGCCAATGGGCGAAGCCCTCCGGGACTTTGCCGCGCACGGTGAAACCGTGATTCGCCGTGCGAAGGGCGACGAGCGGCTTGCCGGCCTTCAGGTAATTTTTGATCGCATCGAGCTGCGCGTGCGAGAGGGCGATGCGCCGCGAAAAGAACACCAGCAGGTCGGCCTTGGCCAGGGCCTCGGCCAGCCCCGGAAAGCGAAACGAGGCCAGCTCGCCCTCGCCCTTCAGCACGGTCGTCGTGAGCCCCTGCGAACTCCGGAGCATCTCCGCGAACGGCGGAATGGTCTTGTGCGCCTCGTAATTGTCCGGGTCCTCGCTGATGAGGAAAACGACGTGAGGTTTTGTCGCTGCAGCCGAGACGCGCGCGGGCAACGCGACGAGGGCAAACAGGAGTGCCGCGAGGGTCGCGACCACGGCTCTGCGGGCATTGAACGTTGCGAATCCGATCATTTTTGGGCGCTCCGTTGTTGGGTTTGGGGTAAAGGCACGAGTGCCTAAACGGCCCGAGGCGCGGGTCAAGGGGTGATTTTCGTTGCGCCCGCCACGACGGCAGCGGCGGGTTCACTCGCGCCGCGGCGTTGCGGAGGGCGCCGCTTTGTCGGCGGCGTAGCCCCGGCACGCGCCGCGGCGCCAATCCCGTCACCGCGGCGTCGTCCACGCGGAAAGGGTGGGCGGAAAAGTCACCCTCGCGCGGCACGTCGCCGCGGGCGCTCAGGCGCGAAACTTCCCGACGCCATCCACCCACACGCCGCGCACGCGAAAATCGCGATCGAACCAGACCAGGTCCGCGCGCTGGCCGCGGACGAGCGATCCGAACTCCGTTTCGCGCCGGAGTTGCCGGGCCGGATTCAGGGTCGCCATGCGCACCGCGTCGACCAACGGCACGCCGGCGAGCTGGTGCACCCGCCGCACGCCTTCGATCATCGTCAAGGTGCTGCCCGCCAGCCCGGTGCCATCGTCCAAAACCGCCACCTTGTCCGTCGTGCGCGCCGGGATCCCGAGCAGGTTGAACGGCGTGCCCGGCGGCAAGCCGGCGCCCAGCGTAGCATCCGTGATGATACACACTCCGTCGCGGCCCTTCGCATTGATCAGCATGCGCATCAGGAGCGGCGGCACATGGACGGCGTCGGCGATCAGTTCGGCCATGATTTCATCCTGGGCCAGCGCAAACTCGATCATGCCCACCAACCGGTAGGGGCCGCGTTTCACGATCGTGCTCATCGCATTGAACGTGTGCGTGGACTGGTTCAGCCCGGCCTGCAGCGCCGGCACCAGATGTTCGTCGTTGGCATCGGTGTGGCCGCCGCTGGCAATCGTGCCGTTCCGCCTGAGCGCCTTGATCAACTCAATCGCGCCCGGAATCTCCGGCGCCATCGTCATCTCGGTGATGAGCTTCCCGTAGCGCAAATATTTCTTCCACTCCTGCGCCCGCGGCGGGCGGATCCACTTCGGATTCTGGGCGCCCGCCTTGCCGAGTGCCAGAAACGGCCCCTCGATGTGAATGCCCACGATGCGCGCCCCGTTGCCAATCGAGCGGTTGTGGTAAGGCTTCACCGCCTCGAGCATCCGCAGTATGTCCTCCTCGGGCGACGTGATGGACGTGAGCGTGATCGAAGTCGTGCCGCCGCGCAGGTGAAATTCCGTGATGGTCCGGAACGCCTGCTCGGTGCCATCCATCGTATCGGCGCCCATCGCTCCGTGGACGTGGAGATCGACGAAACCCGGCGCGAGATAACCGCCCTTCAGATCAATGACGTCGGCCGAGCCCTTCTTTTTCGGCTTGGTCGCAGCGGAAATGGCCGCGATGCGGCCACTGCGAACCGTGAGCGAACCCCGGCGGATTTCGTCGGGGAGGATGAGGCGGGCATTGGTAAAGTCCATGGCCTCGACGATGAGGGAGTGGAACGACGCCGGCAAGGCCGCAGGCGCGCACGCCGGCTTCAGCCGCGGCCACCTCCGGTTTTACGCCGCGCAACGTCGCCGGCCCGTCTTTCCGGGAGGCTTGGTTCTGCGGATTCCGCGGCGCGCCGTCAGCTGCGACCCAACTCCTGGCGATGGGCCCACACCTTCTCGAAGGCCTTGACATATTGCTCCACGAGCTCGGGCGAATCGGACGTGAACCTCGGCAACGCGATGGCCGTTTGATTGGCCTGTTCGGAAGCTGGCAGCACGGGGATGACCGGCGCATGGTGCCACCAGTTTCCCTCCGCATACAGTGCCAGCTTGTGCTGCAACGTGTACACGTGCGCGTTGGCCTGCACCCCTTCCGCCTTCAGGGCTTTGAGGCACGCGGCGCGTGACATGCCGGCCTCCGCCTCATTGAGGAAAAGCAGGTTCCACGAGAAGTAGGTCCGGTTCATGTCCGCCCGGCTGCTTTGCTCGGAGAGACCCGGCAATTGCAGCAACCGGTCGTTGAGCCGCCGGATCGCCGCGACTTTCCGGGCATTGTGGGCATCGAGCTTGCGCAGTTGGATGCGCGCCAGGGCGGCCGACATCGGGTGCATCCGCAACTTCAGGCCCAGCCCCGAGCCGTTGTATCGCCGATAGGGACTGTCCGCGGCAAAGCTCAGCTGGTTGTCCGTGCCCGCCAGAGTCGAGCCGCGCTCGTAGTACTCGCGTTGGTGATACACCGCCAGCCCGCCCTCGATGGTCGGGAGCGGCTTGCTATATTGGAAACTGAAGGCGGCCATGCTGCCCCACGCCCCCATGCTTTTCCCCTGCAGCGTGGCGCCGTCGGCGTGGCAGGCGTTTTCCATGACGACGAGTCCCTTCTCCCGGCCAAACGCGCAGATGTGATCCATTTCGCAGGGCAGGCCGTTGAAATGCACCGGCAGGATGGCGCGGGTGTTCTTGGTCAGGCGGCGCCTGGCGTCCTCCAGATCGAAATTGAGCGTGCGCGGATCGATGTCGACGAACACGGGCACCAGGCCGAAGAACCGCATCGGGGCCACGGTGGAAAAGAACGTATAGCTTGGGACCATGATTTCGCTCCCGGGCGGGAGATCCAAGGCAAAGAACATCGTGGTCAGGGCACTGGTGCCGTTGCAATACGCCCGGGCGTATGGAACCTTGAAATGCTCCTTCCATTCGGTTTCCAACTGGGCAATCGGTCCGTAACCGGGGCTGCGGAGCACATCCAGAACCGCCTTTTCCTCGTCCGCGCCAAAGACCGGCCAGTGGCTGGCATCGCCCTGCGGGACGGTCACCGCTTTGGGGCCGCCATTCAGGGCGAGGATTTCTTTTTTTGGCCGATTGATGTCGGCCAACGACAAGGTCGCGGGGGCCAAGATGAGGCCGGAGGCGACGGCGCCCGCTGACCTGATGAATGTTCTGCGCGTCTCCGGCGTTTTTTCAGTTTTGCTCTCCATGGACGGTCGCATAGGCGACGCCAGATTGGATACTCCCGCTGCGCCTGAAGGCGAGACGGAAACAGGCTCAGCGTGCCGATAGGGCGCATCTCAGTTTCTTGCAACTGGTGTCAGTGGTGGGCGGGCACGTCCTCGTGCCCGCATTCGAAACGCAGTCGTGCTTGCCAGACATGCGGGCACAGGGACGTGCCCGCCCACCCACGGGGATTTCTCGCGTTGCAAGAAACTGAGATGCGCCCGTGCTGATAAACGGCTTCAGGGTTTCGGGATCGGGTCGAAGGGAGGTGGGCGGCGGAGTTCCGCCAGTCTTTCCAGTTCGTTTGCGTTCAGCGCGCGATCGAAGACGGCGACGCCGCCGATCCAGCCGGTGAAGCCGACGCTGCGCGAGCTGTGGATCACGCGGCCGATGGTGAAGGGGCCGCCGGTGCCGTCGTGGGCGGGAGTGTAGAGGTGGTCGGGTGAAAACCACCAGGGATTCAGGCGGAGCGCGGCGAGGTCGCGGGCGGTCTCGGCGAATTTTCCGTCGGCGCCTTGGCGGAGCGTGACCTGGATGCGCGTGTGGCGGAACTCGCGCAGCTCGACGCGTTCGTCGGCGGACTCGCTGAGGATTTCCGTGGAGACGAGGTGATCCTCGGGCGGGTTGTAGAACTGGTCGGGCGGAAACGCCGGATCCTCGCCGGGCTGGAGGCCGGGTTCACGGTGGAGGCGGCCCTGCAACCACGCGTTGTACGCGGAGGAAATGAGATTGTCGTTTTTCGGATTCTCCAACCAGCGATCGCCGGCGCGGCCGTTGAGCCAACCGGAGAGTTCGTGGGTCGCGTGGTTGTACGTCATCGCGAAGCATTGCCACGAAGCGTCGAGCACGGCGGAAGGCGAGTCGGCGGGCACGGTCGGCGAGACGTCGGCGGAGTTGCACTTGTGAAGCGCATAGCGGTTGAGGAAAGAGCTGGCGCCGTTTTCGGAGACATGACCGCAGGCGGATCCTTCCTTGTTGAGGCCGGCGAAGAGGGCGTATTGGCGCTGGCCGCGCTCGACCTTCTTGATGCTCGCGGTCTCGCTTTGTTTCAGATCGGTGCCCTCATGCCAGATGCCGGCGAGGGCATGATTGCCGCTTTCGCGGATGGCCCAGACGACGACAGTGACGGACTGGCCGACGCCCTTGAGATCGATGGGCGAATCGTGGAGGCGCGACCGCGGCACATACAGGAACGGACGAAACGTGGCCTCGGTTTCCTTGCGGATGCGGATGGCTTCGCCGAAGGGGCCGCGTCCGAGGAGCGGAAAATCCGCGTAGGTTGCCGCCCTCCCCTCGCCCCAGTAGTCGCGGACGTAGTTGCCGGCATCGAGGGCGAAGTCGTTCCTCGCGCCGGCCGGCACGTGCGCGGTGAAGCGGTGCGCGCCATCGGGCTCACGTTGCACGAAGTCCCAGAAAGCGACGCACCCAGGCGTGCCGGTGACGGCGACGATGCGCTCGGAGTAGGTGTGCGCGGGCGCAGCCGCGAAGGCGGAGGAAAATGCGACGCCGAAGGTGGCGGGCGAAACGAACCGGGCAAGAAGGCGTGTCATCGGGAAAAGGGAGAAGAGAAAGAGGGAATAGCCGAGGCTACTGTAGCAGGTACGATGGAGTGAAGGAATGGCTATTCAGTGTAGCACGTCGTCTGCAATCGGCCTGATGTCGGGCGATGAATCCCGATCCGCGTAAGGAGCACGGCTTTAAGTTAGAATCTTGAGAGTGCCGGGTTCTTGGATGGCCGTCAGGAGTGATCTGACGCGGCAGCGCGGAGCAATTCGGTTTGGCGGTCGGCGATCTTGACGGAGAGATCGACGCAGCGATCAACGAGCGCACGGAAGCGTTTGAAGTTGGCGAGCAGCGACTTGATCCGAGGTAGTTCTGCCGGCCGGACGTAGCGGGAGCGACTGCGCACCTTTTTGTGGCTGGCGGTGACGCTCGCCGCCATGGCGGTCCGCCGGGACCTCGGCGGGGTCACCAGCTTCGTGCGGGCCCTCGGGCTCAAGTCGGCCTGTTACGGCTGCCTCTTGGATTTCTTCCACAGCTCCGCACTCTGTGTGGATGCCTTGACGCGGACCTGGGGGCGCATCGTCCTGGCGACCCATCCTGGGGTCCAGCGGGTCAACGGTCGCCTCGTCCTGCTGGCCGACGGTCTGAAAAAATCCAAGGCGGGCCGCAAGAT
>JBIJCX010000141.1:0-19736 GCA_044344465.1 Opitutaceae bacterium
CCCGGGCGCCGTGGCGGCTGCTCGACCGGCCGTTCACGCTCTCCGAGTGGAACATTCCCGATCCGAACGACTACGCGGCGAGTGTCGTGCCGTTCGCGGCCCTGATCGCGGCGCTGCAGGATTGGGACGGCGTGTTCTTCTTTCAGTACCAGAGTGGCGAGGGCGACTGGTACAGCGACAAGGTGCAGCGCTTCTTCTCGTTCAACGGCCAGCCGGCCAAGCTCGCGCTCTTTACCGCGTTTGCGCACCTCTTCCTCCGCGGCGATCTCGCGCCGCTGCCGACTGTGGCGGTGGGAACGCCCGAACACATGGTGGCGGCGACGCTCGGTTTGAGTCACCGGGTTGGTATCGATCCCAAGGCGGTGAAACCCGCGGACCTCGCGGCGCCAGCCGGAAAGCGTCTCGCCTCCGCCGATGGTCGCGCGGCGTGGGATGCCTCGGACGCGGCCCGGGCGCATGTCGTTGTCAATACGCCGGCGACCCGGGCGGTGTGGGGGTTGGTGGGCGGACAACGCTTTGATCTCGGTGGGGTCGGCTTGGTGGTTGGACCCGTCGAGCGCGATTACGCGGTGCTCGTGCTCACGAGTCTCGATGGCCGCCCGATTGAGACGGCGCAACGCGTGTTGCTGGCCGCGGTCGGATCGGCGGAGAACAGCGGCATGACTTGGAACGCCGCGCGCACGTCCGTGGGCAATCAGTGGGGCACCGGCCCGGCGCAGGTGAACGGCATCGCGGCGGAGATCGCGCTGCCACGGCGTGGCGCGCGGGTGTTCGCGCTCGACGGTCGCGGCCAGCGCGCGGGCGAGGTGGTGGTCAACGCGTCAGGTGATGGCTCCCGTTTCGCCATCGGACCGGAGCAGCGCACCCTGTGGTACGAGATCGAGTGGCGGTAGGCGGCTTGCCGTAAGAATTCAGCTGAGAGCTGAGAGTTGAGAGCCCCCGTCCCAAAAGTTTTTGGGACCGGCTCGAAGAAACGTCGGTTGTCGTAGCCCTGCGCGTGAGCGCAGGGACGGCTGGCAATCCCGCCGCTCACGCGGCGGGCTACATTCGAGCTGTTTCCTAAGCCGCAACGATGCGATAGAGTGTAGGGCCGTCGCTCGCCGACGCGCCGTTTTTCGACTGAAGAATGCGGCGTGGCGACAAGCGCCAGCCCTACACCATTTGGTGACCGACCGCTCATTCGTGAATTGAGGCTCTACTGAATGGATACGGCTAAGAGCGGCACCTACGGCTGGTTCGTCGCAACGGCTGGCTCGGCGACCGCCGGCGCCGGGGGGAGCGGTGGCGGCAGCAACGAATACATCACCGGCGTCACCAGCCGCGAGAGGAGCAGCGAGCTGAGGAGGCCGCCGATGATGACGATCGCCAGCGGCGAGTAGAGCCCGCTGCCTTGCAGGGCCAGCGGGAGCAGCGCCCCGAGGGCGGTGGCGGTCGTCAGCACGATGGGTAGGAAGCGGGTCTCGCCGGCGCGCTCGATGGCCTCATGCAGCGGCACGCCCGTCGCGCGGATCTGGTTGGTGAAGTCGACGAGCAGGATGGAGTTCTTGATTTCCATGCCGACCAGGGCGATGAAGCCGATGGCACCCGTGAAGGAAAGCGAGTAGCCGGTGAGCCACAGTCCGGTCATGCCGCCGATGAGGCCGAGCGGAACGACGGACGCGACGATGAGCGTGCCGCGGAAACTCTTAAATTCCAGGACGAGGATCGCGAAGATGCCGAAGGCGGCGATGAGCAGGATTTTTCCGAGGCCGCCAAAGCTCTCCTCCTTGCTCTCGACCTCGCCGCCAAAGGCCCAGCGCAGGCCGGGAGGCCAGGGCAGCCTGGCGATCTCCTCACCGACGGCGTCGGTGACTTTGCCGACATTGTAGCCGGTGCGCACTTGCGAGCGAATGACGCCGGAGCGCTCGCGGTTGAAACGCTCGATGATTGGCGGCACGGAAGAGAATTCGAGATGGGCGAGCTGCTCGATCGGCACGTAGGCCCCGCTGCTCGAGGGCACCAGGATCTTTTTCCAGTTTTCCAGGGTGGCGTGTTCGCCGCGGGGCAGGGCGAGCTGGAGATTGAACTCCTCGCCGTTCGTATCCCGGAAGCGGGCCACGTTGATGCCGGCGAAGGCGAGGCGCACGGTGAGGTCGATGTCGAGGCGGCTGACGCCCAGGAGGGCGGCGGCGTCTTCGTTGACGACGACCTTGAAATCCATGCGGAGGGTGCTGAGGGGATTGGCGACGCTGTCGGTGCCCGGGTGACGCTTCAGGACCTCGGTGACCTGGGCGGCCATGGCGGTCATCTGGTCGAGGTTCTCGCCCATGAGGCGGACGGCAATCGGGGCGTCGGTGCCGGGGCCGTTTTCGAATTCGACGATGTCGATCCGGGCGCCGGTGATCCCCCCAAACTCGCGCCGGAGGTTGTCGATGAGCGGCGGGGTCGTCTTGGCGTCGAAGTGCTTGAGCGTGGCAAGCACGGCGGCGACATTGGATTTTTGCCGCTGGCCGTTCCAGTTGTAGTAAACCTGCGGGTTGCCGCGGCCGACGTTGGTCGCATAGCTGGCGATGCCGGGATGGGCGGCGACGATGGCCTCGACCTTTTGCGCGACCGCATCGGTGGCGGCGAGGCTGGAGCCCTCCGCCGTCTCGATTTCGACCAAGAACTGCGGGATGCCGGCCTTGGGGAAGAGGCTGAAACCGATTTTCTTCGCGATGAGCGGTACGAGCGCGGTGAGGGCGGCCGCAAGCACGAGCGTGAGCACGCGGTGCTTCATGCAGAAATGAAGCAGCGGCCGGTAGGAGACGTGGATGCCGCGATCGATTGCCTGCAGCAGCCAGTTGCCGTGCTCCGGCGCATCGCCGCGGAGGAGGAAGCCGGCGAGCAGGGGGATGATGGTGAGCGACACCAGCATCGACGCCAGCACGGTCGAGACCACGGCGAGTGGCATCGGGAGAATGAACTGGCCGGGACCGCCGGGGAGCTGGAGCAGCGGAAAGAAGGCAAAGACGAGGGCGGCCGTGGTGCCGACCACGGCGACGGCAATCTGATTGGTGGCGGCCAGGGCGGCGTCCATCGGCGCGTAGCCCATGCGCCGGAACCGCGCGATGTTTTCGACGACCACGATGGAATCGTCGACCAGGAGTCCGAGTGCGATCACGAAGCCGACGATGGAAAGCTGGTTCAGGCTGTGCCCCATCAGGTGGAGGGCGAGCACGCCCAGGGCGAGCGAGAGCGGAATCGAGACGAGCACGAGCAGGGAGGCGCGGAAGCCCAGCGGAAACACCGTCACGAGCACGAGGGCAAACGCGATGAGGAAGTCGGCCTGGAGCTGGCTCAGGCGGCTGCGGATATTGCTGGTCTGCTCGAAGACGGTCTCGAGGGTCATGTCGGCCGGCAGCGTGGCGCGGATCTTCTCGACCTCGGCGAAGACGCGGTCGCGCACCGCAAAGAGATTGGCGGTGCCGCTGGCGGAGACGGAAACGAAGACGGCGCGCCGGCCGTTGAAGCGGCCGAAATACTCGTTGCTCTCGTGGGCCCAGGCGACGTCGGCGATGTCGCCGAGCCGGACGACGGCGGTGCCGGACGCGGTGATCGGCGTGCGGCGGATTTCCTCCAGGTTCCGGTAGGCGCCGCTGGTCTCGATGTTGAAACGCCGGTTGCCCAGCTCGACGACCCCGCCGGGGATGTTGGTGCTGCCGGCCTGGATCGCGTTGATCAGCTGCATCGGCGGGACGCGCAGGGCGGTGGCTCGATCCAGGTCGATGGTGACGCGCACCTGGCGGCTGGGCAGGGCGTGGCGCTCGGTGGTGCGGACCCCGCTGACGGTTTCGATGCGCCGCCGGAGGTTTTCGGCGATGTCCTCGAGGCGGGCATTGCTGGCCTCGGGCGAGACGAGGGCGAACTGCATCGTCGCGGTGTTCAGTGTGGTGAGACGCCGCACATCGACACTGAAGATGCCCGCCGGCAGCGAGGCGCGGACTTTGTTCACCTGCCGGAGGACATCGTCGTAGACCTTGTCCGGGGAAACGTTCCAGCCAAAATCGGTTGTGAGGACGACCACGCCGTCCCGGATGACCGCGCGCATCTTGAGTATGTCATCGAGCTCCTTGATGGAGTCCTCGAGCGGCCGGACGACGAGGCGCTCGATTTCAACCGCGCTGGCCCCGGGAAAGACGACGACGACGAAAGCGCCGGGCAGGTTGAGGTGCGGATCCTCGCGGCGGGGAATTTCAAGAAAGGCGTTGATCCCCAGTGCAATGATGCAGAAGAAGAGAACGAAGGTGAAACGGGTGTTCTTGAGCGAAAAGGCCGTCAGATTCATCGGGGGGCGGGTTTTTGATCGTCCGGCAGGGCGGCGATGAAGCGCGCATGGACGTCGGCCACATGGTGGTCGATGTTTTGCACGGTCCAGTCAACGGTGGGGATGGGATCGAGCACCTGGACCCCGATGCGGGCGGGGGACGTGATGATCGTGCCCTTGGGGCAGCAGCGGTGGGCGTTGGTCACGACGACGGGGACAATCGGCAGTCGGGTGGCGAGGGCGAGGTGCGCGAAGCCGCGCTTGAAGGGCCGGAGGCGGCCGTCAGCGGAGCGCGTGCCCTCGGGCCAGAGCCAGACCGCGGTGTGGTAGCGCTGCATGACATTGGTCAAATCCCGCAAGGCGGAGGCGGCCTGTTGCTTGCTGGCCCGGTTGAACCGCACGTGGCCGGAGAGGGCGTAGACCTGGCCGAAGAACGGCACCCAGACAATTTCGCGTTTGGCCGCGCTGATGGTAGGCACGGGGGCGGCCCAGGCGCCGAAGAAGAGATCGAGAAACGACGTGTGGTTGGAGATGTAGATTGCGGGATAGGTGGCCGCGACGCGCGCCTGCACGCCGGGCGGGAGGGAGGCGCCGGCCAGGAACATGATCACGCGTCCGACGGCGTGGCCGAAGCGACAGCCGAGGGCGATGCGCCGACGGCGGCTGGGCAGCACGGGCAGGCACACCACTCCAAAGACCAGCGCCGCCACGCCGAGAAACATCCCGCCGATCAGGATGCGGAACGGGCTCGTGAGTAGGCTAAGCATGGGGTGGGGGGCACCGCGGAAGGTGAGGCTAAAGTGCAAGGCCTCCGATTTACGGAGGGGCGGCTTTCCAGCTGCCCGTGAATGGGCATCGCGTCAATGGCGTGGGCCCGGTTTGGCGGCCGCAATACGGGTGCGTCGCCAAGCGACAACAACGAAAGTACTGGTGGGCGCTGCGCATGGGTATGGGGTGCGAAATCCGGGGCGGACGTGTCAACGTATTTGTCCGCGGCGCCCGCGGATCGGGGGCATCTCAAGATCAAGCCGCGGGTGCCGACTTGGGTGGGTCGTGCACTCCGTGCGCGACCAGACAGGGGCGGTGCCCGCCCGCGACCAGCCGCCCGCGGTGCGGCCGGCCACCTCGGGGCCAGGCTGGCAGGAAACTGAGGTGCGCGTCCACGGGTCACAGCGCGACCGGGCGCACCGGCGACGGGAGCCCAAACTCCTTGCGGCTGGTTGAAAAGCCTTGCCGCTGCCGTCGCCGCCGTGCGACGCCTTTGCCGCATGCCCGCTACTTCCGCCCACGCCCCCTTGGAGGTCTGCAATGCTTTGGCCCCGGAAGAGACGGTGCTCCTGCCGGGGGGCATCGCGCATCTCTTCTTTCAACGCGCGCACCAATTGGGGCCGCGCCCGTTCCTGCATCGGTGGGAGGGCGCGGGTTGGGCGTCCTGGACGTGGGCGGAAACGGCGCAGCGTGTTGCCGGCCTCGCCAATGGGCTGGCGCAACGGGGTGTGCTGCCGGGCGACCGCGTACTGCTGGTGTCGGAGAACCGGGTCGAATGGCATGTCAGCGCGCTGGGCATCCTGGCGGCGCGGGCGATCATCGTGCCGTTGAGCGCGACGGCCACCGCCGAGGACTGGCGGCTGATCCTCGGAAAAACCGAGCCGCGGGCCTGCATCGTCTCGACGCGGCTGGCGAAACGCTGGCGTGAAGTGGCCCAGGCGGCGGGTTGGGGCGGTGTTCAGGTGTTGATCGACGGCCCGGTCGCCGACGGAACGCTGGCCTGGAGCGAACTGGCGGCGACCAGCGGAACCGAGCCCACTGCGTTCGTCCAGTTGGACGACATCTGCAGTCTGGTCTACACGTCCGGCACGGGCGGAACGCCGAAAGGGGTCGAGCAGACGCACCGGAACATCCTGTGGAATTGCGCGGGGGCGATCCGGGTGCTCGCGCCGTACGGACTGACGGGTAATCGGTTTCTCTCGTTCCTGCCGCTGTCGCATACCTACGAGTTCACCGCCGGCTTTGCGACGCCCTTGGCGCTTGGAGCGGAGGTTTTTGTGTCGCGCGGTCCGGAGCACCTCGCCGGGGAGCTCCGGCTGGCCTCACCGACCGTGCTGATTGTGGTGCCGCGATTCTGCGAGGTGATGAGCGAAAAGATCGAAGCGGGGCTGCAGCGGAAATCCCGGCTGGCGCGGACCCTGTTTCAGGTGACCGACCGGATCGGCCGGACGGTCGTCCGCGGAAATCGCCCGCCGGCCTGGGCGCGGTTGTGGTCGGCCACCGTGGGGCGCGTCGTGCGGCGGCAGTTGCATGCCCACTTCGGCGGCGCCTTGAAATGTATCCTGTCGGCGGGCGCGCCGTTGCGCGTGGAAACGTCGGAATTTTTCAACGGCGTCGGCCTGCCGTTGCACGAGGCCTATGGGCAGACCGAGACGGCCCCCGGCATCACGATGCAGGTGGCCGGGGGAATCCGGCCGGGCACGGTGGGCCCGCCGATGCACGGCGTGACGGTGCGCCTCGCCGACGATGGCGAAATCCTGGTGCAGGGTCCCAATGTGATGCGCGGCTACTGGCGCGAGCCGGCGGCCACGGCCGCGGCGCTGGCCGGCGGTTGGCTGCATACCGGGGACATCGGGCGCTTCGAGGCCGACGGCTCACTCGTGATCGTGGATCGAAAAAAGGATTTTCTGAAGACGGCGGGGGCCGACATGATCGCGCCGCAGCCGATCGAGCTCGCGCTGGCCGGACAGCCGGAGATCGCGCAGGCGATGCTGTGCGGCGACGGGTGGCCCCACCTCGCGGCGCTGATTGTGCCCGACGTCGCCTCGCGGGAGGCGCTGGCGGCCGGGACGCTCAGTGGCAACGAGATCCACCACCGGGTGCAGGCGGCGGTCGACCGGGTGAACGCGCGGCTGGCGGCGAAAAGCCGCGTGCGGCGGTTCGCGGTCCTCTCGGAGCCATTCACGATCGAAAACGGTTTGATGACGGGCACGCTCAAGGTTCGCCGGCGCGCGGTTCTGGAACATCATGCCTTGGCGATTCGGGCCTTGCGCAATCCAGCCTGAAAGCGGAGCGTCGCCGCCCCAAATCAGCCGTCTATTCCGTCATCGTGGAAACATCCTCTGTTCTCTCGCCCACCACACCTCGCGACTCATCCACTTCGGTGGGCAACGCGGGCGGGACGCTGCCCGTGATCGGCGAGGTCGTGCGGGACTTTCGCCAGCCGGCCTGGGTGCTCCACGATCCGGCGACCGGAATGATGTGCGCCGCGCTGGCCGGCCCGGCGTTGCCCCCCGGGTGCGAACTCGTCGGAACTTTGCCGCCGCTTTACCCGGAATGGCTGGGCGGCCGGAGCTTTGTCGAAACCCATGGCACGCGCTTTGCCTACGTCGTGGGTGAGATGGCGCGGGGCATCGCGTCCGCCCGGCTCGTCATCGCAGCGGGCCGCGCGGGTCTGATCGGTTTTTTCGGCGCGGGTGGCCTGATGCTGCCGAAGGTCGAGGCGGCGCTGGATGAGATCGCGCGCGAACTCGGCCCCGACCTGCCGTGGGGCTGCAACCTGATCCACTCGCCGAGCGAGCCCGACACCGAGGCGGCGCTCGTCGAGTTGTTGCTGCAGCGCCAGGTACGGCGGGTCTGCGTGTCCGCGTTCATGGACCTGCGGCCGACGGTCGTGCACTATGCGTTCTCCGGCCTGCGGCGGGGCGACGACGGTGCGGTCGTGCGGCCGAATCACGTTTTCGCCAAAATCTCCCGGCCCGAGGTGGCGCGGCAATTCCTCTCGCCGGCCCCCGCCGAACTGCTGGGCGCACTGGTGGCGGAGGGAAAGCTCACGGCGGAAGAGGCCGAACTGGCGTCGGGCCTGCCGGTGGCGGAGGACATCACGGTCGAGGCCGACTCGGGCGGACACACCGACAACCGTCCGCTGGCCTCGTTGTTTCCGCTCATCCAGCAGCTCGCGCTCGAGATCGCGCGGGCGTCGGGCTACGCCCGGGTGCCACGGATCGGCGCGGCGGGCGGTCTCGGCACCCCGGCCGCCGTCGCCGCGGCGTTCCAGATGGGTGCGGCCTATGTTGTGACCGGCACGGTCAACCAGTCGGCGGTCGAGGCGGGAATTTCGGCCGAGGCCCGGGAATTGCTCGCGCAGGCCGGGATCGCGGACTGCACGATGGCCCCGTCGGCGGACATGTTTGAACTCGGGGTCAAGGTGCAGGTGCTGCGGAAGGGCACGTTTTTTCCGCAGCGCGCGACCCGCCTCTATGAACTCTACCAGGCGTACGCTGCCCTCGAGGAAATTCCGGCGGCCGAGCGCGAAAAGCTGGAAAAGGAAATCTTTCGCCAGCCGCTGACGGAGATCTGGGCGGCCTGCGTGGAGTTTTTTCAGCGCCGCGATCCGCGCGAGCTCGCCGAGGCCGGCCGCAATCCCCGGCACCGCATGGCGCTCGTGTTTCGCTGGTATCTCGGGCGGTCGAGCCACTGGCCGATCGCCGGCGACCCGGACCGGCGGCTCGATTACCAGATCTGGTGCGGCCCGGCGATCGGCAGCTTCAACCAGTGGGTGGCGGGCAGCTTTCTCGCGCCGCCGGCCGGCCGCACCGTGGCGCAGATCGCACTCAACCTGCTGGAGGGCGCCGCGGTCGTGACCCGCGCGGCGCAACTGCGCAGCCACGGCGTGCCGGTGCCGGCGGCGGCGTTCGAGTTCCGGCCGCGGCCGTTGCGCCTCGCGTGAGGCGTCCGCGATTTTCCACCGTATCCAGAATTTCCAGCGCATGTCCCAACTCCCCTTTCAACCCATCGCGATCACCGGCCTGAGCGCCATGTTTCCGCAGGCGCGCACCATCGACGAGTTCTGGCGCCTCATCCTCAGCGGACGCGATTGCATGCAGGAGATCCCGTCCACGCACTGGCTGATCGAGGACTACTTCGATGCCGATCCGAAGGCGCCGGTGAAAACGTATTCGAAGCACGGGGCGTTTTTGAAGGACGTGCCGTTCGATCCCGTGGCGTATGGCATTCCGCCCAATATGCTGCCGGCGACGGATATCGCGCAGATCCTCGCGCTGATGCTCGCGCGGCAGGTGCTGGAGGACTGTTCCGGCGGCCAGATCGCGAAGCTGAAGCTGGACAACACGAGTCTCATCCTGGGCGTCGCCTCGGCCACGGAGATGATCAGCTCGATGTCGGGCCTGCTCACCCGGCCGATGTGGATTGAAGGGATGCGGCGCGCCGGCATCCCGGAGCCGCAGGTGCAGGAGGCGGCCAAACGGATCACCGCTTTGTTTCCCGAGTGGACGGAGAACACGTTTCCCGGCTCCCTCGGCAACGTCGTCGCCGGCCGCGTGGCGAACCGTTTCAATTTTGGCGGCACCAGCTGCGTGACGGACGCCGCGTGCGCGAGTTCGCTCGCGGCCCTGCACCTGGGCATCAGCGAGCTCCAGCTCGGCACGAGCGACGCCGTGGTCACCGGCGGGGTCGATGCGCTGAACACGATCTTCATGTACATGTGCTTCAGCAAGACGCCGGCGATGTCGGCGTCGGGCAAGTGCCGGCCGTTTGCGCAGGGCGCCGATGGCACGATGATGGGCGAGGGCGGCGGCATGCTGGCGCTGCGCCGGCTCGAGGACGCCGAGCGGGACGGCGACCGGATTTATGCCGTGATTCGCGGACTCGGCTCATCGTCGGACGGCCGCTCGAAGAGCGTCTATGCGCCGCGGCCCGAGGGCCAGACGGTGGCGTTGCAGCGCTGTTACGCGCACGCCGGCTACTCGCCGGCCACGGTGCGGCTGGTCGAGGCCCATGGCACGGGCACGGCGGCGGGCGACTTGTGCGAAGCCACGGCGCTGAAGGAAGTCTTCGCCGCGGCGGACGCCTCGCGCCGCCAATGGTGCGCGCTCGGTTCCGTGAAGTCCCAGATTGGGCACACCAAGGGCGCGGCCGGCACGGCGGGCGTGATCAAGGTGGCCCTCGCGTTGCGGCACCGGGCATTGCCGCCCACGGCCAATGTCGACACGCCGAATCCCGAATTGGGCTTCGCCGAGAGCCCGTTCTATCTGAACACCGCTTCGCGCCCCTGGATCCAGGCGGGCGGCGAGCCGCGGCGGGGATCGGTCAGCTCCTTCGGTTTCGGGGGCACGAATTTTCATGTCGCGCTCGAGGAATACCTCGGCACCTCGCCCGCGCTGCGCGTTCGGGGATTTGGGGCCGAGGTTTTTCTGGCCGGCGGTGCGAATCCCGCCGAGCTGGCGGCCCGCGTCACCGCCTGGGCGACGGCCGGGACCGCGGATTTCAGCGCGGCCGCGCGGTCGAGCCAGCAGGAATTCGATCCGAGGGCGGCGTGCCGGGCGGCGATCGCCGCCTCGTCGTGGGAGGATTTGGCCGCCAAGGCGGGCCGCTTGGCGGAGCGGATCAATGGCGCTGGCCGCGGGCCGCAACCCGCGATCGAGGGCGCGTATTTTTCGACCGAGGCGTGCGCGGCCGGGGCGCCCGGGCTGGTGTATTTGTTTCCCGGACAGGGGAGCCAGAGCGTCGGGATGGCGGGCGACGTGGCCATCCAGTTTGAGCCGGCCATGCAGGTCTGGGAAAAAGTCGAGGGGCTGCGCCTGCTCGAGGGCGAGCGGTTGTGCGATGTGGTTTATCCGCCGCCGGCGATCGACGAGGCGGAGGCCGGGCGGCAGGAGGAGAAACTGCGCCGCACCGAAAACGCGCAACCGGCGCTGGGGGCCGTGAGTCTCGGGTATCTCGCCGTGCTCGAGGCCGCCGGACTGCGGCCCGGGCTGGTCGGTGGACACAGTTTCGGCGAAATCCCGGCGCTCCATGCGGCGGGCGCCATCAGTGCGGACGAGCTCCTGCGGATCAGCCGCAAACGCGGCGAACTGATGGCGGCCGTCTCGCGCGCGCATCCGGGCGCGATGACCGCGGTCTGGCATCCGGCGGAGGAACTCGCCGCGCTGCTCACGGACGAATTTTCCGGGTGCGTGATCGCCAACCACAACAGCCCCCAGCAGTCGGTCATCGCCGGACCCGTCGCGCGGATCGAAGCGCTCGAGGCGCGGTGTGCGGACCGGGGGATTTCGTTTCGCCGGCTGCCGGTGGCGACGGCCTTTCATTCGGCCGCCGTCCGCGATGCGTGCGAGCCGTTCGCCGAATTTCTCGCCGGCGTGCCGTTCGCCGCGCCTAGGGTGCCGGTTTTCAACAACACCACGGCCCAACCGTATCCGGCCGAGGCGGACGCGATGCGTGCGATGCTCGCCGGGCAGCTGGCGCAGCCGGTGCGCTTTGCCGATCAACTGCGGGCGATGCAGGCCGCGGGCGGACGCATCTTCGTCGAAGTTGGCGCCGGGGCCGTGTTATCCGGGCTGGCGCGCCAGACGCTCGGCGATGGGGCGACGATCATCGCGCTCAACCCCGCCGGGCAGCCGGCCGACGTGGGCCTGCTCTGCGGTCTCGCCCGGCTCGCCGTGGCCGGGGTGCCGGTCGCATGGGACTCGCTCTGGCAAGGTCACCGCGTCCCGCCAACCGCGCCAAAACTTTCGAGCGCCACGCTGCCGGTCGGCGGCTATAATCTCGGCCGGCCCTATCCGCCGCGCGACGGGGTCAAGACCCCGCCGGTCACGGCGCCAACTCTCGCCCCTGCCACCGCTCCCACGCCGAAGCCCCTGGCCGGCACCCACCCTGGAATTTCCCGCATGCACGACGCTCCCGTACCGGCTCACCAGCCGCCCCCCTCTTCCCGCAATGGCACCACGGCCAGACCCATCGGCGTCAGCGACGCCGTGGTCCGCGCGCACGAAACGTTCCTGCGCACCATGGGCGAGGCGCACCGCACGTTTCTCGAAACCGCCGGCGGTCCCACCCCGCATGGCACGAATGGATCGAGTCTGTCCGCACCGGCACCGGCGGTCGTGAGATCGGCACCGCCGGCGAGCGCGCCCGTGGCCTATTCGCATGCCGGCAACGGTTCCGCGCCCGGGCACGAGGCGACGCGGACGATGCCCGCGCCGCCGTCTTCCCCGCCGCGTTCCCGGCCAGTGGCACCCGCGCCGGCGCCGATCCCGGTCAGTGCCCCGTTGGCCGCGACCGCGGTGGCAGCGAAACCGGCCGAAACGTTCGACAGTGCGAAAGTCATTCAGATCGTGCTGGAGACCGTGGCGGAGAAAACGGGGTATCCGCGGGAGATGCTCGAACCGGCCATGCAACTCGAGGGTGATCT
Organism: Opitutaceae bacterium; assembly: GCA_044344465.1. Classification (GTDB taxonomy): domain Bacteria; phylum Verrucomicrobiota; class Verrucomicrobiia; order Opitutales; family Opitutaceae; genus ER46. Next base: position 12,483 of record JBIJCX010000141.1, read on the forward strand.
CGGGATCGATTCCATCAAGCGCGTGGAGATCTTGTCCGCGGTGCAGAAAAGCCTGCCGGGCCTGCCGCCCGTCGACGCGAAAATCATGAGCGGGTTGCAGACGTTGCAGGCGATCTCGGATTATCTCACCCAGCAGCTCGGCGGCGAAACGAAGCCGGTGGAGGCGAAACCGGCGGCGGCCATCGCCCCGGCACCCGCAACCACCCCGACGGTGTTGCCGGCATCGAAGTCGGCGACCGCCAGCGCGGAGTTGCCCGTGCGGCGTCATCGCCTAAGGGCCGAAGCCGCCGCCGCGCCCGGGTTTTCCCTGGCGGGTCTGCACCGCGTCACGCGCCTGGTGATCACCGACGACGGTCGCGGGATCGCGGCGGAGTTGCGCGCGGCCCTGGCGGCGCAGGGCATCGCCGCCGAAGTTGTCACGCCGGTGCCGGCGGATTGCGATGGTTTGATTTTGCTCGAGGGTTTGCGGGCTGACGCAACGCCCGCGGCGGCCATGGCCGTCCATCAGGCTGCCTTCGCCGCCGCGCGGGTCGCGGCCGGACGGATCGCCGAAACGGGCGGGATTTTTGTCACGGCGCAGGATACCGGCGGCAGCTTTGGCCTCGGCGAAACGAAGGTCGACCGGGGTTGGCTCGGCGGATTTGCGGGTCTGGCGAAAACCGCGGCGAAGGAATGGCCGCGCGCCGCGGTGCGCAGCATCGACCTCGAATGCGGCAACCTTTCTCCGCGGCAACTTGGCCAGCGGCTCGCGGATGAACTGCTTTATGGCGGCGACGAACGCGAGATTGGCCTGGCAGTCTCCGGTGCGCGGAACCGGCTGGTCCTGGCGGAGTGCCCGGCAGAACTGGTCGGCAACGCGCGCATCACGGCCAAGTCGGTCGTGGTCGCGACCGGCGGTGCCCGCGGTGTCACGGCCTCGGCGCTCGTCGCGCTGGCGCGCGCCCACCAGCCGCGCATCGCGCTGCTCGGTCGTACGGCCTTGGGTGTCGAGCCCGCCGAGTGTGCCGGGATCGCGGACGAAAGCGGATTGCGGCAGGCCTTGCTCGATCGGGAAGTGCGGGCCGGCCGGCAGTCCGCCCCAAAGGCGCTTGCAGCGGCGGTGCGCGACATCCTCGCGCAACGGGAAATCCGTGCGACGCTCGAGCGGCTGCGCGCGGCGGGAAGCATCGCCGAGTATCTGGCGTGCGATGCGACCGACCTGGCGGGGGTCGCGGCGGCGCTGGCGCAGGTGCGCGAGCGGCTGGGTCCGATTACGGCGTTGGTGCATGGTGCGGGCGTGCTGGCGGACAAACTCATCGCCGAAAAGACGCCGGAACAGTTTGCCCGGGTGTTCGACACGAAGGTGCGGGGATTGCAGGTTCTGCTCGAGGCGACGGCGGCTGACGCGCTCGATGTCGTGGTGCTGTTCTCCTCGGTGGCCGGACGTTTCGGCAATCGCGGGCAGGCGGACTATGCCATGGCGAACGAAGTGCTCAACAAGGTGGCGCAGGCCGAGTTTCGCCGTCGGGGCGGTCGCTGCCTGGTTCGTTCGATTAACTGGGGACCGTGGGATGGCGGCATGGTGACGCCGGCGTTACGGGAGCATTTCCGCGCGCAGGGCGTCGGGCTCATCCCGCACGACGAGGGCGCGACGGCGTTTGTCCGCGAGTGCGCGGGTGCCGCGGCGGCCGGTGACGTGGAGGTGGTGATCGGCGCCGGCCGGCTCGATCTCGCGGCCGACCCCGGGCAGCCGTCGCACCGGGTTGAAATCGTCGTCAGCGTGGAACGGTATCCGTTTCTCCGCGACCACGTCGTGAAAGGAAAGTACGTGGTGCCGCTGGCACTCGTGGCGGAATGGTTTTTCCAAGCCGCGCTCCTCGCCCGGCCCGAGTCCACGCTGCGATCCCTGCGCGACGTGCAGGTCATGAAGGCTGTCCTGCTGGAGGATGCCGCCGACGATCACCGGCTGCTCGAACTCACGGCGCGTCCGCGCGCCGACGGGACCGTCGATCTTCGGATCGCCGAGGCGCGGACCGGCCGGGCGCAGTACAGCGCGGTCGCCGATTACCGCGATGGCGTCACGGCGCCGCTGGCGGCGGCCGGCCGCCGCTCGACGGACTGGCGCGAATTCGGCTTCAAGGCGGCGGAAGTCTACAACGGGCGGCTCTTTCATGGGCCGGAGTTCCAGGTGATTCTCGATCTGGGCGGCTGGTCGCGCGAGTCCGCGGCCCTGACGCTGGAGAACCGGCCGCTTTCCGGGCCGGATCCGCTGGCGTGGCGGATCGGTCCGGCGTTGCTCGATGGCGCGCTGCAGGCGGCGGTGTTGTGGACCATGGAGGCTCACGGCAAGAGTTCGCTCCCGCTGCGCATCGCCGAGTTGTTCGCCACCCGGCCGGCCCGCGCGGGTGAGGTCGTGTCCTGCCAGCTCATCGGGCGCGATCAGGCGGGTCTCGGCACGGCCACCGACATCGACTGCGTCGATGCCGGGGGCAAGGCGATCTTTTCGCTGCGGGGCGTGGAGTGCTTCCAGGTGGATTCGTTCTCTCCGGTGGTCGCGACATGACGGGATTCCCGCCGATTGCGATTGTGGGGCAGGCCTGCCTGCTGCCCGGCGTTCATTCGCCGGAGCAGCTCTGGACGAGCGTGGGCGCGGGGCGCGATCTGTTGGCGCGCGCCTCGGCGGCCACCTGGCAGGTGGCCCGCCAGGACCGGTTGATGCGCACCGACGTGGAGGCGCCCCCGGCGGAGAGAATTCCCACCGACCGCGGCGGCTACGTGACGGGCTTCGATCCGGTTTTCGATCCGGCGGCGCACCGGCTCGACCGTGCGCTCGTCGCGGGACTCGATCCGCTCTTTCAATGGCTGCTCCACGTGGGAAGGGAGGCGATGCTGGACGCGGGATTCGGCGACGGGCCGCGGCTCCGGGGCGGGGCGATCATCGGCAATCTCTCCTATCCGAGTTACGGGCTGAACGCGGTGGCGGCGTCGGTCTGGGCGGAAGAATTTCTGGGCCGGGCGCGCGTGCGGGCCACGCGGCTGGCCGCGCCGGACCGGCTGAATCGCTTCATGTCGGGGCTGCCGGTCAATCTGCTGTGCGAGTCACTGCAACTGACGCGCGGCGGTTTCATGGTCGACGCGGCGTGCGCCTCGTCCCTCTACGCGATCAAGTTTGCCTGCGACTGGCTGGCGAGCGGGCGGGCGGACGTGATGCTGGCGGGCGGAGTCTCGCGGGTGCACGGGCTGACGATTCACGCGGGATTCACGACGCTGCAGGCGCTCAGTCCGAGCGGACGGAGCCGGCCGTTGCACGCCCACGCCGACGGGCTGATCCCCTCGGAGGGCGCGGCCGTGGTCGTGCTCAAGCGGTTGGAGGACGCGCAACGTGACGGCAGCCGCATCCTTGGCGTGATCCGCGGCATCGGCCTGGCGAACGACGGGCGCGGGGCCGGGTTGCTCGTGCCCTCGGCCGCCGGTCAGGTGCGGGCGATGGCCGCGGCGTATCGCGGATCGGGCCTGACGCCCGCGGACATCGATTTGATCGAGTGTCACGCGACGGGCACCAGCGTGGGCGACGCGGTCGAGATTCAGAGCTGTGCGCAGGTTTTTGCGGGCGTCCGGCGGGTGGCGCTCGGTTCGCTCAAGGCGAACCTCGGGCACCTGTTGCCGGTGGCCGGAGTGGCCGGCTTGATCAAGGTATTGCAGTCGATGAAGCACGGGGTGCGGCCGGCGATCCTGCACTTGGACGAACTCAACCCGGCGCTGGCCGGCACGCCGCTCGCGCCGGGGGTCGAGACCGAGGAGTGGAAAACGACCTCGGTGCGGCGGGCGGCGATCAACGCCTTTGGTTTCGGCGGCAACAATGCGCATCTGATCGTGGAGCAGGCTGCGACGGCCGCGCGGGCGAAGAGCGTGCCGGGGGCGACGCTGCCAACGCGGCCGCGCTGTGCCATTGTGGCGGTGGCCGCGCGAGTGGGCGACGGCGCGGATGTGCGGGATTTCTGGCGGGCGATGCTGAGTGAGCCGGATGCGATTCCGCCGGGTGCTTCGGGCGCGATGCGGGAGATCCGGCTCCCGTTGGCCGGCTCGGCTTTTCCGCCGCGGGATCTGGAGCATGCGCTCGCGCAGCAGCTGCTGACGCTGGAGGTCGCGCATCAGGCGCTGGCGCAGGTGAAGATCGTGCCCTTCGAGCGCACCGCGGTGTTCATCGGCATGGGTTGCGATGCGGAAGCGTGTCGCTTCGGGCTGAATCTGCGGCTGGAGGAATTTCTGGCGGAGTTGCAGGTTGGTCCGGTGGCGCCGGCGCGCCTCGCGGCGGGCCGGCAGGACATCATGCCGGGGCCGCTCGCGGCGACGACGCTCGGGCTCATGCCCAACGTGGTCGCGAACCGGCTGAACCGGCAGTACGGCTGCGGCGGCGCCAGTTGCGCGGTGTCGGCGGAACAGCTCTCCGGCTTGCACGGCCTGGAGCTCGCGTTGCAGGCACTGAGCAGCGGGGACGCCGATGCGGCGATGGTGGGAGCAGTCGATGTCGGCGCGGAGCCGGTGCATCGCGCGGCGCTCGCGGCGGCGCAGCCGGATGACCGGCGGATCGTTTCCGATGGCGCCTGCCTGCTCATCCTCAAACGCGAAGCGGACGCGCGGCGCGATGGCGACACGATCTACGCGTTGATCGATGCGGATGCGGAGCGCGTGATCTCCGGCGCCACGGATTGGACGTCGGTCGCCGCGACGCTATGGACGCGGTGTGGATACTGTCACGCGGCCGACGCGCTGCTCCACGTCGCCTCGGCGGCGCTGGCCCTCAAATACCGGGTGCAGCCACCCGTCGAGGGTCGCGCGGCCGAGGAGTGGGCGGTGCCGGCGCCGGGCGGTCTGGCCGTGCGGCTCGAGGCGTCGGGACTGCGCGAGGAGATCGCCGTGCTCCATTTGAGCGGCTGCGATGATCAGCCGCCGCTGGTGTGGCCGCGCGATCTGCCCGCCGTCCCGGACGTCGCCATCAAGTCCATGACGTTTGCCGCGCACCGGCCGGCGGTGGCGACGATCCTCGGGGCTCTGCTCGTGGAGGCGGCCGCGCCGCCGCCGTCAACCGCCGCGTCCGTGACGTCAGAGGTGATGCCTGGGCCGCCGCGGCTGCGCGGGGTTGGGGAATTGCCGGAGGAGCTGGGTGGAGAGGCGTTCAGCGCGGAGGCCGGGGCCAACGGATCGGAGGAGTGGGAGGATACGCCCCTGACGTTGGCTGACGAAACGGCGGTTGTGCACGAGTGTTTCCTGGAGGAAATGGCGGCGACACATGGCGTTTTTCTGCGGCATTTTGGCGGGGTCGGATCCGCGAACCTGGGGCCGGTGCCGGCGGAGGTGGTGGACGTGGAAGTCGATCATGCCGTGGTTGGCGCTGCGCTCGAGCGTGCGGGCGTGGAGCCGGAGCCGGCGGCGCCTGAAACGGCCGGCGGCCGGCCGGTCGGGCCGAGGTTTTCGCGGGCGCAGCTCGAGCACCTGGCGTCGGGCCGGATCTCGGAGATGTTCGGACCGGCGTTTGCGGGCCAGGATCATTTCCACCGGCAGGTGCGCATGCCGATGCCGCCGATGCTGCTCGCCGACCGCGTCACCGGGATCGACGCGGTGCCGGGTGAACTCGGCCCGGGGACGATCTGGACGGAAACGGACGTGCGGCCGGATGCGTGGTATCTGCACGACGGATGCGTGCCGCTCGGGATCACGATCGAGGCGGGGCAGGCGGACCTGCTCCTGATTTCCTGGATGGGCATCGACGCGTTGAACCGGAGCGAGCGGACGTATCGGTTGCTCGGATGCGAAGCGGAGGTGAAGGGGCCGCCGCCCAAGGTGGGCGACACCCTGCAGTTCGACATTCACATCGAAGGGCACGCGCAGCTCGGCGGCATCCGGATGTTCTTTTTCCACTCCGATTTGCGGGTGAACGGCGAGGTGCGCCTGAGCGTGCGGCACGGCCAGGCGGGATTTTTCACCGACGAGGAGCTCGCCAACTCGGACGGCGTGCTGTGGGACGCGACCACGGAGCCGGCGCCGCCGTGGCGGCGCGGAGGGCAGCCGGCCCGGCCGGCGCTGACGACGCGGCGGGCCTTCGACGCGGCCCAGGTGAGGGCGTTTTCCGAGGGGCGGACGCTCGCGTGCTTTGGGCCGGGCTTCGAGCGGACGGAAACGCACACCCGGACACCGCGCATCCAGCCGGGGCGGATGTGCCTGTTGGACGAAGTCACGGCGCTGGATGCGACCGGCGGGCCGTGGGGTCGCGGCTATCTGCGGGCGGTGAAGGCGATCGCCCCGGACCTGTGGTTTTTCGAGGGCCATTTCAAAAACGATCCCTGCATGCCCGGCACGTTGATGCTGGAGGGGGCGGTGCAGGCGCTGGCGTTTTTTATGGCCGCGCTCGGCTGCACGGTGCGGCGCGACGGGTGGCGCTTCGAGCCGGCGAAAAACGAAAACATGCTGATGCGCTGTCGCGGACAGTGCGTGCCGGGCTCGCGCGAGCTCGTGTACGAGGTGTTCGTCGAGGAATTCATCGACGAGGCGGTGCCGCACCTGCGCGCCACGGTCATGGCGTCGGTTGATGGCCGGAAGGCATTCCTGTGCCAGGGGCTGGCGATCGAGCTGGTGCAGGACTGGCCCTTGGCGGCGATGCTCCGCTGCGGCGACGTGGTTGCCACAACGCGCGGCGCGTGTTTCGCACGCGGCGGCTTTGGGTTCGACCACCGGTCGTTGCTGGCCTGTGCGCTCGGGCGGCCGAGCGAGAGCTTCGGGCCGACGTTCGCCGCGTCGGACGGGCCGTTGTTGTTGCCGCGGCTCCCGCGGCCGCCGTACCACTTCATGACCCGCATCGTGGCGTGCACGGGGGAGATCGGGCGACCGCAGCCGGGGATGGCGATGGAGTGCGATTACGACTTTGCCGCGGGGGACTGGTTTTTTGAGCCGAGCGGCAACCGCACGATGCCGGCCTGCATTTTCATGGAGGCGCTGTTGCAGCCGTGCGGCTGGCTTTCGAGCTATGCGCGCGACGCGAGTGGGCAGACGACCGACATTTTCTTCCGCAACCTGGACGGCACGCTGACGTGGACCGAGGAATTGCGGCCGCACGACGGCACGCTGCGGGTGCGCACCGAGCTGACCAAATGGTCGGAGCTGGGCACGATGATCATCGTCGGGTTCCGGGTGGAGGCCCGGCTTGGCGGGAGGATCGTCGCCAACATGGAGACGGCGTTCGGATTCTTCCCGGGCGATGCGTTTGCCAACCAGGTGGGG
>JBIJCX010000453.1:0-6043 GCA_044344465.1 Opitutaceae bacterium
CGCCCGGGTCGGCCAGTTCCCGCCGGCAGTCGTCGCACAGCGCCAGATCGGGCGTCACCGCCACCGCGCGCCCCGCCGCCCCGGCCTCACTCTCGAGAATGACGAATCCGGCCGGTGGCACCGGCGGCAAATCGCGCACCTCGCCGGCCATCCGCTCGCGCACGAAGGCGATCCGCGCGGCCGGCGGCGCCTCCTGCTGCAAGGCCGCTCCGAACTGCCCGAGTATCCCTGCCGGCCCTACGGCGCGCACCGTCACCCCGCGCGCGTCATTCCGCACCCAGCCGGCCACGCCCAGGCGCGCCGCCAGCCGGGCGACAAACGGCCGGAACCCCACGCCCTGCACCATGCCCTCGATTTCCAGGAGGCGGTCCGCGGGGAGCGGGGCAGGATCATCGGCCGCCCCGGGCATGGTCACAGCCCGGAGCGCAGGTAGGCGAGCCACGGCGCGAACCCCTCACCCGTGCGGGCGGAGACCTCGAACGCCTCGGCCTGCGGGGCGACCCGCCGGATGTTGGCCAGCGCCACCGCCCGATCGAATCCGAGCACGGCCGCGACATCGATCTTGTTCAGCACCACGGCATGCGCACTGGTGAAGATGGGCGGATACTTGAGCGGCTTGTCCTCGCCCTCGGTGCACGAGAGCAGCGTGACCCGGCGATTCTCCCCGAGGTCGAACGACGCCGGGCAGACAAGGTTGCCGACGTTTTCGATCAAGAGCAGGCGGATGCCGTCCAGCGGAATGGCCGCGAGCCCGCGGGCGATCATCGCGGCATCGAGATGGCACGTGCCGCCCGTGGTGATTTGCGCCACGGGAAGGCCCGCCCGGCGGAGCCGGCGCGCGTCGTTGTCGGTCTCGAGATCACCCACCAGCACCGCGCAGCGGACCTCGCCCGCAAGCGCGTCGAGCGTTCGTTCCAGCAGGGTCGTCTTGCCCGCCCCGGGGGACGAAACGAAATTGACCGCGTGAATCCCCCGCTCGCGCAAGAGCGCCCGATTCGCGGCGGCTTGCCGGTCGTTGTGATCGAGCAGCTTGGCCTGCAATTCGAGGATCCGCCCGCCCCGCGGCGCGGGATCGCCGGGCGGCGACGGGGCAACGTCGTCCGGGTCACGGACGTCGACGACGATCACATCGCGATGGGCGGGGGACAGGGGGGAGGATTCAGGTTGCATCGTTCAATAGACTTCAAGACGGGTTAGTTCGAGTTCGCGGCCCTGCGTGATCGCCGCACCGATGCGACCGCACACCGGGCATTCGAACAGGCGATCGGCGTCCGGCGAAAAATCCCGCTGGCAGCCGGCACAATGCGCGACGGCCGCGACGGGGTCGATTTCCACCACCGCCCCCTCGGCGGCCGTGCCGGGCAGGATCGCGGCAAACGCAAAGCGCAGCGCCTCCGGGTCCACGCCGGAAAAGACCCCGACGCGGAGGACAATCCGCGCCACCCGCGAAGCCCCCGCGCTGGCCGCCTGCTCCAACGTTTGCTGCAGCGCCGCCGCTGCGATTCCCAGCTCATGCATCGCAGCAGGCTAGGGTTGGACCCCGCGAAGTCGAGCCGCGGCGCTTGTGTCGTGTGCGGGATCGCTCAGGCTCGCGTCGTGAGCCATGCCATCAGCAACCCTGCCGCATTTGCCTGTCCGGTCCCGGTCGGCAGAACCCTGGAGATCCAGCTCGCCCATGGCGGCGGCGGCCGCATGACGCAGGATTTGATCGCCCGCATTTTCGTGCCGGCGTTTCGCAATCCAGCCCTCGCGGCGCAGCACGATGGCGCCGTGTTGCTTGCGCCCCCGGGGGTGCGCCTCGCCTTCAGCACGGATTCGCACGTGGTCAGCCCGCTGTTCTTTCCCGGCGGGGACATCGGCCGGCTCGCGGTGCTCGGCACCGTCAACGACCTGGCCATGTGCGGCGCCCGGCCGCGCTGGCTGAGCGCCGGGTTCATTCTCGAGGAGGGATTGCCGGTGGCGACGCTCGAGCGCGTCGTCCAATCCATGGCGGCGGCCGCCCTCGCCGCCGGTGTCGCCATCGTCACGGGTGACACGAAGGTGGTCGAGCGCGGCAAGGGGGACGGCCTGTTTGTGAACACGGCCGGCATCGGCTGGCTGGAACACGACCTGGCCATCGGGCCCGCGGCCGTGCGCGCCGGCGACGCCATCCTGCTCAGCGGCGACATCGGGCGGCATGGCATGGCGATTCTGGCGCAGCGCGAAGGGCTCGCCTTCGAATCGACCATCGAAAGCGACTGCGCCCCGCTCTGGCCCGCGGTGGCGGCGCTGCTCGCCGCGGACATCGAGGTGCATTGCCTCCGTGACCTCACGCGGGGCGGGCTGGCCACGGCCGTGATTGAGATCGCGGAAACCGCCGGGCTCGCCGTGCGGCTCGTGGAAGCCGCGGTGCCCGTCACCGAGTCGGTGCAGGGCGCGTGCGAGCTACTCGGGCTGGATCCGTTTTACGTCGCAAACGAAGGGCGTTTCGTCGCCATCGTACCCCCGGCTCAGGTTGATGCCGCGCTGGCGGCGCTGGCGCGTTGCGCCCCCGGGGGGCCCCCGGCGCGAATCGGCGAAGTGCGGGGCGGCCCGGCCGGCGAAGTGACGCTGCGTGGGATTGTCGGCGTCGAACGCATCCTCGACCGCCTGAGCGGCGAACAGCTGCCGCGCATTTGCTAAGGCGGCGCAGCCTAACCCTTCGGCGCGGCGACGGCCGGCTGGCGGAGCCGGTAGCGGTGATAGGCCGCGCAGGCACCCTCGCTCGACACCATCGGGGCACCCAGCGGATGGTCGGGCGTGCAGCTCCGGCCAAATGCCGGACAATCGTGCGGCTTCCGCGTGCCCCGCATGATCTGGCCCGAAATGCACTCGGTCGGCTCCGGCCCCGCCGCCGTCAAGGGTCCAAACCGCGCGACCGCATCGAACCCGGCAAACTCCGGGCGCAGGGCGAAACCGCTGCGCGGGATGAGGCCAAGGCCGCGCCAGTTGCGATCGACGATGGCGAACACCTCCCGGATCACGCGCTGGGCGTGGACGTTTCCCTCCGCCCGGACGGCCCGCGCATAGGCGTTCGCCACCTCGGCGCGGCCCGTCTCCAGTTGTTCAACACACGCCAGCACGCCGTGCAGGATGTCGACCGGTTCAAAGCCCGTCACGATCATGGGCACGTGAAAGCGCGCCGCCAGCGGGCCGTACTCCGCCGTACCCATGACCGTGCACACGTGCCCGGCGGCGAGAAAGCCCTGCACGCGATTGTCGGGCGCGGCCAGGATCGCCTCGATGGCCGGAGGCACGAGCACGTGCGACACGAGCAGCGAGAAGTTGCGCAGCCCGAGTTGCCGCGCCTGCAGCACCGCCATGGCATTGGCCGGCGCCGTGGTTTCAAAACCCACCGCAAAAAAAACCACCTCGCGCTCCCGGTGCTGCGCGGCCAACGCCACCGCATCGAGCGGCGAATAGACGATGCGGACATCGGCGCCGCGCGCCCGCGCGGTCAGCAGGTCGACCCCCGTTCCGGGCACGCGCAACATGTCGCCGAAGGAGCAGAGCGTCACCCCCGGACGCGCCGCCACCGCGATCGCAGCGTCGATCAATTCCACCGGCGTGACGCACACGGGGCAACCGGGACCGTGCACCAGCGTGAGCGAGCGCGGCAGCAATTCGTCGAGGCCAAACTTGACGATGCTGTGGGTCTGCCCGCCGCAAATCTCCATGATCGTCCACGGCCGGGTGACGGCGGTGGCAATCGCCGCGGCGAGCCGGCCCACCGCCCCCGCCTCGCGGTATTCGTCGACGAACTTCATCGCGGCGGATCGGGTGGCGGCGCGGTCAGGTCCTCGATTTCACCCATCTCCTTGAGGTAACTGAAGACCGCCGCGGCCTCCTTTTCGTCGACGACGTTCAACGCCATGCCGACGTGCACGAGCACGTAATCGTTCACGCGGGCCTCGGGCACGCAGGCCAGGCTCACCTGCTTGATCACGCCGCCGAAACTGACGCGGGCCGTGCGAAAAAATGAATCCTCACCGGAAATTTCGAGCACCTTCCCTGGAACGGCGAGACACATGGTTACCGTGCAGCCTTCGCCCACCCACCCGCAACGGCAACGGCAAATACCTCCGCGTTTCGCCGAAATCCGGCGCGAGCCTTGATCCATGTCAAGGCTCGCGCCGGCCGGAGCCGGTATGATTCGGCGCACTTCACTCCAACCCCGGCGCGCCGTCGCACTGACGCGCGCCCGCTGCCTCCGCCACCCCGCTGCCAACGCCATGAAAACCCCGATTATCCCTCGCCCGCTGTCGCGGCTCCTCGCCTGCACCGGTCTCCTCGCCACCGGGTTGCTGACCGCCACCGCGGATGCCTGTGAGGCCTGCGCACCCATCATGGCCCGCCGGCTGCTCACCGGCGACAAGGCATCCGCCCACGCCGCGGAAATGTTTTCCCTGATCAGCAACTCCGGCTGGGAGGGAGCCCAGCGCCTGCTCGCCGCGACGATGGGCTCCCTCGCTGCGCCCACCGCCCCGCTGCGGGCGGCCGCCGCCCCGTTCGCCCTGCCCGCTCCAGTCCTGGCCGCGGCCACCCCAGTCGCACCGGCCGCGGGCAGCGCCGCCGCGCCCGTCGCCGCCGCGGGTCCGCATCCGTTCCAGGCGGTCATGGACCGCGACAAGAAACTCGGCATCTGGGAGACCAGCTACGTGCCGCCCGGCACCAAGCCCGACAAGAAATTCACGCTGGTGATGGAGGAGGGCGACGTGTTCCTCGGCAACGGCGTCATCTACCGCGGCTTCACCGTCAACGGCTCGATCCCCGGTCCGACCCTGATCGCCGAGGAAGGTGACGTGATCGAATTCACGGCCGTGAACAAGGGCGACGTCCCCCACGGTCTCTCCATCCACGCCGCCTACACGCAGACCTCGAAATATTTCGGCCGCATCCCGCCGAGCCAGAGCCGGGTCCACACCCTCCGCGTCAACCATCCCGGCGTCTACATGTACCATTGCGCGCCCGGCGGCCATGCAATCCCGATGCACACGCTGCTCGGCCAGTACGGCATGATCGTCGTGAAGCCGAAGACGGTGAAGTTCAAGATGGAGGAGGTCATGGGCCGCAAGCCGGACATCGAGATCTACCTGGTGCAGCACGAGCTCTTCGCGAGCGGCAAGGAGGCGGTCGAGGGCCGGTCCGCGTATGTCATGTTCAACGGCAAGCTGTTTCGCTACGCGGAGAGCCCGATCAAGGCGCGCCCGGGCGACTTTGTCCGGGTCAACTTCCTGAACGTCGGGCCCAACCAGCTCGCCACCTTTCACCTGGTCGGGATCATCTGGGACTACGCCTACTGGCAGGGCACGCCCACCCCGGGCAACACGTTCACCGGCGGCCAGACCGTCCTCGCCGGCCCGTCCGACTCCTGGGTGGTCGACTTCCGGGTGCCGCCGGACGAGGGGGCGTATCTGATTGTCACGCACGCCTTCGGCAGCGCCACCCGCGGTGCCATCGGCATCCTGCAGGCCACGAAGGACGCGGTGCGCGATGCCGTCGTGCTCGCCGATGGCCCGAAATATTCGCCGGAGGAATTCGAAAAGCTGAAGGCCAAGGCGGTGCGGGTCATCTCACCGTTCCAGCCGGGCACGGACGATTTGGAAAATCCCTACCGCCTGCCCGCCGGCGAAAAAAAGCTCCGCGTCCAGATCATCGGCAATTCCTACTGGCCCAAGGTCGCCGTCGTACCCGCCGGCACGACGGTCGAATGGACCAACGAGGATGTTTTCACGTTTTACAACGGCGAGTTTGCCGGTGTCCACGATGTGGTGACCAGCGAGGGGCCGGAAAACTTCGAGTCCAAGATGCTCGGCCACGCCGAAAAATGGAGCAAGGTACTCCAAAAGAAGGGCGAGTATAAGTACTATTGCACGCCGCACCCCTACATGGAGGGGATCATCCGGGTGGAGTGAACCGCGGTCCGCGCACCGCGAATTCATGAAGAACGCAAGTGATTGAACCCGAATGGCCGGATCGAGAACGCCGCAGAGGGGCCTCTGAACTTTAGCCACAAAAAGGCACA
>JBIJCX010000143.1:0-19586 GCA_044344465.1 Opitutaceae bacterium
CGATCGCGCCCCGGCGCCCCAGTCCGCGCGCCTCCAGCACGGGTGCGGCGTTACTCGCGACCGCGGCCGCCGTGGGAGCCGCTTCGCGGCCGGCCTCATCTTTGACGGCGCGGCCGAGCATCTTGCCGATCAACGCGAGGCGCGGCAGATCCGCTGTCGCGTACCCGCCGACGAGCTGGCCGTTGCGCAACACCGTCAGGCGATCGCTCACGGCGTAGACCTGCTCGAGAAAGTGGGTGACAAACACGATCCCGAATCCGTCGCCCCGCAGTCGGCGCATGACGCTGAAAAGCTCGGCAACCTCCTTCTCGTCGAGGCTCGCGGTCGGTTCGTCGAGCACCAGCAGGCGGGCGCGCAAGTCGAGGGCGCGGGCGATGGCCACCATCTGTTGTCGGGCGACGGACAGCGAGCCGAGCTCGGCCTCGACGTCGCATTCGAGATCCAGCCGCGCCAGCGCTTCCCGCGCATGGCGGCGCATGGCGCGCCAGTTGATGAACCCGAATCGCCCGGGCTGCCGGCCGAGCGCGATGTTCTCGGCGACCGAGAGCGCGGGGATGAGATTCACCTCCTGATAAACGGTGCTGATGCCGGCGCGCTCGGCGTCCTTGGGCGACGCGGGCTGGATATCGCGACCGTCGAGCCGGATCGTGCCGGTGTCGGCCGGATGCACTCCGGTCAGCACTTTGATCAGCGTCGACTTGCCCGCGCCGTTCTCGCCGAGGAGCGCGTGAATCTCACCGGCGCGCACCTGGAAATCGACGTCCTGCAGCGCGGTCACACCCACGAAGCGCTTCGTGATGCCGCGGAGTTGGAGGAGGGGTTCGGGTTCCACAAAAACCAGGGCTGGGTTTTCGCGGGGCGAAAATCTCAATACTTCCTCGAGGCGATCACTTTCGCGGCATTGGTGCGGTCGAAGAGCTCGTCCTTGTTGTAGAGTTTCTTCGGCACTTTCTCGCCGGCGAGCAGCTTGGCGACGGTGTCGTAGACCTTCGGGCCAAAGAGCGGATTGCATTCGACCGTGCAGTTGATCTTCCCGTCGACCACCGCCTGGATCGCCTCCTTGATCGCATCGATCGAGACGATGACGATGTCCTGGCCCGGCTTCTGTCCGGCCTCCTCGATCGCCTGAATCGCGCCGAGGGCCATGTCGTCGTTGTGCGCGTAAACGATGTCGATGTTGCGGCCGTGTTTCTTGAGGAACGACTCCATGACCTCCTTGCCATTGGCGCGCCGAAAATCGCCGCTCTGCGAATCGACGATCTTCAAGCCGGGATACTTGGCGATGCCCTCGGCGAAGGCCTTGCGCCGCTCGTTGGCGGGCGCGGAGCCGACCGTCCCCTGGAGTTCGACAATGCGGCCTTTCCCGTCCGCATGCTTTGCCAGCCAGTCGGCCGCCATGCGCCCTTCCTCGAAGAAATCGGAACCGATGAAACAGGCGAACAGCGATTCGTCCGCGGTCTGGATGGAACGGTCGGTCAGGATGACGGGGATTTTCGCGCGCTTCGCCTCGCGCAACACGGGATCCCAGCCGGTCTCGACAACCGGCGCGATCACGATGGCATCCACGCCCTGTGTGATAAACGAGCGCACGGCGCGAATCTGGTTCTCCTGCTTGCCCTGGGCGTCGGAGAACTTGAGGTCGATGCCGCGTTTCTCCGCCTCGGATTTCATCGAAAGGGTGTTCGCGGTCCGCCACGCGCTCTCGGCTCCGGTTTGGGCAAAGCCGATCTTGAGCGGCTTCTTGGCCGGCGCCGCTCCGGCGATCGGCGCGCTCACGAGGGCCAGTGCGACGAGGCCGGTGAACAACGAAAAACGGATGAACGGACGTGGTCGGATGGAGTTCATGCAGAGGAATTGATTCGGGCGCGTGCAGTCAAAAGGCCGGCGCGCGCCGGAGCAAGGAGGCACTGGGGGCCGTGTCGCAATCCGCCTTAACCACCCGCGGCCGCCGGCGGCGGTCCCGCGGGGTGTTGCGAAGGAGACTTGGGTTCCATCGTGAAAACCAAACCGGCGATTTTCCAGCCGCTCTCGGTTTTGACCAAGGTGAATACATCGACGCCACTGTGGCTGAACTTGCCGTTGCGATGAAAATCGTAGGGCGTCCAGACCATGGCCACGCGACCGTGCACCATCACGGTCGCATCCCACATCCGCTCGAGCGACCGATCCTTTCCGGTCCCCAAGCCGGCAAGATATTCCTCGTGGGTGCGCCGGCGCACGACCAGCGCGGTGGCATCCTCGCGCACGGCATAATACTGCCCGTCGGTCAGGAGCGTGGCCCTGGCCCCGTCGACGTCCTTCGCCGCCATCGTGTCGAAGAACTTTTGGACAACGTCGAGGACGGGCTGGCGGTCGGCGGCACTGGCGCCGCTGGTGTTGGCTGATGACATGGTCTGAGGGATGGCCAGAGCGAGGAGGGAAACCAAGATCAGAGAAAGGCGGGTGCGATAGGTCATGGGGTGGGGGAGTAAATCCGGTGGCAAGGCCGCTAAACCAGGCAGTTCGTAGCTTCATCCCACGCCGCGTGGCGAGTGGATAGTGCCGCTCGGAATGCCGGTGACGCGCCGTCGGGTCCCGGCCGGGCTGCGCTTCAGTTCTCGTGGGCTGCGCCAGCGCAGGCCACACCGCTGGCTTGTCATCCGCCGATCCGGCCGCCACAGAAAGTGTGATGTCACGTGACTGCACCCACCTGTTACGACGTTGCCTGGTCGGCTTGCTGCTGACTGGCGGCGGGATTTTGCTGACGCTGCCCGTCCGGGGCGCGACACCGGCGGTCGGGTCGGTCGATTTCAACCGCGACATCCGGCGCGTGCTCGCCGAGAACTGCCTGCGGTGCCACGGGCCGGACGCAAAAGACCGGAAGGGCAGCAAGGGCGGGTTGCGGCTGGACACCCGGGAGGGCGCCTTGGCCGAGAAGGACGGGTTTACGCCGATCGTCCCGGGCCATCCGGAAAAGAGTGAGTTGTACCTGCGCATCACGGAGACCAACGAGGAGGACGTGATGCCGCCGCTGGATTCGGGCAAGAAGCTCACGGCGCGGGAGATCGCCTTGCTCAAGGCCTGGATTGAACAGGGGGCCGAGTTCGCGCCGCACTGGTCTTATGTCCCGCCCAAGCGACCGGCCTTGCCCGCGGTGAGCGACCCAGCCTGGCCGGCGAACCCCATCGACCACTTCATCCTCGCCCGCCTCGATCAGGAGAAGCTGCGTCCATCACCCGCGGCCGATCGCCCCACGCTGGCGCGCCGCGTCGCGCTCGACCTCACGGGGTTGCCGCCTGCGCCCGAGGATGTGCGGCGTTTCGAGCTCGACCGCGAACCCGGCGCGTATGAGCGGTTCGTGGACCGGTTGCTCCAGCAGGAATCCTTCGGCGAGCATTGGGCCCGCCTGTGGCTCGATCAGGCCCGCTATGCCGACTCGGCCGGTTACGCGGACGACCCGCTGCGCACGATCTGGGCGTATCGCGACTATCTGATCCGCTCGTTCAACGCCAACAAGCCCTTCGACCAATTCACGGTCGAGCAACTCGCCGGCGACTTGTTGCCCAATCCCACCGAAGAGCAGTTGATTGCCACGGCGTTTCACCGCAACACGCCCACCAACAGCGAGGGCGGCACAATCGACGAGGAGTTCCGCAATGTGGCCGTGGTCGATCGCGTCAACACCACCATGACGGTCTGGATGGGCACGACCATGGCGTGCGCCCAATGCCACACGCACAAGTACGATCCGTTCACGCAGGATGATTATTTCCGGCTGTTCGCGATTCTCAACAATTCGGCGGATGTCGATCGCAAGGACGAGGCTCCGGTGTTGGCGCTCTTCACGCCCGAGCAAAGGCAGCAGCGGCAGCCTTTGGAGGCGGAGGTCGTTGCGCTCGAGAAAACCCTGGCCACAAGGACACCGGCGCTGCTCGCGGCGCAGCCGACCTGGGAGGAGAGATTCGAACGCAAACTCCCGTGGAAATATTTCACGCCGACGGCGATGACGTCGAAGGCGGGCGCGGTCATGACGCTGGCGGACGCGGGCGTCATCAATGTGGCGCGCCAGGGTGAGGGCGATGTTTACACCGTGGCGACGACGATGGACGCGCCGCAGACCCTGACGGCATTGCGGCTGGAGGCGCTGCCCGATGACGCCCTGCCGGCCAAAGGGCCGGGCCACGCGGGCGGTGCGTTCGTGATCACGCGCGTCACGGCCGCCGTCACGCCGCCGGATCAGCACGAGGTGATCGGGCGTTATTTGCGGATCGAGCATCCGGGAAAGGAGGGCGTCTTGGCGCTGGCGGAGGTGCAGGTCTTCGGCGGCGGGGAGAATCTGGCGCTCGGCGGCGAGGCCACGCAGAGCAGCACCGCCAGCGAGGCTCCGGCAAAGCTGGCCATCGACGGGAAAACGAACGGAAATTTTTCCACCGGCAAAACGACGACGCTTACCACGATCTCGGAAAATCCGTGGTGGGAGGTCGATCTCAAGGCGACCCATTCGATCGAGCGCGTGATCGTATGGAACCGCACGGACGGCACGTTCGGCCGCCGGCTTGCCGGGGCGCGCGTGAAGTTGCTCGACGAACAGCGGGCTGTGATCTGGGAGGCCACGGTGGAGAAAGCGCCGACGCCCAGCGCCGAATTCGTCCTCAGCGGCGTGCGCACGATTCGCTTCGCCTCGGCCCTGGCCGATTTCACCCAGGAGGGCTTCTCCGCCGAATCTGTCCTCAATGCGAAGGCCGGCCGCGAGAAAGGCTGGGCCATTGGACCGCAGGTTGGGCAAGCGCACGAGTTGACGCTGGTGCCCGCGGCGCCGGTGATGCTGCCGGCCGGCGCGCGGTTGACGGTGACCATCGAACAGCTTTCGAAAAAGAAGTTCCATACCCTCGGCCGTTTGCGGTTGGCGGCGACCACGGATGGGCGCGCCCCAGAGATCATCCGCACGCCGGCCGCGGTGCTGGCCGCGCTCGCGATCCCGTCCGCCGCCCGGACCGAAGCGCAGCGCGAAACCGTGACCGCGCATTACCTGACGGTCGCACCGGCCCTGGAGACCGAACGGCAGCGACTCGCCGTGTTGCTCAAGCAGCTCGACGCGTTGAAGCCGATCACCACCGTGCCGATCATGGGCGAACTCGCGGCGGACAAGAGCCGCCGGACTCATGTGCAGCGGCGCGGCAACTATCTGGACCTCGGCGACGAAGTCACCCCGGGCCTGCCGGGTGCGCTGCATCCGCTGCCCACGGGGCTCCCCGCCAATCGTCTCGGGTTGGGGCGGTGGCTGGTGGATGCGAACAACCCGCTGACCGCACGGGTGATCGCGAACCTGTTCTGGGAATCCGTCTTTGGCCTCGGGCTCGTGCGCACCGGCGAGGATTTCGGCAGCCAGGGCGATCCACCGTCCCACCCGGCACTGCTCGACTGGCTGGCGGTCGAATTCAAGGAGAGCCGATGGGACATCAAGCACCTCCTGAAACTGATGGTGACCTCGGCGGCCTACCGGCAATCGTCGCGCATTGCGCCGGAGTTGCTCGCCCGCGATCCGGAGAATCGCCTGCTCGCGCGCGGGCCGCGTTTCCGGCTCTCCGCCGAAATGATTCGCGACCAGGCGTTGTTCGTCGGCGGGCTTCTGAGCCGGAAAATGTACGGACCGCCGGTCAATCCGCCGCAGCCGAAACTCGGAGTCTCCGCTGCGTTTGGCAGCGGGATCGACTGGGAGAACAGCACGGGTGAGGACCGGTATCGGCGCGGGCTCTACACCGCGTGGCGGCGTTCGAATCCGTATCCATCGATGATCACCTTCGATGCGCCGAGCCGCGAAGTCTGCACGGTCCGGCGCGAACGTTCGAACACGCCCCTGCAGGCGCTCGTGACCCTCAACGATCCCGTGTATCTGGAGGCCGCACAGGCCCTCGCCCGGCGGATGGCGGCGGCGGGCACCACGCCGGCCGAAAAGCTCCAGCATGGTTTCCGGCTCTGCCTGGCCCGCGCGCCGCGGGAACGGGAAACCGCGGAGTTGCTCGCGTTGTTCACGCGGACCCGCGAGCGGTTTGTGCGGGAGCCGGAGCAGGCGATCGCCGTGGCCACGAATCCGCTCGGGGCGCTGTCCGCGGACGCCGACCCCGCCGAACTGGCCGCCTGGACGGTCGTCGGCAACGTTCTCCTGAATCTCGACGAACTGCTCATGAAGCCGTAGCCGCATGCACCCCTATCTCCAATCCCTGCAGCACACCACGCGGCGCCATTTTCTCCGGGAGTCGGCCGCCGGCCTCGGCGGGCTCGCCCTGGCCTCGCTCCTGGGTCGCAACGCATCGGCCGCGGCGGTGGCGGTGGCCAACCCCCTCGCGGTCCGGCGCCCGCATTTCGCGGCCCGGGCCAAGCGCGTCATCTACCTGCACCTGACCGGGTCGCCGCCGAACCTCGACTTGTTTGACTACAAGCCGGAACTGGTGCGGCGCGATGGCCAGGATTGCCCGGACGAATTCGTGAAGGGCAGGAAATTCGCCTTTACCGCCGGCACGCCGAAGCTGATGGGCAGCCCGCGGACGTTTGCCCGCCACGGGCAAGGCGGGCACTGGATGTCGGATGCGATCCCGCACCTGCATGGCGTGGCCGACGAGCTGTGCCTCATTCACTCGATGTACACGGATCAGTTCAACCACGCCCCGGCGGAACTGCTGCTCTTCACCGGCTCGCCGCGCCCGGGCCGCCCGTCGATGGGTTCCTGGGTCACCTATGGGCTCGGGACGGAGAACCAGAACCTGCCCGGTTTCGTGGTGCTCATCTCCAGCGGCGTGCAGCCCAACGGCGGCAAGAACTCCTACGGCAACGGCTTCATCCCCTCCGTCTTCCAGGGCGTGCAATGCCGTTCGAAGGGCGACCCGGTGCTGTACGCCTCCGATCCCGCGGGCTTCGATCGCGCGTTGCGTCGCGAAAGTCTCGATACGCTGCAAGC
Source organism: Opitutaceae bacterium (assembly GCA_044344465.1). GTDB lineage: Bacteria > Verrucomicrobiota > Verrucomicrobiia > Opitutales > Opitutaceae > ER46. The sequence continues at coordinate 6,935 of JBIJCX010000143.1, forward strand.
CTTGAACGAACTCCAGGCCGCCGAACTCGGCCACCCGGAGACGCGCACCCGCATCGTGCAATACGAGCTGGCCTACCGCATGCAGATGTCGGTGCCCGAGGTGATGGATATCGCGCGCGAGTCCCCGGCGACCATCGCCGCCTATGGCGCGCAACCGGGTGAATCGAGCTTTGCCAACAACTGCCTGCTCGCCCGCCGGCTCGTGGAGCAGGGGGTGCGTTTCGTGCAGCTCTTCGACTGGGGCTGGGACTTCCACGGCACGAGCGAGCGCGAGGACATCCGCGGCGGACTCACGAAGAAATGCGCGACGATGGACCAGCCGGTGGCCGCGCTGATCAAGGATCTGCGCCAGCGCGGGCTGCTGGATGAGACGCTGATCGTGCTCGGCGGCGAGTTCGGCCGCACCCCGTTCCGCGAGGGCCGCACCGCCGCGGGCGAAATCCTCGGCCGCGACCATTATCCGGACTGCTACACCATGATGGTGGCCGGCGGCGGGTTCAAAGGCGGCTTTTCCTACGGCGAGACGGACGAACTCGGTTTCAATGTCGTGCGGGACAAGGTCCACGTGCACGACCTCCAGGCCACACTGCTTCATCAACTCGGTTTCAACCACGAGCGCCTGACCTTCCGATCCGAGGGCCGCGACTTCCGGCTCACCGACGTGCATGGCAGCGTGATCAAGGACCTGCTGGCATGAATTGGTCCGGTGTCGTGTCCGCCAAACTGATCCGTTTTGGACAGGATTGTCCCTGCGCTCACGCGCAGGGCTACAAAGCAAGTGTATCCCGCCGCGTGAGCGGCGGGATGGCCGGGTCTCCGTGAAAATTCACCTTTCACCGGTGCCGAACTCACCGGTGCTTTTCGGTCCGCGGAGCGGACCTTTCTAAACACGACGTCGTCAAAGAATGCACACCTTCGGAGGGCGCCGCTTTGTCGGCGCCGCAACTCCCACTCTGGAAAACGGCTGCGACGGAGCGCAGCCCTCCGAATTGATGGCCAATTTATTATGACGCTGGGTATAACGAAGCGCTCGCCGCCACCCTGCTCGTAAAAACCTCCGATTCCCGATTGCTCCCCGGCACCAAACGGTCTGAGGCTGCGCCTCGTTAGAATACCCAAGTGCTCATGAATATCCCCTTTGGCTGGAGGACCGGCTTCATTGGTTTAGTTTTTGTCGTTGGCGGGATGGCCGGCGCACTGGGGGCGGAACTGCGGGTCGGCACGTGCCAGTTTCCCGTCTCGGCCGATGTTACCGCCAACGGGGTATGGATTCGCCGGCAGATGGCCGAGGCGCAGGCGCTCGGGGCGGACATCGTTCATTTTCCGGAAGCCGCATTGTCCGGTTACGGAGGATCCGATCACGCGTCGCTGGCCGAATTTCCCTGGGCGCAACAGCGGGAGGAGCTGGAGCAGATTCTCGCGGCGGCCCGCCGTCTCCGGGTCTGGGTGATTCTGGGCGCCACCCATCGGCTGAGCGGCGAGCACAAGCCCCACAACTCACTCTACGTGATCGATGCGTCGGGCACGATCGTCGATCGCTACGACAAGCGGTTCTGTACGAGCGGCGACTTGAAGCACTACTCGCCGGGCGATCATTTTGTGACGTTCGAGTTGAACGGGATCCGGTGTGGGCTGCTGATTTGCTATGACATCCGGTTTCCCGAGCTGTATCGCGAGTATTGCCGGCTCGGCGTGCGGGTGATGTTTCATTCCTTCTACAACGCGCGGCAGAAGGAAGGCTCGATTCACCCGAAAATCATGCCCCCGACCGCCCAGGCCTACGCGGGCGTCAACGGCATGTTCATCTCACTGAACAACAGCAGTGCGCCGCGCAGTTGGGAGAGCCGCTTCATCACCCCGGATGGTTTGATCGCGCGGGCGCTGCCCCTCGATGAGCCCGGCGTCATGGTCAATGTGATCGATCCGACGAAAAAATATTACGATGCCAGCGGTGCGTTCCGCGCGGGCGCGCTGGACGGCAAGCTGCACAGCGGCGAACTGGTCACCGACCCGAGATCGAGCGATCGAAAGTCGTACTGAAAGGAACTGAAGAGGCCATGCCGCCGGCCGATCAGTAGGTGCCCTTGAGGGCCAGAGTGTAGGCGACGCCGACCGTCTCCAGACGCGTCAAGGCGGTGGGTCCGGTGACAAAACGCTGCAGGTTGAGATAGGGCGTATCCAGAATATTGCGCGCGCTGACGGAGAGGCTGTAGGTGTTGCTCAGGCGCCAGCCGCCGCCGGCGTCGAGGTTGGTGCGATGGCGGCGGTAGGTGGTGCCGGCGACATTCGTATTCACGTCGTCGGACCAGTTCCAGTTGGCGTAGGCGTTGAACCGGTTGAGCGTGTAGTTGATCCCGCCGCTGGCCAGGTGCGGGGTGAGATTGGCGCGGGCGACCTCGGCATAAAGGCGGGTGTAGCTGCCGCGCACGGAGAGGCGTTTGAACAGCCGGCCGAGGAAGGACAGGCTCTGGTTGTACTCCAGTTCCATGCTCCGGATCTTGATCGTGCCGGTGCCGTTGTCCGTCGTCACGAACTCGTAGTTCACCAGCTCGTCGTCGCCGGTGTAACCGAACTCCTGGGCGGTCAGGCGATCGGTGACGAAGAGATTCTTGACGCTGCGTTCCGTGAAGGTGGCCGCGAGCTGGCCGACCGGCTCGAAGTAATAGGCGAGGCGCGCCGCGTAGTTTTCGGAGGTCTCGGGCTTGAGGCGGGGGTTGGGCGAGGTGACGGTGAGCGCGGTCTCGTTGACGATCCAGACGCCGGCGAGATTGACGTAGGACGGACGGCGGATGGTGGCACTGTAGCCGAAGTGAACGTCGAGATTGCGCCCGATCTGGTATTTCACGGAGGCGCTGGGAAAGAGATGGTCGTAGCGGCCGGTGCGCTTGACCCGCGGCTGGGAAAGAAACTGGTATTCGATGCCGGGGATGGTGGTGGCGACGCCGGTGGCCCCGACCGGAAAACCGGCGGCGCGCACCTCGCCCGGCGGTCGCGTGTCAGCTTCGCTGGCCTCGGTGTTGGTCTCCTCCCAGCGCAGGCCCGCGCGGGCCGTCAGGCGGTTGAATGTCGTGGTGCCCATGAGGAAACCGGCGTCGATGCGTTCATAATAACGCCGGCGGCGGGCGACGTAGGACTGGTAGAAGTTGTCGGCGTTGGTGCCCCAGTTTTGCCGGAAGGCGGCGGGATTGTTGCGGTAGAGATCCCCAATCGCGTGCAGATCGGGCATGAAGACGCCGGCGCCGCCGGCGGAGGAGGCGCTGCCGCCGATCATGCTGAGGTCATACTCCCAGGGCGAGCGGAAGGCCGCCCACGCCCCGGGCGAAGGCGCGCCGAGGTAGTCGAAGCGCTTGGCCAGCTGATCGTCCTCGAATTTCTGCACCTGCTGACGCGTCTTGAGTCCGCTCTTCCAGATCACCGGCAGGAACCTGGCGGTCTTCAGGGTGCCGATGACCTCGCCGGAAAAGAGGATGGTGCGGCCGAAGCGGCCGTCGTTGGCGGTGATCGTGGGGTTGGTGTAGCTGGCGCCGCTGCTGAGGCTGGGACCGGCGATCTGCGTGAACTTCCAGTCCGCCGCCATGGGCGAAGAGCGCTCCGCGCGGAAGGTGACGCCGGACGCGGTCGGGCTGTTGGTATCGCGAATCGAATTACGGCGGCCGAGCGGGTCGTACCAGCTCGTGGAGTCGGAGTAGGCGAACTTCGCCTCGAGTTCAAAGTTGCCGCGTTTGAAACTGACCCGCGGGAGCAGCGTGAAGGTTTCGCCCATCTTGGAGACGGCGACCGGATTGACCTGGACATTGCCGGTCGGGGCGGAGGTGAAGCTGAGGAGCGGCTCGGTGCCGACGACGAGGGAGCGCGCGCCGACGCTGGAGCTGAAGATCACGGTGCGCTGGGGGGTCCAGAGGTCGACGTAGTTGTAGACGACGCCCAGGCCGACATTGAGGTCGCGGTTGATCTTGTAATCGGCCGTGAGCGTGGTGGCGAAGCGCTTGTTGAAGCGCGGGGCCCATTGGAAATTGAGCGTGGTGGGGACGAGGGGGCGCTGGTCGGTCGCGGTGACCGCCGTGCTGTAGGCCAGGATCGCGATGAGCGCCTCCTGGTAGACGTTGGACTCGCTGAGGTTGAGGACGAGGCCGAGGCGCTTGTACAGGAAGACGTCGGAGTATTCGAAGATGCCGCCGGGACGGATCTTTCGGCTGCGGGCATCCTCGTCGGGCCCCGGCGTCTGGCGGAGATGCAGTTCCTCGGAGTGCGCGGTGACGTTGGCCTGCCAGGAGACGCGGCGGCCGGCGCGGTCGAAGGCGCGCTTGGTGCGCAGGTTGATCGTGCCGGCGGGGGCGTTGGCATCGACGTCGGCGCTGATGGTCTTCGAGACCTCGATCGACTCCATGCTGTTGAGCGAGGCCATCTCCATGGTGAAGGAGCGGGCCGCGCCCGAGCCGCTGTTGTTGGCGTCGACACTGGCGAGGGCGATGCCGTCCATGGTGACCGAAGTATACTCGGAGCCGAGGCCGCCGAGGCGCACGGTGCGGACCTCGCCGTAAAAGAGGTCGAGCTCGACGCCCGGAAGGTGCTTCAGGAACTCACCCACATTGCCCTCGGGGTTGTCGCCAAACGTGTCGGACGCGACGGTGTTGGTGATGTTCATGGAATTGCGCTGATCCATGATCGCCTTGGCGGCGCCCTCGCGTTCGCTCGCGACCACAAAAGCGTCGAGCTTGACCGCCTCGCCGGGGGCGGTCGGACCTGCGAGGGTGCTGATGAGGTTGAAGTCCTGGGTGACGGTCGCGCCGGCGGCGACCTCCACCGTTGCGCTGATCGTGCGGTACCCGGTGTAGGTGACGGTGAGGGTCGCCCGGCCGGGCGGCACGGGAAACAGCCGGTATTCGCCGCCGTTTTCGGAATTCGCGGACTGACCGGTCGCCTCAACCCGGACTTGCGCGTTGCGGACATATTCGCCGGTGTTCGGGTTGAAAACGCGGCCGGTAATGACCCCGGCTGCGGTGGATTGAGCGCGAACCGGGACGAGAGCCAGCCCGGCGAGGCCAAGAAGGACGGAGAGGAGAAATCGGGTCATGCAGATTGGTTGGCTGGCCCGAGGTGAGAGTGCCCCCTGGATGTCAGCGGCGCCTCAGGGCAGCCACCTGAACTCAATACGTGCCCTTGAGGCCGAGTCCGAACTGGACCCCGTAATGCGCCCGCTGGTACTGCTTGGCGTAGTCCGGCGTGGACGAACCGTAGCGCAGGAGTGTCTGGGGTTCATTGAGCAGATTGTTGATGCTGCCGGCGAGCGACAGCCGGCGGGTGAGTTGATAGGCGAGATACATGTCCAGCGTGGTGCGGGCCTTGTAGTACTCGTAGCCATCCGGGCCGAAAGCCAGCTGGGCGCCGCGCCGGTCCAGGCCGCGATAATTCCATCGGGTCGTCACGGTGATCTGCTTGCGGCTGAACGAGGCCCCCCAGTTTCCGCTCTTGGGAATAAAACTGGTGAACGACGCCTGCCGGTTGCCGGCGAGGTTCAGTTTGGTGGCGTTGGCAAAGAGCGTAAAATACGCGCCCCAGCGTCCCAATCCGCGCAGCGAATGGCGGAGATTGAATTCACCGCCGGTGATGCGGGCGTCGCCGGAGTTGAACTTCGTGGACAAGTTCCAGCCCACATACTCGGGCTCGAGGCCGACCTCCTCCAAATCCGCGAGGGTGGCGAACCGCACGGCATCGCCGAAGAAGTTCTTGATTTCCTTCACGAACACACTCGCGCTGAACAGTCCCCCTTGCTGCGTGTAGTATTCGAGGGACAAGTCGAAGTTGTCGGCGGTCCACGGCCGGAGGCTCGTGTTGCGAACCGTGAGCGTGCCCTTGATGATCGTCGGGTCATTGAGCTGTTCTTCGTTGAGATCCCGCTCGCTGATGGTGGTGCGCGGAATCACGTCGGTGAAATTCGGCCGGCCGTAGGTCCGGGCGTAAGCGGCGCGGGCCAGGAAGTTCTCCCTGATGTCATAGGTAAGGTGGAGGCTCGGATAAAAGCCGTCGTACGTGCGGTTGGCCGTCGCGGCGCGTTCCTGCCGGGTCACGCGCAGATCTTCCATCGAACCGGCGAGGCCCGCTTCAGGTTTCCGGATCTGCTGTCCGGCGGCATTCTTGGCAAACGTGCCGTTGGCGTTGCGCACGAAGACCGCGGTGGGGTCGTAGAGCGAGCCCTGGCCCTCGTCCAAGGTCTTTTCATACCGGACGCCCGTGAGGACTTTCAGCCGGCTCTTGAAGAAGCTGGCCTCGCCCTGAAGGTAGAGCGCGGAAACGGTCTCCTGGACGTGTTCGGAGTTGGTGATGCGATAATTCTCCTCCGCCACCTGTTGCGCCAGGGTCTTGACGAAGAGGAGCGGGTTGGCCTGAAAGGCGCTCCAACTCCGGCTCGGCGAGAGCCAGGGGATGTTCTTGAAGCCGAAGTCCGAGTCCTGGTTCTTGTACACCTGCATCAAGTACGGTGTGAGCGAGGCGAGTGGATTGCCGTCGGGCCCGTTGAAGGTCCAGTTCCTGCTGTTCGGTTTCAAATCCACGGTCTGGATCCGGCGCGAGCCGCCCAGCTGAACCGAGGAGGGGAAGGGGAAGAAATCCAGCCGTCGCCGGACACTCAGGTTTCCAGAATCGTAGTTGGACCAATTCTTGCCCTGGGCGTCGTTGGTGGTCGTGCCCCGGTAATTATCGATATTGCTGTAATCGACGGGCTGATTGGCGTTGTCGAAGACCAGAATTTTTCCCGGCCGATCGCTCACGATATCCAGAAAGGAAATTCGGATCGGGTTTCGATTCGTGCTGATCATCTGGTAAAAGATGCCGGCATCCTCGTAGCGACGCTTGGTCAGCGAGAAGGAGGTGCTGACTCCGGCCTCAATCCGCCATTTGCCGTCGTCGAAGCGATAGTTCAAATTTCCCGCGGTTGTTTCCTGGTTGATGAGCTGATTCGTGCCGTTGTTGGTGATCGACGCGCGACCGGTGGCGCCAATGGTAAAGTTGTCACTGTAGCTGAATCCCGATCCGGTGGCGGGAGTCGGCGTGCCGGTGGCGCCCGCGTTAAATGTCACCTGCAGGGTTCCGATCTCGGTGGTCGCCCGGTTCAACTGCCCGCCCAGCGAGAGTACCGAATGGGGCGTGACCCGCCAGTCGGCCTTCAACCCGAGCGTGTTGCGCGTGATATTCCGCGGCCCGTCCAAGACCAGGTAGGATTGGAGGTACGGACGGCTCACCGAGGAGGGTATGCCCGTGCCGGTGCTGGCCCAGGCATTGCGGGTGAAATGCTGCTCGTTGTAGATATTGTTCGTCATGCCCGACACGACGATGCCGAAGTTTTTGCCGAGCGGCAGGGTGTAGTCGAAATTGAATCCGGGCAGCAGCTTGTACGTGTTGCGATCCAGGTAGGAGTGGGGCGTTTTCTTGAGCGTGAGGTTGGCGCGGTCACCGTTGCCGACCAGATTGATCCCGTAGCGGAGCAGGGCGCCGCTGCGCTCGAAGGCGCTCTTGCCGACCATGTTGACCGAGCCGCCGAGGGAGTCCGCCGGCGTCGATGGCGTGGGAACTTTCGTCACCTCGATGCGCGAAATGTCGTTGAGCGCCATGCTGCGCAAATCGACACTTCGGGTCGGGCTGACCCAGACGTTGGAGGCCGGGGCGCCATCCGTCGTGATGGAGGTCATGCCGCCGCCGATGCCCCGGACCGAAATGCCCGCGATGTCCGCATTGTCGAACTCGGCCGTGAGGCCGGGAATGAACTTGAGGAACTCGCCGACACTGCTGCCCAGGGTGTCACCGAGCGAGTCGGTGGACATGACGTTCTTGATGTTGGGCGCGAACCGTTGCTCGTTGGTGGCGATGGCCTGGGCATCCGTCTCCTTGTCCGCCGAGATGACGAATGCATCCAGGGCGACGACCGCCTGATCCTGCCCGTACCGCGTCTTGCTGGTCAGCGCAACGTTCTGCTCGATGGTCCCGCCCGCCGGGACGTCGAGCGGAATCTGCTGCAGATCCAGATCGGTGTAAAAGACCTCCAGCACGACCGGGCCGGTGCGCACGTTGACGAGCTGGTAGATGCCGAACGCGTCGGTAAACGCGGTCAGGTCGGTGCCCTTGATTGAGACGCGCGCCTTGTTGAGGTATTGGCCGGTGACCACATTCTGCACCCGGCCTGTGACGGTGCCCGTTTGCTGGGCGGTGCCCGCAACCGCGGGGTTGGCGGCGTGGAGCGCTGGGATGTGGACAAAGGCGAGGGCGCAGCAGGCGCCCAAGAGGGAGATCGGGAATCGGTGGTTCATAGGTGTGCGCGGTTCCCCGCGGTCACAGCACCTCGCTGCGGGGATCGTCTTACCGCAGGAAACTCGTTTTTCGCCTTAAGGGAAGGTGTTTCACGATCGCCGCAAAACTCACCCGGCCGGGCCCGGGCTCAGAGGGCCTTCGCGCCGGCTGGCCGCGGCACGGGCGGTTTTTTTTCGTCCAGGTTCTGCTGGACCTCCGTGTCGCTAACGGAGGCGGAGTCGATGCCGCCGGAAGGGACGTCGAGTTTGGCGAGCCACACCAGGGCATTGAGCAGGAGCCGGCGCTGATCGTCGTTTTGCCAGTTGAGGTGAAAGTGGCCGCCGGTGAAGCCGAAGCCGCGCCCGCCGTCGGATCGCTCCACGGCCCACATCGTGGTCTCGGGCCGGCCCCTGGCGGCCTGGATGTGAGGGTAGGGCCCTTTGGGATACACGTAGGGTCCGTCGCGCGTGGCATCCGAGGGCCGCGCCACCAGGATGTCCTTGACGCCGGCTTTGCCGTCGCGGAAGCGCAGGTTGAAATACCATTCGTCCTTGGTCTTGAACGGCTTCACCCCCCGCGTGATCGGGTGCGCGGGCAGGGTCGGGTAGTCGGCGTCCCAGATGGGGTTGCAGGAAAACGCATTTTCGTAGTGGCCGCCGATCCATTCTTTCCACTCGGCGCCGCCCTTGCCGGGGACCACCTCCACGGCGTAGTGGGCACAGCCCAGGCTGACGCCCTTGGTCATGAGACCGCGGAGAACGTCCAGCCGGTCATGCTGAACGGCCAGATGATTGGGGCCGCCGTCCGCGTAGATGAAGATCGCATCGGCGCCGTCGAACACCGAGTTGTCATCCACTTTTTTTCCGGCGACCACCTGACTGGGCCAGCCGTTGGTGACGAGGACGGTCCGGAGGCCGGGAATGCCCGCGAGTCGCTTTTGCAGGAGGATGGAACCGGCGCGGAATTCATGCATCAGCGGCGGATGGCTCACGGGCCCGGCAATCATCACCAGCTTGCGCTCGGCGGCGGGGAGGATCGAGGCGCTGATGAGGACAAGCGACGTGAGGAGGAGTTTGAGTTGCATGAGCGATGTTTGCGCGACTTCCGGCGGGGTGAACGGATCGGTTTGCGGTTGGGGGCGGATCTTCCGTCACTATCACCACGGGCCAACCGGGGTTGGTCAACCCTTGCGAAGAAACAGCTTCGTTGTAGCCCGCCGCGTGAGCGGCGGGAGTGCGGGAGGTCCCTGCGCTCACGCCTTCGCCAAGGCTTCGGCGGGCAGGCACGCGCAGGGCCACAACGACCGACGTTTCTTCCCGTCCGGGGCAAAAACCCCTTTGCGGTTGGGGCTGAATTCTTACGGATTAGTGCACTCGCGCTGCGTAACTTTCTCAATTGCGTCACCATGACGTTAAGAACATGTTTTCATGAGGTAAATGGTGTGAAGACAAAATAATGATAAATGTGGGGCAATGGTTCACCTTCGCCAAGTTTCGGGGGTGCATCGTCGGTCTGCTGCACCCGGCCTCGAGTTGGGTGGCTGAGGGGGGCGGTTGTGGGTCGGGTCGACCGCCATGGCGAGGCCGCGCGAGGGAGAATGGATCTGCCTTGTTGGCTGCCCTTTGCTTCGCCTCGGTGCTCGGCATTGCGCTCGCCAGTTACACCGCGCTCTGCCAGCGGACGCTGGAAATGAGTACGCGGGCGCTCCACGGCTCGCGCTGTGTCGAGTTGACGGACACCGGAATGGAGGAGGCGTTGTGGGCGATGAACAAAACCACGTGGACCGGTTGGACGATTACCGGCACTACGGCGACCAAGACCCTCACCGGCTTCACCTATGAGAACGGGGTGACCGGTGAAGTTCGTCTCACGGTCGAGACCTACAATAGCAGCACCGGCACCCGCCGGGTAACCGTCACCGGCATCGCCCATGTGCCGAATGTCGGGGACATCACTCGGACCCTCACGTCGACCTCGGTGCGGGCCCCGCTGTTCGTCAACGCGATTGCCGCGACCAACGGCACGGTCTCCTTCAGCAGCGGTGGCGGCGCCGACAGCTACGACTCTGGTCTCGGCACCTACGCCAGCCAGACGCCCACATTTTCGGCCGTGATCGCCTCGGAAGCCGAGCCATCGACCTCCGCCAATATCCTGCTGACGAATGCCCAGATCAAGGGCTACGTCGCCTCGCGGTACAGCGGCGGCCCTTCCTTTAGCACGAACGCAAAGGTCATCGGTCCGTCCACCCCGGTGACCACAAAAATTGACTGGAACCGCATCGTCAGCAGCCCGTATCAGCCCGTATTCACAATCAGAACCATCTCCGGAACCGGATCAACGCTGGCCAACCCCCCGCTTGGCTCGACCACGACGATTGGTTCGCCGACGGACACAGTGCCCGCGATCTATTACTGCACGGGACTCGATCTCACCGGGACCACCAAGATCATCGTGGATGGCCCGGTGCAGCTCGTGGTCTCCGGCGCATTCTACATTGGGCTGAACGGTGGCGCCAATACCGCGTCAATCGAACTTTCAGCCACCGGTTCGCTCGAGGTGTTCGTCGCGGGCGACATCGCGATCTATGGCAACGGCATCAGAAACGTCAGCCAGGACCCGCGGCGGTTGGCCGTTTTCGGGACGAATACCCTGACGGTGCCGGACATGAACACGACCGTACCGTACCATGGCGTCATCTACACTCCCAACGGCAATTTCACCGTCGCCGCGAACTCGGTCATCTATGGCGCCTTGGTGGCAAAGAAGGTCAGTTGCACCGGCACGGCGCCGGCATTGCATTACGACCTGCGACTGCGGCGGACGGTGTTCAGTGGGATCGACACGCCGTTCGCCGTCCTTGACTGGCGTGAGTCGACCGCCGGCGGGTGAGGCGGGGCGGGGTCACAGGGTCGGCGACGGTCGGGCCGCGGCGCAGAACTGCGCCTTGGGGCCGCAAAGAGTTTTCGACTCGGCGCCCGCGCGCGGGCTAATTGCAGCGAGGCCCGGCGCCGCAACCCGTCCGCTTCGCCCTCTTTTCCAGATGAAGACACTTCGATCGATTTTCGTTCTGTTACTCTTGGCCGCGGCGGCCCGTGGCGGCGATTTTGTCGCCCGCGAATCGTCCCTCGAGAACGTTGGGGTCGTGGTTCTGACCGACAACGTCCGCTCGATCGAGGTCACCATTGTGCCCGGGATCGGCAACATGGCCCGCAGCATGATGGTCCGGGGCCGGGACGTGCTGTGGTCGCCACCGGGCGGGCTGGCGGCGTTCAAGGCCAAGCCGAGCCTGGCCGGCATTCCCTTCCTTGCGCCGTGGGCCAACCGAATTGATCAGCTGGCGTTTTTCGCAAACGGGAAGAAATATCTCCTCAACGAGCAACTCGGCAACCTGAAGCTCGACCGCAGCCGGCAGCCGATCCACGGCCTGCTCGCGACCTCACCGCACTGGCAGGTGGTGGCCGTGAGCGCGACCGCCACCGCCGCCGAGGTCACCAGCCGGTTCGAGTTCTGGCGCCACCCCGAACTCATGGCCCAGTTTCCCTTCGCGCACACGATTGAGATGACTTATCGGCTCAAGGCGGGCGAACTGCAGGTGGAGACCGTGCTGAAAAACCACTCCACCGCACCGATGCCGGTCCTGGTTGGTTTTCATCCGTATCTCCGCGTCCACGATGCGCCGCGCGACCAATGGCAACTGCATCTCGCGGCGCGCGAACACGTCGTGCTGTCGGAGCATCTGGTCCCGACCGGCGCCACCAAGCCCGTCGCGTTCGCCGATCCACTGCCGCTCGCCGGCGTGCAATTCGACGACGTCTTCAGCGGCCTGATCCGGAACGAGGCCGGCCGCGCGGAGTTCTGGTTTCAGGGGGCAAAGCAGCGGATTTCGGTCGAGCTTGGTCCCCAATACCGGGCCGGCGTCATCTTCGCGCCGAAGGGGCGCGACTTCGTGTGCATCGAACCGATGGCGGCAATCACCAACGGCATCAACCTCGCCCACGCCGGCTCCTACCAGGAACTTCAGTCGGTGCCCGCGGGAGGCGAGTGGCGCGAGAGCTTTTGGATTCGGGCGGCCGGTTTCTAAAGCCCGCAAAATAATCTGAGCCGGATCCATGCGGTCCCAATCGCAAAAGATTTTTGCACCGGACGGGAAGAAACGTCGGGCTTTGTAGCCCTGCGCGTGAGCGCAGGGACATCCAGCGCTCCCGCCGCTCACGCGGCGGGCTACAACGAACTGTTTCTTAGAGAGTCGAATGATGGGCCGGGCGCTCCGCGCGCGGCCGGCCGACGGACGCGCGTATGGCCGCGCGCGGAGCGTCTGGCCCACCCATTGGTGCCCGTCGGCTCAGTCTCAAATCGACGTTCGACGGCATGG
>JBIJCX010000454.1:0-6006 GCA_044344465.1 Opitutaceae bacterium
TGGCGAACCCGACGAAGAACCTCACGTTGCGCGCGAGTTATTCCCACTCGGAGCGCCGCCGGGAAAACTTTTTCACCGAGGTCTTCGAGTTCTTCGGTTCGCGGGTGCCGCAATGGCGCACCCTGCTCGCGAACAATCCGACCGAGCTCGCGACGTTCAACACCGCCGTGCGGGATCTCGACAGCGAGATGGCCTACCAGGTGGACCGGCAGAATGCGCCGTTCGGCGCGCGGCCGCACAAGTTGAACGGCACCGCGCGCTATCGCTTCAGCGCAGGGAAGTTGAAGGGCCTCTTCGCCGGCGCGTCGATCCGCTACAACGGCAAGAACTTCCTCAGCCAGAATCTCGCAACCGGCCGGGTCTATTGGGGCAACGAGACGATCCTGGGCGACGCGTTTGCCGGCTATCGCACCCGTGTGCCGCGAACCAAGATTCCGGTCACGCTGCAGCTCAACGTGAAGAACATCTCGAACTCGTACCTCGCGATCGTCGGCCGCTACAACGACGACTACACCGGCGTCCGCCGGGTGTACCTCAACGAACCGCGCAGCTACCGGCTGACGACGACGATGGAATTCTGAACTGGGGCCACGCTTGCCACCTCCAGCGTTTACTTCCCCGCCTCCGCCCCCACACTGCGCCGCACCCACCCGTCACCCGCACCCCGCGCGTGGCGGCCCTGCCATGGCGATACCCCACTACGACCTCATCGTGATCGGCTCCGGCCCCGCCGGCGAAAAAGGCGCGGCCCAGGCGGCCTATTTCGGCAAACGGGTCGCGCTCATCGAGCGCGAAGCCGTCTTCGGCGGCGCCGCCGCCAACACCGGCACGCTCCCGTCGAAAACCCTCCGCGAAACCGCGCTCTATCTTTCCGGGTTCCGCCAGCGCGGACTTTACGGGGTCAACATGTCGCTCAAGGAACGGGTCACCGCGCGCGACTTCCTGTACCGCGAACGCCAGGTGCAGCAAACGGAGCACAGGCGCATCGTCGGCAATCTCCGCCGCCACCGCGTCGAACTTTACCAGGGGCACGCATCGTTTGCCGACGCGCACACCCGGCGGCTCGCGCCGCGCGCCGGCGCCCCGGTCACCCTCACCGGCGACCACATCCTCATCGCCACCGGCTCCCACCCGTTCCGCCCGGCGGTGTTCCCTTTTCACGACGCGCGCGTCTACGATTCGGATACGATTCTCAACCTCCACGACATCCCGGAGGCAATGCTCATCGTCGGCGGCGGGGTCATCGGCTGCGAGTATGCCTGCATGTTCGCCGCGCTCGGCATCAAGGTGACGCTGCTCGAGGGCCGCGACCGGCTGCTCACCTTTCTCGATGCCGACGTCGCCCAGCTTCTCACCCGCAGCATGATCGAGATGGGCGTCGACCTGCGGTTCAACGAGAGCGTCACGGCCGTCGACGTCGCGCCCGCCCAGCTCACGGCGACGCTGGCCTCGGGTGCCCAGGTCGCCACCGGCACGCTGCTCGTCGCCGCCGGGCGCAGCGGGAACACCCACCAGCTCAACCTTCCCGCCGCCGGTCTCGCGGCGGGGAAGCGGGGCGTGATCGAGGTCAACGCCCGCTACCAGACCGCGGTGCCGCACATCTATGCGGTTGGCGACGTCATCGGCTTCCCCGCGCTCGCCGCCACGTCGATGGAGCAGGCGCGCGTCGCGATGGTCCATGCGTTCGATCTGAAGTACAAGACGCGGATCGCGCCGATCCTCCCTTACGGGATCTACACCATCCCCGAATGTTCCATGGCCGGCGAAAGCGAGGAATCGTTGATCCGCAATGCCGTGCCCTATGTCGCCGGCATCGCGCACTACGACGCCAACGCCCGCGGCCAGATCATCGGGGCAAGACTGGGGTTTCTAAAACTGCTGTTTGCCACGGAGACGATGAAGCTGCTCGGCGTCCACGCCATCGGCGAACAGGCGAGCGAGCTCGTGCACCTCGGCCTGATCGCGCTTCACACCGGTGCCGGCGCCGATCTCTTCATCGAGATGTGTTTCAACTATCCGACCCTGGGCGAGCTCTACAAATACGCGACCTACGACGCGCTCGGCCGCCGCGCCCAGGCCCGCGGCGAATCCCGCGCGCCCCTCGATCCGGCCGGGTCACCCGCGACGGCGACGACCCCGGGCGCGGCGTCGAATTCTCCTGCGGGCTCCCGCCCGTAACCCAATTCGGACCCGCCAAGCCAGTGTCACGTAATAAGTGACACTTTGCGCAACGCGCGGCGCGGTGCCGCCACTCGTGACCGGCTTCAGCCGCGCACGTTCCGCTGGTCCTGGAACCGCCGCATCGCCGCCTCGAGTTCCCCCAGCCGCAGGGGCTTCGTCAGATAATCGTTCAGGCCGGCCGCCATCCCGCGCGCGCGCTGCACGTCGCGCGCATCCGCGGTCAAGGCGATGATCCACATCGATTGCGCCCGCACCCCCGCCCGGCCGCTGCGGATTTCCTCCAGCGCGGCAAACCCATCCATCTCCGGCATGTGCAGATCGAGCAGGACAAAATCGTAGTCCGCCGCCTTTTGCACGAGCTCCTCGATCGCGCGACGCCCGTTTTCCACCACCGTATGGCGGCAGCCGAGATTGGTGAGGACACGCTGCATCAGGCGCTGGTTGATCCCATTGTCTTCGACCACCAGCACGCGGAATCCATAGTGGGCCAGGGGCGGCACGGTCTCCGCCACCGCCGGCCGGGAACTCGAGAGCAGCGCGAAGAGCGCGCCCTGATGCACCGGTTTGTTGACCAGCAGCCGAAAGTGGGTGCGCAGGCTGGTCCGCAATTCGCTCGCGAGCGAAATCGGCACGAGCCCGACCGTCTTTGCCGGCGGCAATCCGGCCAGAGGTTCCGGCAGCGCCGCGAGCTCCCGCGCAATCTCCTCGTCGACCACCACGAGCCCCACGTCCCACGTCAGGGCGATCAGCCCCCGGGGGGCATCGACCTCGGCCACCTCCGCCCGCCAGCTCGCGAGCAGCCGCGCCAGCTCACGGCGCAACGCCCCGGACCGCAGCGCGAGGCCGACCCGGAGCCCGGCGAGATCGCGGACGGGCAGGCTCGGAGCGGCCACCGGCACCGGCAGGGTGAAGGTAAACGTCGAGCCCTTCCCGAGCTCGCTCGTGAAGCTGATTTCGCCGCCCATCAGGTGCACGAGGTTGCGGCAGATCGCCAGGCCCAGTCCCGTGCCGCCGTAACGGCGGGTCGACGAATCATCGAGCTGGCTGAAAGGCTTGAACAATTTTGCGTGCTGCTCGGGCGCAATGCCGATGCCGGTGTCGCGCACCGAAAACACCAGGGTGCAGAATTCGACCGGCGCGACGCCGGCCTCCCCCGCCGCCGCCGTCCCGGCCCCCCCGCCGTTCCCCGGCGTCACTGCGAGGTTCACCTCCACCTCGCCCTGCCCCGTGAATTTGATCGCGTTGCCAATCAAATTGGCGAGCACCTGACGCACGCGGCCGCCGTCGACCACGACCGCGGACGGCACGTTTTCCGCCACGCGGTGGAGCAGCTCGATCTGCTTTTCCGCCGCCTTGCCGGCGAGCACATCCAGCGCGTCCTCCACGCACTCGAACGGATCAAGGGCGGTCGGATCCAGCTTCAGCCGGCCCGAATCGATGCGCGCGAAATCGAGGATGTCACCCGTAAGCTGAATCAGCGCCTCCCCGCTCGTCCGGATCGTCTGTACATATTCGCGCTGCTCGGCGCTGAGCGTCGTGTCGAGCAAGAGGCTGGTGAAACCGACGATCCCGTTGAGCGGCGTGCGCACCTCATGGCTCATCGTGGCGAGAAACTGCCCCTTGGCGCGATCGCCGGCCTCCGCCAGATCGAGCGCCTCACGGAGCTCCGCCTCCTTGCGCTTCGTTTCGGTGACGTCATCAAACACCGCGACGAAGCACGCGATCGTGCCGTTGCGCGTCTTGACCGGGGTCACGATCCCGCGGACGGGATAGACGGAGCCGTCCTTGCGGCGGTTGAACCACTCTCCCGGCCAGGCGTGTCCGGCCCGGACGGTGGCGGAGAGATCGGCAAAGACCTCCTCCGCCGCCTGCGCCACCTTCAGGTCGCGCCAGCCATGGCCGATCAGCTCGCGGCGGGTGTAACCGATCTGCTGACACAAGCCGCGGTTCGCATATTCGACCCGGCATTCGAGATCGAGGATCACGATCGCGGAGCGGCTCTGCTCCATCGCCTCCGAAAGGTTGCGGATGACCTCGCCCTGCTCGACCTGCCGGCGGATCACCAGCAGCGCGACGAAGGGCAGCCCGAGCAGAATCCAGACGAAGAACGCCCACGGCAGCGCCGCGCGCCACAGCAGGCCGGTCCAGGCCGCCGCATCGACGTCGAGCCCGAGAATCTCCCGCATCGGCACACCCGGCCGGTTCGACGGCGCCTCGCCGATGAGGGCATAGCCGGTGACCCACGTTCCAAAATCATCCGCCAGCGGGCCCTCGGTCGCCGGCCGGCCGGTGCGGATGATTCCCTGCAACCCGGGGGAGTTGGCCGCCTGTGGATAATTGTCACCCGGCAGCGATTCGTCCTTGGCCCCGGCCTTGGCGGAGTCGCCGAGGTAGACAACCTTGCCGGTTTCCGGCACGAAACGAAAGACATAGAGGAAGCGCACCCGGGGATCGACCGTGCGCAGTTGCTGCAGCCGGTCTTTCAAGGCCGCATACGCGGTCGTGCCCACATCGGCGCGCGTGCCGGCGAGGCGGCGCAGATCCCGCGCCTCGATCGCCACCACCGACCGCAGGGCGTCGGCGATCAGATGTTCCAGCATCTGAGTGCGCTCCGCCCGATAACCGAGCCAGCCGGACGCGGAACCGGCGAGAAAAATGGCCAGCCAGATGGCGGCGTTTTTGAATTTTCTCAGATGGTGCTGCGACATGTGGGACCGGGCGGTGCGGGCGATACAACCGTCCGGCCCGGACACGTGCAATATCGAAGGCGGCGGGTTGCTTCCTACCACCACGTGGTGACCACGGTAGCCGCGTTGGCGCGAAGCGACAAGGTGGTCGGCGGCCGGTAGGTCGGGCTACGAAGGATCCCGCGCCGACGCGTCCTCGGCGGCCGCGGTGCGCTTGCGCTTCTGCCCCGCCTGCCGCAACAGACATTCAACCTGGCCGTTCACGCTGCGCAACTCGTCCGCCGCCCAGGCAGGTCAAGATTCGATTTGGCCGCAAAAAAGCCGCCGCGAAAAAATCGCGGCGGCTTGGGAGAGATTCTGCGGACCTTACTTGGCAACGTGGCCCGAGACGAGCTTGGTCATCTCGAACATCGAAACCGCCTTCTTGCCCCCGAACACAACCTTCAGTTTGTCGTCGGCGTTGATCTGGGTGCGGACCTTCTTGTCCTGCAGGCCATTCTTCTTGATGTAGGCCCAGAGCTTCTTGGTGAGCTCCGTGCGGGGAAGCGGGGCCGAGCCAACGACCGCAGCAAGGGCGGCATCGGGCGTGACCGGTTTCATGAACGCAGCGTTTGGTTTACGAGCAGCTTTTTTAGCCATAGTGATATTGGATTTGTAATATTTCCCTCTGGAACACCGCTCTTCTAGAGTGAAAATCCGCGGTTTGCACAGGAAAATCTTCGTCTTTCTAGAGGGAAACCGCCGTGGTGTCGTTGCGTAAGTTTCCGCGGCCGGCGCGGTTTTTCCCTTGAACTTGCGGCCAAAGGCCCTCGGGCAGGACCCGCGCGGAAAATTTCCCCACGCCCGGCGCATTCCCCAGACGCGCTCACGCCCGTTCGTCGACCTGGACAAACTGCCGGTAAAGCGCCGCGTAGTGCCCGCCCTGCGCCAGCAATCCGGTGTGCGTGCCGCGTTCGATCACGCGACCCTGGTCGAGCACCAGCACGAGATCCGCGTGGCGAATGGTGCTCAGGCGGTGCGCGACGACAAAGCTGGTGCGGCCGCGCAGCAGCGTGACGAGCGCCTGCTGCAGGCGCGCCTCCGTGAGCGTGTCGATCGAGCTGGTCGCCTCGTCGAGGATCATCAGCCGCGGATCCGC
>JBIJCX010000455.1:0-6002 GCA_044344465.1 Opitutaceae bacterium
CTCCCCTCCGCTGCGAGCGACTCCACGATCAGGACTCAGCTTTGGCCGCCCGCGAGCAGCTCGTCCGGCCAGCCTGCATGGACCGTGCCCCGGCCCGGCGCTACGGTGCGAAAACTCAGAACAGCCTGGACGCACTTGGAGGTCGCCTCGAACGGCGCTTCATTTGAACAGATAGGTCACCCCACCGAACCAGGAACGTCCGTTGTTCAACTCCTCCCGCAAGAGTTCTTGGTGGAGGCCGATCATCCGAGCGGGACGCTCGCCCGTGAAATTTTTCGCCTGCACCGTGAACGACCAGCGCCGGTTGAGCGTGTAGCGCAGTTGCGCGTCGCAGGTGTCGTTGTCCCGGTAGTAGCGATCGTCGACGACGTTGGCCGTCGATATGGCGACGAGGTTGGGGTCGGTGTGTTTGTAGCTCACCTGTGCATTCCATTTTCCAATTTGGTAGAGCAGCGTCGCATTGAACGTCCGTTCGGGCGACTCAAGCAGGCTGGGCAGGCGGCGCATGCTGCCGTTGGCCATGACGATGCTCGAAGTATCAATGGCCAGAAACGTGGCATTCAGCTGCACACCCAGACCCGCCAGCGGCCCCGGCAGAAAATCGAGCCGCGTGTCCGTGAAGGCCAACTCGATCCCGTCGATTCGCGCCGAGTCGAGATTGCGCGGTGACGTCGTCGTCGTGGTCGTCGCGATCCCGTTGATCACGGCCGTCTCGACCGCCGCGGTGCGGAGGAATTCGTTCTTCAAGTCCTTGCGAAAGAGTCCGGCCGAAAAGAGCGAGTCCTTCGAGAAATACCACTCCAGCGATGCATCCCAGTTCGCGGCCTCACGCGGCTTGAGGCCGGGGTTGCCGGTCGAGATATTGACGATGCCGGCGCCGTTGTCGGCGATGACCTCGCGCGCCGCGAGGGAGTCGTAGTTCGGCCGGCTGATCGAGCGGCTGAGGGCCCCGCGGACCCGGAGCTTGCTGGTCAGGTCATAGGACAGATTCAGCGAGGGCAGGAGGTCGTCGTAGTCGGATTTCCGCGTCGTGGGCACGTAGGTGGAGGCGGTGCCGGCGGTGCGGGTGGCGTTCGACGCGGTTTTCAAAACCGTGCGCTCAAAACGGGCGCCGCCGATGGCCGTGAAGCGATCCAACCGGTAGACGCCGAGCGCAAAGGCCGCCGTCACGGCCTCGTTGAGCGTGTAGTCGGCCTGAAGATTGCGGGCGAGGTTGGTCGGGTTGAGCGGATAGAGCGCGCGGTTGGCGAGGAAGACGGCCTGCGCCTTGGCGGCGTCAATGTTGACGAGCCGTTGGCCGCGGCCGTTGTAGGGCGTGGTCGCGCGCGGATCGAGGGCATCCGCGAGCAGCAGGGCCGGACTGGTCGGACGATAGTTTTCCTCGAAGAAATCGTAGGCGCGATCGAGGTGGCGATACTTCAGCCCCGTCTTGAAACCGAGACCCCGCGCGTCGGGCCGATCGTTGTGCCCATAGTCGAGCGCAAGCGTGAGGATTTTCTCGTTATTGTTGTCGCGGGTCCAGCCGTGCTCGAAGGCGCGATAGTTCGCGGCGTTGTAGTAGAAGGCGGGATCGGTCGGGGCAAAATGGGCGAACCCGCCGGGCGTGGTTTCGTAGCGGTAGCCGAGGGCGGCGGTGTTCGCGATGCGATAGGTGTCGAGCCGGCCGGACTGGCGGTAGTCGCCGATCGCGTAGTGGGTGGCGAACGTCACGCGGCTGTCGGATGTGAGGTCGCTCGCGGCGCCAAACTCACCGTAGGTGATGCGGCGGTCCTGGTAAAACCCGGCGTAGTCGGCCTGCGCGTTGGCGACGGCGACGGTGCCGGCGGTCGGCGAGATGAGGACGGGGGTGGAGTTGCGGATGAGGATGTTGCTCTGGCGCTCCTCGTCGTTGAGGTGCTGGAAGAATCCGCCGGTGACGTGAGCGCGCAAGGCGCCGGTCGGGGAAAACTCGAGTTTGCCGAAGAGCCCGTTGCGTTCGCGCACATTGTCGTAGGCGAGCCAGCGGCGCCGGTCGGGCACGGGCGTGGCGGCGCCGACCTCGGGACTCGTGAGCGGCACGAGCGCTCCGGCGGCGTTGTAGAAACTGTAGGTGTCGATCGCCGAGTTGAGCGAGGACGAGTCGCGCCGGAAATAGCTGGCCGACACGACCAACCCCCATTGCCGCCGGGCGCCGAAGGTGTTGCTCAACGTGAGTTCGGCCTGACCGGAAGGCGTGGTCGGGTGGAGCCGGCGCGGGTTTTCGTAGAAGCCGTAGTTGCCGCGGGCGGAGATGAAAAATCCCGGGCTGTCGTAGGCGCTGCGCGTGCGGAGATTCATGATGCCGCCGATGGCGTTACCGTCCATTTCCGGCGTAAAGGTTTTGTAGACGTTGATGGCTTTCGCGAGGGACGACGGGATGACGTCGAGCGAGACGTTGCGCCGGTTGGTCTCAGTCGAAGGGAGTTGGAGACCGTCGATGAGGACGGCGTTATAGTCGGCGTTCAGCCCGCGGAGCGTGGCAAACTGGGATTCGCCGCGGCCGTTGTTGATCACCATCGCGACGCCGGGCACGCGCTCAAGCGCCTCGCCGAGGCCGAAGTCCGGAATGGAGCCGATCTCGTCGGCGGAGATGGCGTCGGATACGATCGCTTCGCCGCGCTTTTCCGCCAGTGCACGGCGCATTGAGAGCTGGGTGCCGGAGACCACAAACTCCCCGAGGCGGATCGTTTCGTCAGCTGCCTTTGCGCTGGTCTGAGAAAGATCGCTTTGCGCGCTCTGCGCCACCCTTTGGCCGTTTGGGAGTTCGCCTTTGCGCACGGCGAACGCACCTGTCTTCTGCTCCTGCGCGGCGACGAGGCCGGTGTTGGCGAGCATCGCGTCGAGCGCTTCGCGCGGCGTGAACTGCCCGAGCACGGCGCGCGTTTTCACTGCACCGACCACCTCGGGCGAAAACACGATCTCGCTGCCGGCCTGCGCGGCGAATTGTTTCAGCGTCCGCACCGCTGCGCCCGCCGGAACGTCGAATGCTTTCTTCGCCGCATCCGCGGCGCGGGACGACGCCGCGACGAAAACAAACGCCGCGAACAGCAGCGGCAGTATCCGGCGCGCGCCGTGAGAAAACGAACGGGAAGGAGCAAGGTGCATGGGTGATTTGAAATGGATTCGCAGAAACAAACCGCGACCGCGCAGTTTCCGCTAAAAAAATTACCGTCATTTTAAGCAGGGCGGAGCCAAGACCTCCCCCAACCTCAGACCTACTTCGCGCGCCGCAGCACGATCTCGCGCTCGCTCCGCCATTCCGCCCGCATTCCAAAATCGGACTCCATCAACCGCACGAAGCCTTCGATGTTGTCGGAGCGAAACGTGGCACTCAGCCGCAACGCCCCCAACGCCGGCTCGCCGACGACGAGGCGCACAGGATTGCTGCGATTGAAGTCTCTGACGATCTCGCTGAGCGGCGCATTGGTGAAATCGAGCAGACGCGGCTGCCAGGCGAAGCGCGCCGCCAGTTGGGCCGCCGTCAGCGCGACGACTCGCGGCGGGGTCGCAACCTCGGCGAGCGCGATCACGGCGCTCTGCCCGACGGACAACACTTGCGCTTCGTCGTGCCCCGGGCCAGCCGGCAAATCGACCCGCACGCGGCCCTCGGCCACCACGACCTCCACCCCCGCACTATCGAGCCGCACATTAAAAACCGTGCCGACCGCGCGCATCGCGACGCTCCCCGCCGTCACGATGAACGGTCGTGCCGCATCCTTCGCGACCGTGAAATTCGCTTCGCCCCGCACCAGCGTGACGCGCCGCTCCGTCGCCGTGAAAGCCACCTCGACCGACGCTCCGCGATTGAGATCCACCAGCGAGCCATCCTCCAGTGTGCGCCGCTCACACGGCGCCGCGAGTGCCGCCACTTCTGCCGTCACAACCGTCAGCGGTGCCCCGGCCCGCCCGCCGTCGCGGCCGTCGAAATAGAACATTACAGCCACCGCCGCGGCCGCCGCCACGAGCGAAGACGCGCCCGCCAGCCACCACCAGCGTCTGGCCCGCGCCTTCGCCGGCGGCGCAAACAGATCCGGGTCCGGCACCGCGCCGAGCGACGTCTGCAGTCCGGTCAACCGGTCAAGTTCGTCCCACCCCCAGCGATGCAGCGCGAGCGCCTCCCCGTGCCGCGGGTCGGCGGCGAGCCATTGGGAAAATTCATCCTGCTCGGCGGCCGTCAGACCGCGGTCGCGCCGCAAGATCCATTGGGCGGCGGCATCTGCGATTTCCTCGCGCGAGCGTGGATTGGGTAGCGGACGGTTCATGGACGGGGCTTCGGGCCGTAGCCGTGGCGACGGAAATATTCGATGCACTTGCGCAGACCGATACCGCCCTGCGCTTCGACGGTGTGCTCGGAGAGGCCGAGCCGCGCCGCGACTTCTTTCTGCGAAAGACCGTAGATTTTCCGCAGCGTTACAATCTGTCGGCAACGCTCGGGCAGCGACTGGATCGCGCGAATCAGCACCTGAAAATCCTCCGCCTGCGCGAGCGCCTCCGGTGCGCCGACCCGTTCATCAGCGACCGACAAGGCGTCGATCTCCACCGCACCCTCGGGCCGCTCGATGCGTTGGTGACGCAGGTGATTCAGGGCGAGATTCCGCGCCGTCACGAAGAGCAGCGCCCGCGGGCAAGCAATCGGCCCCGTCGCGTGGGCCTCCATCAACCGCGCGTAGGCATCCTGCACGAGATCGTCCACATCCGTCACCGCCGGAAACCGCCCCCGCAGCCACGCGCGCAGTTTCGCCTCGTGAGGCAGGACCTCATCGGCAAACCAACGCGACTGTTCTGGATTGGGCGGCGACACGACAGTGAACGGCACCCTGCACAACTGGTGCCACCGTCTCAACCCCCGAGCCGCCGCTTTCCGCTAAAACAAAATGGGCGTTTCCAATACCAACCTAAACGGCACGGGCACGATGGTTTTTCAGCCTTCCGACCGGCTTTCCGGCAAAGTCGGCCTATCCCGGACCCAGACGGTCCAATTTGGCCCGGGCCAATTCGACGCAGGTCGCCGTGGAAATCGCAGCGGGGGGCCCGATCTGGTGCATGAGCACACCGGTCAGCACAGGAGCGCGCTGTTCTTCGGATCGGTGAGGGGCGCCGCGCCGCCTACTTCGTCGGGTGTTTGCCGAGCGCCAGCTCGATGACCGTCTGCAGCTCCCGCTCGTCGAAAGGCTTGACGATATAGCCAAACGATTCGGCGAGCTTGGCCTGATTGATGATCAAATCACTCGCCAGCGCCGTCAGAAATACAACCGGGATGGAGAAACGATCACGGATGATCTGGGCGGCGGTCAGGCCGTCCATCTCTCCGGCCAAGTGAATATCCATCAGCACGAGGTCAGGCTGCAACTGTTGGCAGAGCAGGATCGCGTCTTCGGCCCGGCGGGTTTCGGCCACCGGCTCGTAACCCAGTTCCAGCAGTTGCTGGCAAATATCCCGGGCCACCAGCGACTCATCCTCGACGATGAGTATCTTGGGCTTGGTCATGGCGTCGGAGTTGAAGGATTCGGCTTCGAGTGCTTGGGCGTGAAGGTCACGCCGAAGACCGCGCCCGGTCCCGGTCCGACTTCCAGTCGGCCGTCGATCTGTATGGCCAAATTGGACACCAGTTGTAGGCCCAACGACTTGCCCCGCTTCGTTTCAAAGTCCGCCGGCAGCCCGACGCCAGTGTCGCTCACCCGCAGGCGCAGTTGCGGGCCGCCGTCCACCGGATGCAGTTCGACCCGGATCTCGCCGGTGCGCTCACCGGGAAAACCATGCTTGAGACAGTTGGAGACCAGTTCGTTGACGAGCAGCCCGCAAGGCAGCGCCTGATCCATTTCGACTTGGAAGGAGGCCAAGTCCAGCTGGAGCCGAACGGCGCCGGGCCGGACAACCGACGCGCGGAAGGATTGGGTGGTAAGTTCCTTTAGGTAGGCGCCGAGATCCACTGAAGCGAAGGTGCCGGAGCGGTAGAGCGACTCGTGCAACAACGCCATGGACAT
>JBIJCX010000144.1:0-19546 GCA_044344465.1 Opitutaceae bacterium
TTTGCGAACTATTATGCCAACATGGGCAAGATGGCGCAGGGCATCACCGGGGCCTCGTTCATGCCGCTCTGGATGACGCGCACGTTCGCCCATTCGATCGGGTACGCGCTGATTGTGCTCGGTGTCGCCCTGCTGCTTGGTCTCAAGATTCGGACGACGCTCATCCTCACCGGACTGCTCTATGTCGGCCTGTCGTTTGGGCTGATGGCGGTGCAGGAAAGTGAAGGCGTCGCCTGGCTCGCCGTCCATATCATCATCATCGCCGGAGCCCTCGTGCTCGTGCGGCACGATCGCTTCTCAGTGTGGTCGGAGAAAAACTGAACCAACGCCGCGCCACCATGCCCGACTCCAATTCACCCTATCTCAGCCGCCGTGATTTTCTCAGCACGGGCGCCAAACTCGGCGCGGTGCTCGCGGCGACGCCCTATATGGCGCGCGGTGCGCCGGCCAAGGCCGACACCATCAACGTCGCCCTCATCGGCTGCGGCTCCCAAGGCCGCGTCCTGATCGATGCCGCGCTCAAAATTCCCGAACTCCGGTTCAAGGGCGTGTGCGACATCTGGCCGTACAACCGCACCTACGGCGAGCGCCTGCTGAAGAAGTTCAGCCACGACGCGAAACCGTTCGAGGATTATAAGGAGATGCTCTCGAGCGTGCCCGACCTCGATGCCGTGATCGTCGCGACGCCCGACTTCATGCATGCGGAGCACACGAATTTCGCGTTGCGCGCCGGCAAGCATGTCTACTGCGAGAAGCTGATGTCGAACACGGTCGAGGGTGCGCGTTCGATGGTGCGCACGGCCCGGGAGACGAAGAAGCTCCTCCAGATGGGCCACCAGCGCCGCAGCAATCCGCGCTACCTTCACGCCCGCAACAAAATCGTCAACGAAGCGCATCTGCTCGGACGGATCAACAACGCGAGCGGACAGTGGAACCGGGCGGTTTCGGACGATTTGGGATTTCCCGCCGCCCAGGCGCTGTCCGAGGCCAAGCTCAAGCAGTACGGCTTCGCCAACATGCATGAGTTCCGCAACTGGCGCTGGTTCAAGAAATACGCCGGCGGCCCGATCTCGGATCTCGGCGCGCACCAAATCGACATCTTCAACTGGATGCTCGGTGTGAATCCCCGCTCGGTCATGGCTGGCGGCGGCGTCGATTACTACAAGACGCACGAGTGGTACGACAACGCGGTGGCGATCTTCGAGTATCCCACCAAGACCGGCGTCGTCCGCGCCACGTACCAGGCGCTCACCACCACCAGTGCGGGCGGCGGCTACTATGAGTACTTCATGGGCGATGAAGGTGCGCTGAAGATTTCCGAAAACCAGGCCTATACGAAACTCTACCGTGAGGCGCGCGCCCCCGAGTGGGATCCCTTTGTCACCCAGGGCCTCATCGGAAGACCCGGTTCCGGCGAAGGCGCACCAGCGCCGGTCAAGCCGTGGGAAAAACCACGGCCAAAACTGGCATCCGCCTCCCGCACGTCCCTCGTCGACGTGAGGGAAACCGCCGCCCTGTCCGCCTGGGAAATTCCGGTGGTCCTCGAAGGCGCCATTCACCAGCCGCACATCCAGAATTTCTGCGATGCGATCCGGAAGGGCACGCCTCTCAACTGCACGCCCGAATCGGCCTTCGCCTCGTCGGTCACGGTCCTCAAAGTCAACGAGGCTATTGCCGCCCAAAAGATGCTGACGTTTGCACCAGAGGATTTCGTGGCATAAATTCCCACCGGCCCACAAAACCCACTTCTCCTCCCAATATGACCACCCGTCTTCTAAGCCTCCTCGTCGTTGCCGGCGCCATGATTTCCGGCGCGAACGCCCAAGATAAAGTTCCGCTGAAAGTGGACTTTCCCCGGCCGCTGTTCGCGGGCACGCCCCGCCCGATTCAGCTGCCGAACCTCGAGCCTGCCCTTGTCGGCAAGCGCCCTGACTTCATGGTGCCCGCCGGCACGGCGCTCCTCTCGAAGGGAAAGACCGTCACCAGCAGCGACGCCCTGCCCGTCATCGGCGAACTCTCGTTCATCACCGATGGCGACAAGACCGGCATCGACGGCGCTTACGTCGAGCTCGGGCCCAACACGCAATGGGTGCAAGTCGATCTCGGTGCGCCGGCGAAGGTCGCGGCCGTCGTCGTCTGGCACTTTCATTCGCAGGCCCGCGTTTATCACGATGTCGTCGTCCAGATCTCGGACAGTGCCGACTTCAAGACGAACGTGCGGACGCTCTACAACAACGACGATAACAACTCCGCTGGTCTGGGCAAAGGCAAGGACCTGGCCTACGTTGAAACCAACCATGGCCGGATCATTGACGGCAAAGGCCAAACGGCGCGCTACGTCCGCCTCTACAGCAATGGCAACACCTCCGACGAGTTGAACCATTACTGCGAGATCGAGGTGTTTGGCGCGGCGGCGAAATGAAAAAGTAATCGGTCGCGAACCGGTTTTCTTTCCGCCTGATTCTATCCACGGGCCGGTCTTGCGACCGGCCCGTTTTTTGTAGCGGAGGTCTGTGACCGCCGCTACAGTTTTCAAACTGATCCGCTGCGGACCGGCCCTTCTGCTTGTCGCCCGGCCGGTTCCCGGTTTTATTTTTCTCATGCTCGATTCCGTGCGCCGTTGGCTGCCCCTTGCGCTCATCGCGCTGGCCGCGTTCTGGCTCCGCACGCACGACCTCGAGCGGCGGCCCATGCACGCCGACGAAGCGAACCAGGCGGTCAAACTTGGTGAACTGCTCGAACGCGGCCGCTATACCTACGACCCGCGTGATCATCACGGTCCGACCCTTTATTATGCCGCGCTCCCCATCGCGTGGCTCCGCGGCGAGCACACGCTAGCCGCGCTTACGGAAACCACCTTGCGGCTGGTGCCGGCATTCGCCGGCACGATGGGTGTGCTGCTCCTCGCCGCCCTCGCTGCGCCCCTCGGTCGCTGGCCAGCACTGGCAGCCGCCGCCCTCCTGGCGGTTTCGCCACCCGCCGTCTATTATGGGCGGTATTTCATCCAGGAAACGCTGCTGGTAACCTTCACCCTCGGGGCGTTCGTCTGCGCCCGCGAGTGGTGGCGCCGCGGGCACCTCTGCTGGGCGATCGGCACGGGGGCGTGCGCCGGCCTCATGCAGGCGACGAAAAGCAGCGCGCCGCTGTTTCTCTTTGCCGCCCTCATCGCATGGCTCGCCAGCCGGCGGGGCAAGGGCGCCGCCGCACCCGCGGAATCCGCCCGGCCGCTGCGCCCGCGGGCGGTCGCCCTCGCCCTCGTTGCCGCCCTGCTGGTCATGGCCGTGTTTTATTCCTCGTTCGGCACGAATCCGGCCGGGTTGCGCGACACCCTCACGGCCTATGCATATGCGTGGACGCGCCTCAGCGGCGAAACCGGCCATGAGAAAACGTGGTGGTATTATCTGCAGATCTTCGGGTGGCAGCGCGACGGTGGGCTCCTCTGGCAGCAGATCATGTTTTCCGTGCTGGCCGGGGCCGGACTGGTGTTGGCGTTCACCCGCTACGGGGCCTCGCCGAATGGAGGAGAGTGCGGGACGGCGGCGCGACCGGCCGGCGGTGCCACCACACCGGCGCCCGGACTTAGCCGAACACCTTTCGCCGGCCAAGGATTCCTGCGCTGGGCCGCCATTTACACCGTTCTGGTCGTGGTTGCCCTGTCGGCTTCGCGCTACAAGACGCCGTGGCACACCGTGCACTTTGTGCCGGGACTTGCCCTGCTCGCCGCCGGCGCCCTCGCTGCGGTCGGTCGGTTGCGCACGGGGCCATTGGTCGCCGGCGCCATGGCTTTCCTTGCCCTGGCGATGCTCACCCAGCAGACGTGGCGCGCATCGTTTATTCGGCCCGCCGACCGGCGCAACCCCTACGCATACGTCCACAGTTCGTTCGACGTCCTGAAATTCCGCGCGCTGGCCGAGGCCGCGCTGGCGGGCTCCGATCGGGAGCCGGTGCGCGTCATCAGCGAAGAGTACTGGCCACTGCCGTGGTATTTCCGCGGTCTGCCGCGCATCGGGTACTGGTCCGCCCCGCCGGCCGACTGCGACGGCGCCCTGCTGATCGTTTCCACCAGCCAGGTCGAAGCGGTGCGTGCCCGGCTGCGCGGGACCTATCAGGAAACTTTTCTCGGGCTTCGGCCGGGATTCTTGTGTATCGTCTTCACGCGAGTACGATGACACCTCAACTCTCCCTCGTCATTCCCGTCTACAATGAGGCCGGCAACATCGAGCCGCTCGTTGCGTCGGCGGTCGACGTCCTGATTGGACTGCGACGTGAGTTCGAAATCATCGTGGTCAACGATGGCAGCACCGACGGCAGCGGGGCGGAAATCGCCTCGTTCGCGGCGCGTTGGCCGCAATGCACCGAACTGCGCCTGCCGCAGAATCGGGGCCAGGCCGTCGCGCTCCTCGCCGGGCTGCACGCGGCGCGGGGCGAACTGCTCGTCACCATGGATGGCGACGGCCAGAACGATCCCCGCGACATTCCCGACCTCCTCGACCTGCTCGAATCGGAAGGGCTGGATCTCGCCTGCGGCTGGCGGGTCGATCGCCACGACGACCAGCTGCGGCGCGTGATGTCGCGCCTGGCGAACAGCGTGCGCCGCGGCGTGCTCGACGACGGCGTGCACGATGCCGGCTGCCAGTTGCGCGTTTTTCGCCGCGCCGTGCTCTCGGCCCTGTATCCGATGGAGCTGATGCAAAGCTTCATCCCGTCGCTCGCGGCGGGAGCTGGTTTCACGATTGGCGAGCGTCCGGTGCGGCATCACCCGCGGCACCGGGGCGACTCGAAATACAGCCTGCAGCGCCTGTGGTGGCGGCCGGCCGTCGCGATGCTGGCGCTGCGCTGGCGGCTGTGGCGGAGGACCCGTCCTTGAACTGGCCGGTGTTCCGCCACGAGGCGATGGCGACTCAGTTCGAGATTGTCGTTGCCGCCCAGAACGAAAGCTATGCGCGCCAGGCGGCGGCGGCGGCGTTTCGCGAACTTGACCGGCTCGAGGGCATCCTGAGCCGTTATGTCGAATCCAGCGACATCGGTCGCGCCAACCGTCTCGCCCGCGGGGAAACCATTGCCATCAGCGACGACACGTTCGAGTGCCTGCTCCTGGCCGCCGACGCCTCGATCGCGACCGACCGCACCTTCGATCCGGCCTACGCGTCCGAGCGCGCGACCGATCTGCCGCCGGATGCACCGCCGTTCACGCTCGATCCCGAGGCGCACACCCTCACGTCCCAGGCCGTCCGGCTGCATCTCGACCTCGGCGCGATTGGCAAAGGTTTCGCCCTGGATCGACTGGCCGAGACGCTCCGCGAGTGGGACGTGTTGTCCGCCTGCCTGAACAGTGGCGGCAGCACGGCTCTGGCGCTCGCACCGCCGCCCGACTCGACCGGTTGGCCGGTCGGGCTTGGTGAGGGCAAGGCGCACCGGATGCTCGCACTTTCTCACGGGGCGCTGAGCGGTTCCGGGACCGCGGTGAAAGGGGCGCACCTGGTCGATCCGCGCACCGGCGAACCGGCGCTGCGCACGACGCGCGCCTGGGCCTTTGCGCCGGGCGCCGCGACCGCCGATGCGCTCTCGACGGCATTTTTCGTGATGAGAGAGGCCGACATCGCACGCTTCTGCGCCGCCCACCCGGGGATCGGGGCGGCGACGTCCTCTCCCCGACGCGGCCTGCTCGCTTACGGCGCGTTGCGCGCCAGGCCGCCGGCTGGCGGATAAGCTGCACCCGCCGCGTCGCGGTTGCGCGATAAGATGCACGCGTTTGAGGCGGGCGGGACAGAGTGCGGATTGAAATCTTTGCCCCCACCGATCTTAGTCCGAACCACTGACCTGACCGCAATTCCATCGCCGCACTTTTGGCCAGGGCCACTCCGCGCTGCAATTAATGCGCAGTCTTGACCAATATACGTGGGCGATTCGGAATTGCGCCAAGTGCACCCTCGTTAACGCTCCTCTCTCCGCTCATCGATGAACAACCACTCCTACGCGTTCCTGGCCCTCTTCGGAGCCGTGGCGGTCGCGTTTCCGCTCGTCATGCTCGGCGTGGCGCAACTGTGGTTTCGATTTTTCCAACCCGCCAAGCCCAGCACGGACAAGAACTCGATCTACGAGTGCGGCGTCGCGCCGACGGGAGACTCATGGATTCAGTTCAAGGCCCACTATTACCTCTACGCGATCCTGTTCTTAATCTTCGACGTCGAGGTGCTGTTTCTGCTGCCGTTCGCGGTCGCGTTTACCGGGCTTTCGACGGGCGCGTTGCTGGCGATGCTGGTCTTCATGCTCTTGCTGGCCGAGGGCCTGGTCTGGGCCTGGCATCGCGGCCACCTTGAATGGCAATGACATGAGTGCCACCGCACCCGCCGCCCCTGTGATCACCGATGCCGAGCGCGACGAGCTTCGTCGCCACGGGATCCTGCTCACAAAAATGGAGGAGCTCTACAACTGGGGCCGCAGCCGCTCCGTTTGGCCGCTGAACTTCGGGCTGGCCTGCTGTGCCATCGAGATGATCGCGGCGTCCATGGCCAAGTTCGACATCGCCCGCTTCGGGTCCGAGGTCTTCCGTCCCTCGCCGCGGCAGGCCGACCTGCTGATCGTCTCCGGCACGGTGACGAAGAAGATGGCCCCGCAGGTCGTGCGACTCTGGAACCAGATGCCCGAGCCGAAATACTGCATCGCGATGGGCGCCTGCGCGATTTCGGGCGGGCCGTTCAAACAGGGGTACAACGTGCTCAAGGGCATCGATCGTTTCATTCCGGTCGATATCTACATCCCGGGCTGCCCGCCGCGCCCCGAGGCGCTGTTGCACGGCCTGGTGCAACTGCAGGAAAAAATCCGGGGCCAGACGATCGCCGGTCCCGATGCCCCGCGCCACCTGCGATCCGACATCGACTGCGACTGCCCGGTCCCCGAATTCGGGGCCCATGATCTCGAGCCGCCCAGCCGACCGGCGGTCTGGCAAGCACCCACTCTGGTCCGCACGGACAAGACGTGATTTCGACCTTTCACACCCCAACGTGAATACGACTCCCGCTGTAAGCCGGCCAAGATTGCCACAAAAAGGCACAAAAAGGATCCGTCCGGACGACGAAGGTTGGCCGCGCGCCCTTAGGCGCCTTGAGAGCTTCATTCGCCCTCCGATTTTTGCGCCTCTTTGTGGCCAATCCTCCTTTGGCTCCTTGGAGACAACGCGCTCCGCCTCGAAGTGACATCGCGCATGGAAACCCCCGAACAAATTCGTGATCGCCTGCTGGCCCGCTTTCCCGCGGCGCAAGTGACCGTCGTCGCGAATCCGGGTCCAGCCGCCCAGCATTCCCTCCTTTTGGATGCCGCTCACGCGCGCGATATCGCTTTGTGCCTTCGCGATGATCCGGCGCTGCAACTCGACCAATGCTCGAACGTCACGGGCGTGGACTGGCCTGAAAGGGAAGTCACGGAGATCACCAAGGTGACCGTGCCCGATCCGGCCGGTGGCCCGGCCAAGGTTCTCGAGCACAAGATCAAGCGGATCGAGCCCGGCCGCCTTGAAGTTGTTTATCATCTCTACTCGATCGCGCTCCGGCAGGGTCCGGTGGTGTTGCGCCTGCGCACCGGCAATCGGACCGATCAGGTGGCGCTGCCTTCGCTCACGCCGGTCTGGCGCGCGTGCGAGTTCCAGGAACGCGAGGTGTTCGATCTCTACGGGATCGTTTTCGATGGTCACCCCGATCTCCGCCGGATTCTGATGTGGGATGGCTTCAAGGACCACCCGATGCGCAAGGATTACGTTGAGGTTGACGACTACGAATGGGAGCCGACGCCGCATGACGACGTGCTGGAGAAGGCCCGGCGGCATTACCCTGCGCCGCCGGCGGTTGAATCGGCGTCGCCGGCGCCGAATGCCAAATGACGAATAACGAATGACGAATCCTGAAACATTCTCTTCGTCGCAGTCCGAGCCTTCGCCATTCGACCTTGGTCATTCGTCATTCCCGTCGCAGACGAGCGGCGCCCACGTCCGGGCGGTGCACGATGAATTTCACGGTGACTTGCTCGAGGTCTCGATGGGGCCGCACCATCCGTCCACCCACGGCGTTTTCCGCATGATTGTCACGCTCGACGGCGAGCGGATCGTGAAACTCAAGCCGGTCTTCGGCTACCTGCACCGCAACCACGAAAAACTCGGCGAGAATACAACCTACCTCGGATCGATGCCGTACACCGACCGGCTCGACTACCTGTGTTCGATGACGAACAACTGGGCCTACGCCATCGCGGTCGAGAAGCTCGCCGGCCAGCCCGTCCCGGAGCGGGCGGAATATGTGCGCGTAATCCTGGCCGAACTCACCCGCCTGCTGAACCACACCTGTCTCGCGGGTTTCCTGATGCAGGACTGCGGCTGCAGTGGCACGCCGCTGATGTATGCCTTTCGCGAGCGGGAAAAAATCCTCGACCTCTTCGAAGCGCTGAGCGGCTCGCGGATGATGTGCAACTACCAGCGGTTCGGCGGCTGCCGCGTGGATCCGTCCGCCAGCTGGCTCGAGGCCGCGCAACGGCTCACCGACGGCTATGGGGCGTTTCTCGATGAATTTGAGGCGCTGCTCACCGGAAACGAAATCATCATGGCACGCACCCAGGGGGTCGGCCGCCTTTCCCCCGCGCTGGCGATTAACGCCGGCGTCACGGGCCCGATGCTCCGCGCCTGCGGCGTCGCCCACGATCTGCGCAAAGTGGACGCCTATGGCGTGTATCCGCGTTTCGATTTCCGGGTGCCGCTCGGCGACCACGGCGACGTGTACGACCGCTACATGATCCGCGTCCTCGAGATGCGCGAATCGATCAAGATTCTCCAGCAGGCGCTGCGTGGCCTGCCCGCGGGTCCGATCATGGACGCGAAGGCCAAACTGCGCGGGTTCCGCCCGAAGGCCGGCGAGGCCTATGGCCGGATCGAGGGCCCGAAAGGTGAGATCGGCTTTTACCTGATCAGCGACGGCAGCCCCAATCCCCTGCGCTACCGCGTCCGCGCCCCGTCTTTCGTCAACCTCACCATTCTCGAGGACATGTGCCTCGGCCACACCGTCGCCGATGCCGTGATCATCCTTGGCAGCGTCGACATCGTCCTCGGCGAGGTGGACCGTTAGTTTTTTTACGGAGTAAAAAAACCCATGCTCGGCACCGGACTCATTCAAGGCCTCGCCGTCACCGCGAAAAATTTCGTGGGGAGCTTCCACGATCCTGCGCGCTTCACAACGGTCGAATATCCCGAGGTCAAGCAGCAGCTCCCGGAGAACTACCGCAACTTCCCGTTTCTCGTGCACGATGGCGACGACGCCATGGCCACCCTGCGCTGCGTGGCCTGCAAGATCTGCGAGGCGGAATGTCCGCCGCAGTGCATCTATATTGTGGTCGAGCGCGACGAAAAGGGCCGGCCGACCAAGAAGCCCAAGGTTTTCGACCTCGATATCTCGGTCTGCATGAGCTGCCAGATTTGCGTGGAGGCGTGTCCGTTCGACGCGATCAAGATGGACCAGCACTTCGAGATCGCGACTGACAATCGCTTCGGCGGGTTGTTGCTCAACCGCGAGGCCCTGGCCAAGCCCAACTCGTACTACCATCAAATCCACCCCACGGAAGCGCGGGCCGTGGACGCGATCCTCGCCGACCAGAAGGCCAAGGCCGCCGCGAGCAAAGCCGAGGCGGCCGCCAAGAAAGCTGCAACCGCGCCCACCCCGCCCGCACCGATGGTGCCGGCGCCAGCCCCCTCGGCTGCCGCGACCGCGCCCAAACCGCCGCAATCTGCCGCATGATCCCCGCGCTGCCGCTTTCCGGAGGTAGGAGCCTGCTTGCAGGCGATTTTCCCCTGCTCGAACTCGCGAGCCTCTGGCGGCCTGTGGCGAATTCGGACGCTTGGCTTGAGCGCGCGCCGGTGCTCCTGCGTGACGCTGTGACCGGCTTTCTGCCCGACCCGTGGCGCTGGATTGCGAACAGCCTGGTGGCAATTGTCGCCATCCTCGCCGTCTTCGGTCTGCTTTTTGCCTATCTCACGCTGGCCGAGCGCAAGATCCTCGGCCGGATCCAAAACCGGCCGGGCCCCAACCGCACCGGTTGGTTCGGTCTGCTGCAGCCCTTTGCCGACGGCGTCAAGGCGCTCACGAAGGAGGACGTCGTACCCCGCAACGCCGATCAGGTCCTGCACTTCCTTGCTCCGGTCGTGCTGGTAGCACTTTCGCTCCTGGGATTTGCGGTGATTCCCTTTGGCCGCCAATTGGTGCCGATCGAGCTTAACGCCGCCGTGCTCTATTTTTTTGCGGCGGGCGCGGCGACGGAGCTCGCCATCTTCATGGCCGGCTGGGCCAGCCATAACAAGTATTCGCTCCTCGCCGCGATGCGCGCACTGGCGCAGCTCATCAGCTACGAACTGCCGCTCCTGCTTTCCTTCGTGCCGGTCGTCATGCTCGCCGGCACGCTTTCGACGACCGAGATCGTGGTCGCGCAAGGCGGCTGGAAATGGGGCTTCATCCCGCACTGGTACGTATTCACGCCGTGGGGTTTCGCGGGCTTTGCCAT
Organism: Opitutaceae bacterium; assembly: GCA_044344465.1. Taxonomy (GTDB): domain Bacteria; phylum Verrucomicrobiota; class Verrucomicrobiia; order Opitutales; family Opitutaceae; genus ER46. The sequence continues at coordinate 10,534 of JBIJCX010000144.1, forward strand.
CTTCATGGTCGCCGCCCTGGCCGAGTCGAATCGTTCGCCCTTCGACCTGCCCGAGGCCGAGAGCGAACTCATCGCCGGCCACCTGACGGAGTATTCCGGATTCAAGTACGCACTCTTCTTCATGGCCGAGTACTTCGGCATGTGCGCGCTGAGCGGGATGGCCGTCACCCTCTTCCTCGGTGGCTGGCAGGCACCGCTGCCGTTGCTCGAGTTCATTCCGTCCTATGTCTGGTTCGGGGCCAAACTTCTCACGCTGCTCCTCGGTTTCATCTGGATCCGCGCGACCTTCCCGCGTCTGCGCATGGACCAGCTCACGCGGCTGGCCTGGAAGTTTCTCGTCCCCCTCGCATTGATCAATCTCGGCACCGCGGCCTTCTGGTCGCTCACGCACGACTGGGCCGGTCTCCTGCAACTCGTCCGTTGGGGCGTGGCGGTGGCACTGGTGGTGGGACCCTTCGTTGTCATGGGGCGAACGCTCAGTGCCGGCGTCGCGCCAAGAACCTACCGCTACGCCGCATGAACGCACGCCACATCCGTTCATCCGGCCCGTCCCGCCGCTCACGCGGCGGGCCACGCTTTGCCGGTCGTCCGGCGCCTGCGCGAGAGGAGCGAGTCACCTCATGATCTTCGCTTTCGGAATCATTGCTTTCCTCACGCTGACGACGGCCGCCGTCGCCATGGCGCTGCGCAATCTGATCCACAGCGCGCTGCTCCTCACCGTCAGCTGGACCGGCATCGCCGCCTTCTATCTCTGGGCCGGGGCCGAGTTCGTCGCCTTCGCGCAGATTCTCATCTACGTCGGCGCCATCTCGATGGTTGTCCTCTTTGCCGTGTTGCTCACGCGGCGTTCGCGCGCCGATTTCAACATCGCCCCCGAGTCGATCGGCCGCGCGGTGGCCGCCCTCATCGCCGGCGGCGCCGTCCTGGGTGTCCTGTTCGGCGCGGTCGTCAGCACGCGACTGCCCGTTGCGCCAGGCGCCGCCCCGGTGGTCACGGTCCGGCAGCTTGGGGAGCAACTCATGGGCCCGCAGGCTGCGGCGCTGCTCGTAATCGGCGCGCTTCTGACCGTCGCGCTGCTCGGCGCGGTGGTCCTGGCCGCGACCGCCCGCCGCGAGACGAAGGAGGACGCCGGATGAATCTCAGCCCGCTGCATCTCTGCCTGCTGTTTTCCTGTGCCCTTTTCTGCATCGGCCTCATCGGCGCGCTTTGCCGGAGCAACACCATTCTCGTGCTGCTCGGGGTCGAACTGATGTTGAACGCCGCCAACCTGAACTTCATCGCGTTCTGGCGTTATGGCCCCGCGCCGGCCGCCGCAACCGGAGTCATCTTTGTGCTTTTTTCCATCGCCGTCGCCGCCGCCGAAGCGGCGGTCGGGCTCGCGCTGGTCATCTCGATCTACCGCCACCAGCAGAACATCCGGCTCCAGGAGGCCACGCGGCTCAAAGGCTAAGAAAATGACCCATGACCCATGTCTAACGCCCAATGAGGCGGCGCCCTTGCCGGTCGTCGCTGCAACTGCGTGTCATTGGTCATTGCTCATTGCTCATTGGTCATTCGCCGCCACCCCCAAGCTGCTCCCCCCCCAATGACCGTCCCGGCGCAATATCTCTGGCTCATCGCCGCGCTGCCGCTGCTTGCGGCCGGGATCGGTGCGCTGACGCCCCGGGGCGGACGCGCGCTCGCCGCCAGCGCCGCCATCGCCGCGATGGGGCTTTCCTTCCTTCTGTCCTGCGGCGCTCTCGCCACGGCGCTCGCCCAACCCGCGGCACACCTGGTCCACAATTTTGCGTGGTTCGATCTCGGCAGCGGCCCCCTCCGGCTGGGCTGGTTGCTCGATCCGCTCACGGCGTTCATGTGCGTGATGGTCACGTTCGTCGGCCTGCTTATTTTTATTTTCAGCGTCGGCTACATGCACGCCGACGCGAATTTCACCCGGTTCTTCTGTTTCCTCAGCCTGTTTGCCGCCGCGATGCTCGGGCTGATCGTCGCCAACAGCCTCCTCCTGCTTTTTGTCTGCTGGGAACTGGTCGGCCTCGCGTCGTATCTGCTCATCGGATTCTGGTTCCACAAGCCGGAAGCGGCCGCCGCGGCCAAAAAGGCATTCATCACCACCCGGATCGGCGATCTTGGCCTGCTGCTCGGGATGCTGTGGCTGTACGATTCGACCGGCTCGCTGCTCTTTTTCGACGGGGGCCGCGGCGTCCTCGAAGCGAGCACGCTCGGGGCGCTGGCCGCCCAGACGACGATGGGGGGGCTCGCCGTTTCGACCGCCATCGGCGTCCTCATCTTCTGCGGCGCCATGGGCAAATCCGGCCAGTTTCCGTTGCATGTCTGGCTGCCCGACGCGATGGAGGGCCCAACGCCCGTCAGCGCCCTCATCCACGCCGCGACGATGGTGGCGGCCGGCGTGTTCCTGGTCGCCCGCGTTTATCCGCTGATGATGGCCGATCAGGCGCTGGCCCACGTGCCGATCCACGCGCTGACCGTCGTCGCGACGATCGGGGCGATCACGGCACTCATGGGCGCCATGATTGCGGTCGCCCAGAACGACATCAAACGCGTCCTCGCATTCTCGACCGTTTCCCAGCTCGGCTACATGATGCTCGCGCTCGGGGTCGGTTCATGGGTGGCGGCAATCTTTCACCTGCTGACGCACGCGTTCTTCAAGGCGCTGCTCTTCCTCGGCGCCGGCTCGGTCATCCACGCCGCGCACCACGAGCAGGATATCCGCCGGTTGGGCGGCCTGCGCGGTCCGATGCGCACGACCTTCGCGACGTTTGCGATCGGCATGATGGCATTGTCCGGCGTTCCGTTCCTCTTTTCCGGCTTCTGGAGCAAGGAGGCCATTCTTCACGCCGCCCACCAATGGCAGGTTTCCCACCTGCCGCTTTACGCCGGGCTGGCCGCGGTCGTGCTCACGGCCTTCTACATGACCCGCCTCGTCGCAGAGACATTTTTTGGCCGGGCGCGCAGCGAGTCCGCCGCGCACGCGCACGAAAACCCCGCCGTGATGACCGTGCCGCTCGTTTTGCTCGCGGTCTGTGCCATCGCCCTCGGTTTCCTGGGCACGCCGGCCTATCCGTGGCTGCAGGCGCGCCTCCTGGGCGAGAGTGAAGTCCATGGCCACTCGCTGCTCGAGGGTGGTGGGCTGATGATGCTTTCGATCGGGTTGGTCGCGCTCGGGCTGGGCGCCGGCTGGGCGATCTATGGACGCCGGCTGCGCACCACCCCGACCGTGCTTGATCCACTTGAGCGCGCAGCGCCGCGGGCGTTTGCGGCGCTGGCGGCCCGCCTCGGATTCGATGAACTTTATGCCGCGACCGTCGGCCGTTTGAGCAACGCGACGGCGGCCTTGGCCGATGCGTTCGATCGCCACGTCTGGGACGGCGCGGTTCGTTTCCTGTCGCGGCTGGGTGAATTCACGGGCGGGGTGAACCGCGAGACCGACGAGGTCATGATTAACGGCGGCTTCGACGCTGGCAGCGAAAGTCTGCGCGGCACCGGCAAGGCCTACTCGCGCGCACAAACCGGCGAGACCCACGGCTACCTTCGCGTCATCGCGATCGGCTTCGTTCTGCTCGTGCTGGTGGTCATGATGGGAGGTGGGCAGTGAACTCGCTCCCGCTCCTGTCGCTGATCGTCTTCACGCCGTGGATCGGGGCCGCCTTGCTCGCCCTGCTCCGCGGCGCATCGCCGACCGTCGTCCGCGTCGTGGCGCTCGTCTTCAGCCTTTCTACGCTGGCCCTGGGGACCGTCGTGCTCGCCCGTTTTGATCCGGCCCGCACCAGCCTGCAGTTCGTCGAGCGGCAGGGGTGGATCTCGGCGCTCAATGTCCACTACCACCTCGGGCTCGACGGCCTGAGCCTCGTGCTCGTGCTGCTCACCGGCATCGTCACACCGACAGCGTTGCTCGCCTCATGGCGCGTTGACCGCAATCCCCGGCTCTTCGCCGCGCTCTTTCTCGCGCTGCAGGGCGCCGCGCTCGGCGTCTTCCTCGCCCTCGATTTCTTCCACTGGTTCCTCTTCTGGGAGCTGAGCCTCGTCCCGGCCTTCTTCCTGATCAAACTCTGGGGCGGCGCCGGGGCCTCGCGGGCGGCCTACCAGTTCGTGATCTACACCATCGGCGGCAGCGCGTTCATGCTGCTGGGCTTTGCCGCCCTCTATGTGGCGACCGGCACGCTGGACTTCGTCCAACTGGCGCAACTCGCCGCCGACGGCACGCTGGGACAAAAGCTCGCGACGGTCGGCGGCTGGTGGCCGAAGGCCGTTTTCCTCGGTGTCCTGCTCGGCCTCGCCGTCAAAGTGCCGCTCTTCCCCTTCCACACCTGGCTGCCCCCGGCCTATGCCGAGGCCCCGACCGGCGCATCGATGTTCCTCACCGGCGTCATGTCGAAGATGGGGGTCTACGGATTTCTCCGCATCCTCTGGCCGCTTTTCCCCGCGCAGCTGCACGCCACCGCGCCCGCCCTGATCTGGCTCGCCCTCGGCGGTGTCGTGCTCGGCGCCTTTGCCGCCATGCGCCAGACCGATTTGAAGCGGATGATCGCGTATTCATCGATCAACCACCTCAGTTACTGCCTGCTCGCGCTGTTCGCCGTTTCGGCGGCGACCGGCCGCGCCGGGACGACGAGCGAGGCGGCCACGGCCGCGCTCAGCGGGACGATCCTCCAAATCTTCAACCACGGTCTCTCCGCCGCCGCGCTCTTCTGCTGCATCGGCGTCCTGGAAGCGCGCACGGGGGGCCGCCGCGGGCTTGGTGATTTCGGCGGCGTGCGCACCGCCGCGCCGATCTTCGCCGGGCTTTGCGGCATCGCGATGTTCTCGTCGCTGGGATTGCCGGGACTCAACGGCTTTGTCGGCGAGTTTCTGATTTTCCGCGGGGTCTTCGGGCTCACGCCGTGGGCGGCGGCCGTGGCCTGCCTGGGACTGCTCGCAACCGCGCTGTTCCTCCTGACGTTCTGGCAGCGGGTCTTCCACGGCCCAGTCCGCGGCTGCGCCGCGGACTTCAAGGATTTGTCGACGCTGGAAATCGTGACCCTCGCCCCCGCGATTGCGCTGATGTTCGTGCTCGGGGTATGGCCGCAGCTCATCGCCGGCCTCATCAATCCGCTCGTCACCGGGTGGGCGGGACACCTGACCCTGCCATGACGAACGCCAGGCAACTTCTGCGCGGGTGGGCGGGCACGTCCCTGTGCCCGCGTTTCCCCGGCACCCCATGCGCGCGCCGGGACGCGCGCGCCCACCGATGAGTTCCCTACCCTACACAATCTACCTCTCGTTCGCGGGTGCACTCCTCGCCCTCGTGGCGGGCGCGCGTTCGGCGGCGACGGCGCGCGTGGTCGCGCTGATCACGGCGGTGGCGGGATTCGCCGCCGCCCTGCTGGCCGCGCAGGATTTCGTCCCCGGACCCGGGGTGCAGACCCTCACGAACCTCGTGTGGATTCCCGAAATGGGCATCCGCTACCACCTCGCCGCCGACGGCATCAGCCTGACGCTCGTCGTGCTGACCGGCCTCGCCGCGACGGCCGGCATCCTCTTCTCGTGGAACATCGAGGAGCGCGCGGGCGAATTCTTCGCGCTTTTTCTCGCCCTGATTGGCGGCGTCTACGGGGTGTTCCTCAGCGCGGATGCCTTTGTCTTCTTCGTGTTCTACGAGATCGCGATCGTCCCGAAGTATTTCCTGATCGCGAAATGGGGTTCCACGAACCGCGAATATGGCGCGATGAAGCTCGTGCTGTATTCGTTCGGCGGCAGCGCGCTCGTGCTCGCCGGCCTGCTCTGGGCCTACGCGGCCGGTGGCGCGAACAGCTTTGCGCTCGGCGACCTCGCGCACGCCGCGAGCCAGTTCTCCCGGGGCGAGCAGCTCGGGATGTTCGCCCTGGTCTTCCTCGGGTTCGCCATTCTCGCCGGCCTTTTTCCGTTCCACACCTGGGCGCCCACCGGCCACGTCGCGGCGCCGACGGCCGCTTCGATGCTGCTCGCCGGCGTCGTGATGAAGCTGGGCGCCTACGGCTGCCTGCGGGTCGCGATGCCGCTGTTTCCCGTCGGGCTGGCCTTCTGGCAGCCCGCGATCGCGTGGCTCGCCATCGCGGGAATCATTTATGCGGGCCTCGTCGCGCTCGTGCAGGAAGACTTCAAGTTCGTCATCGGCTACTCGAGCGTGAGCCACATGGGCTTTGTCCTGCTCGGCCTGGCCGCGGCCAACTCCCAGGCCGTCAGCGGCGCGGTGCTGCAGATGTTTTCCCACGGCATCATCGCCGGGCTGCTCTTCGCCGTCGTGGGCCGGATGGTCTACGAGCGCACCCACACGCGGCGGCTCGCGGAGCTGCGCCGGCTGCCGCTGCACCGGGCGATGCCTTTTGCCGCCCTCACCTTCGTGCTCGGCGGACTCGCCTCGATGGGCATGCCCGGCTTCAGCGGGTTTCCGGCCGAGCTCACGATCCTGATCGGCACGTGGAAGACCTCGCCCCTTTGGGCAACCTTCGCCGCCGTCGGCGTCCTGGTCGCGGCCGCGTTTACGCTCCGCGTGATCCAGGTGTCGTTTTTTGGCACCACTGAACAGGGCGGGAGCCACCCGGCGCCGCACGCCACGCACTACGCCCCGATCACGTGGGCCGAACGCGCCGGGGCCATGCTGCTGGTCGCCGCCACGGTCTATATCGGTTTGAAGCCCGACGTGCTGCTCAACTGGATCAGCCCCGCGTTGCAGTCGCCCGCTTTTCAGGCGGTGCTGAAAGGAGGCGCGCCGTGAACCTCTCCTATCTGGAACTGCTGCAGGCGTTGCTGCCCGAGGCTTCGCTGGTGCTGGGCGCGTTGGTCGTGCTCGGATTGGATCTGGCGACCGCTCGCGGCAAGACCGACGCGGAGCGGCTGCGCACCGCCGCCGTGATTGGCTTGGTCGCGATCGCCGCGGCCGTCTATCATGCCATCGGTGCCGGACGCGGGGGCCCGGTCTTCGCCGGCGTGCTGATCCTCGACCCGCTGGCCCTCGGGACGCGCGTCGGTGTGCTCGGCCTGGCCGCGCTTGCACTCTTGCTTGCACCTGGCGGCAGCCGGATCCGCAATCCGGCGGAATACGTCGCAATCGTGTTGTTTGCGACGACCGGGTTCACGCTGATGGCCGTCGCGCAGCAGTTGCTGGTCGCGTTCCTGGCTCTCGAGCTCGCGAGTCTCTCGCTCTATGTGCTGGCGGGATTCGACAAGGACCGGCCCGAGTCCGCGGAGGCCGCGCTGAAGTATTTCCTGCTCGGCGGGATTTCGGCGGCGTTTCTGCTTTTTGGCTTCAGCCTGCTTTACGGACTGACGGGGTCGATCGCGTTTCCGGACATCGCGCGCCAGCTTGGCGGCCATGAGGTCAGCCCGCTCCTGATTGTCGCGCTGGTGATGGTGCTGGTGGCTTTCGGCTTCAAGGCCGCGGCGGCGCCGTTTCATCTTTGGGCGCCGGATGTCTATCAGGGCGCGCCGACGGTCTCCGCGGCGTTGATCGCCTCGGCGTCAAAACTGGCGGGGCTCACCCTTTTTGTGCGCCTACTGTGGAGCGGGCTCGCCCCGGCCGCCGGCAGCGCGGCGAGCGTGCAGGGCGCGCCCGGCTGGCTGCCGGTCGTGGCCCTGATTTCCGCCGCGTCGCTGCTGCTCGGCAACCTCGGCGCGCTGGCCCAGGGCAACGTACGCCGGCTGCTGGCGTATTCAGCCATCGCGCACGCCGGCGCCCTGCTGCTCGGCGTGATGGCCGCCGGCAGCGCCGGACCCGCGCCGCTGTTCTATTACGCCGCGACCTACGGTCTCGCCACGGTGGGCGCTTTCGGGGTCATTTCCGTGGTCGAGCGCACCGGCAGTTGCCAGCAAATCACCGATCTCGCCGGGCTGTACCGCCGGGCACCGCTGCTCGCCGGTTGCCTGCTCGTGTTCATCCTTTCGCTCGCAGGCATTCCGCCGCTTGCGGGTTTCTTCGGCAAGTTCGCGGTCTTCGCCGCCGCCCTGAAGATCGGCGGCCTGGCCGGGCCGATCGGCTGGCTGGCCGTGCTCGCCATTTTCCTGAGCGCGGTCGCGCTCTACTATTACCTGATCGTGCTCAAACAGGCCCTGGTGACCGAGCCCGCCCAGGGGGCGACCCGCATCGCCGTACCGCCCGCCTCCGCCGCCGCGTTGCTGATCGCCGCCGCATTGCTCGTGGTTTTGGGCGTGTTTCCTTCGTTGGTGCTCCGGCTGGTGCAGTGAGCACGGCGTGGATTGATCCGCGCTCGGCTCGAGGGCGGGTCGGGCTTGAGCGTTTACCACTCGTCTTTCCCATTGCTCAGTTGAATTGAGTCCCAGAGGGAAAGGCGCCTTCCCTCAAACGGATCTTCCTTTTATGTCCGAGCGGGAGTTTACCGAGATTCGCTGCCATCATTGCATAGGAGAAGCGCGTCCCCGGCGAGGTTGCGTGAGACGCCGTTTGATGGGCTTTTTTAGGGACAACTTTGGGGCCGGCAGCGTCGGCAATGCCCCGAGGATTTCCTGCTGGGCGGCGACGTAAGAGTCAGGCAGCCGCCCCAAGGCGAACTCGGGCTCGCCGAGGGCGAGGAGGCGCACGCCAGTCAATCGCGCGAGGGCGTCGGTGACGGTCAGCCCCAGCGGAGCCACCCGCCCGGTCCAACTCGCGGACGAGCTTCAAGGCGAGCATCGTCACCAGGGCGTGACCTTCCGTGCGCTCGGCGTTGCGCAGAAAAATCGGCCGCAACTCCAGTTGCCCTGTTTTCATCGTGCGGAAGTCGCGTTCGATATCCGGCAAGTTCAGGTAGCGCGCATGCACCGTGCGCGCGTCCGCGACGGCCGCCGGCAGATCCGTTTCCAGTACATAGCAGCCATCGAGGAGCGCGAGCTGCGTCTCGACGGCTGGATCCTTGAGCAGCGCGTATTCACGAAGGGAAGGTGCGGGAGATGAGGGCGGAGACGGCGCGGCGATCGTGGTCTTCGGCCATGCGCGAGGTAAAATCGGTCGTGGTCTGATGGGAGCGAGTGCGCCAATGGATGA
>JBIJCX010000457.1:0-5986 GCA_044344465.1 Opitutaceae bacterium
TTATCCCGCGATTTCACCCATCCATCGCGGCATAAAGCCGCTCCTACAGCCAACCAAGCCGAAGCAAGCTTCGGGGTATCGGACCCAAAGGGGGTGAACCACGAAAACCACGAAATACACGAAAAGGATCCAGGGCGTGTTAATCCTTCTGCATCGACGCGGGTGAGATCAGCCTGTTTCTACACGACTGCCTGATGCGTCTCCGTTTCCAATATCGTCGATATCGCCTGCCACTGCGCGTGGCGGTGCGGACGGCGCATGGCGTGTGGCGCGAGCGCGAGGGCCTGATCGTGCGACTGGAACATGAGTCCGGGGTCGTGGGCTACGGCGAGGCCGCGCCGATTCCGGCCTTTGGCACCGAGACCGTGGACGAAGCGGAGTCCGCCAGCCGCGAGTTGGGCGAATGGGGCGACGACGTGCGCCTGGCCGCGGTGCCGGCGCGGCTCTCCTGCCTGCGGAACGCGATCGCCGCGGCCCAAACCACCGGCGTTGCCCGCGCGGCTTCCGGGGCGGTTCACGAGTTCATTGGAGTGGCTGCGTTGCTCCCGGCCGGGCGGGCGGCGCTGTCGTTAGTCGAGTCAGGAGCGGAGAGCGGATTTCGCGTCTTCAAGTGGAAGGTTGGGGTTGGCGACGTGGCCGACGAGCTGTCGTTGCTCGACGACCTGTGTGCGGCGCTGCCGGCGGGGGCCAGGCTGCGGCTGGATGCGAACGGCGCGTGGGATCGCCGGCGGGCCGAGCGATGGCTGGAGCGCTGTGCGGAGCGGCCGATCGAGTTTGTCGAACAGCCGATCGCGGCGGATGCCCGCGGGTCGGCGGATCTTTTGCTGGGGCTGGCGGCGGACTATCCGACGCCGCTGGGGCTGGACGAGTCGCTCGGGGGTGAGGGGGACGTCGAGCGTTGGCTTGGGGCGGGATGGCGCGGGATTTTCGTGATCAAGCCGTCGTTGCTGGGCGATGTTGCGGGCGCGCTGGCGCGGTTGGCGAAGGCGAGAGCGGAGGTCGTGTTTTCGTCGGCGCTGGAGACGGCGGTCGGGGCACAAGCGGCTTTGCGCGTGGCGTTTGCCTGGCCGGGCGCGTCGGATCCGTCCCGACCGGCCGAACCGGCGCAGCCGCGGGCGCTCGGCTTTGGGGTGTGGCCACTGTTTGTCGATCGGCGCTTCGATGGGCCGGCGGCGGCGCCGTTTCTGCGCGCCAGGGATGTGGAACGAATTGACGCGGAGGCCGTGTGGACCGCGCTGACTTAACCGCTTTGCTGCACGCTACCGGGTGCGCGGAAACGCACGGCGGCTTCGTGTTTTTGTGTGATCCGCACTGGAGCGCGGCCGAGCGCGCGGAGGCGGAACGGCAGATGGCGCTGGCGCAAGCGCGAACCGGCGAGGGGGCTGATGGCTGGTTGTGCGTGCGGACGGGCGGATCGAGTGGCGGGGTGAAGTTTGCCCGGCACGATGAACGCACACTCACGGCGGCGGTCCATGGTTTTTGCGCGCATTTTGGTTTGTCGCGGGTGAACGCGGTCAACGTGCTGCCGCCCTGGCATGTGAGCGGGCTGATGGCGCAGGTGCGCTGCGCCGCGACCGGCGGCGAGCACCTCGCCTGGGCGTGGTCGCGGCTCGAGGCGGGCGACTGGCCGGAGATTGGCGGATTGGCTGGGGACTGGGTGATCTCGCTCGTGCCAACGCAACTCCAGCGCCTGCTGGCCGCGCCCGAGGCGGTGGCGTGGTTGCGGAAATTCAGGATCGTTTTTCTTGGCGGCGGGCCCACGTGGGTCGATCTCGCGGAGACGGCGGCGCAGGCGGGCCTGCGGTTGTCGTTGAGTTACGGCCTGACCGAGACGGCCGCGATGGTGGCGGCGCTGCGGCCGGGCGAATTTCTGGCCGGCGCGCGAAGTTGTGGGCCGGCGTTGCCGCATGCGCGGATCACGGTGGCGGCGGACGGGGCGGTGAGCATCGAGGGCGAGTCGGTGTTTCGCGGATACTTTCCGGATGCGCGGGCCGGGCGTGAATTTGCGACCGAGGATTTGGGCCGCCTTGACGAACGCGGGCACCTGCACCTGCTCGGGCGGCGCGATGCCGTGATCATTACGGGCGGAAAAAAGGTGCAACCGGCCGAAGTGGAGGCGGCCTTGCGGGCGAGCGGGGAGTTCATCGACGTCGCGGTCATCGGCGTGCCGGACGCCGAGTGGGGGGAAGTGGTGGTGGCGTGTTATCTGGCGGGCGGGCACACGCCGGATCCCTTGCGCGCGAGTGCGGGACTCGCGCCCCATCAGCGGCCCAAACGCTTCATTCCGATCGCCGACTGGCCCCGCACCGCGCAGGGCAAGCTGAACCGCGCCGCGTTGCTTCGACTCCTGCACGCTTCGGGCTGATCACCGTGCTACCAGCGGCGGCGGAAGTCCTCCCGCCCGCCCAGTCCTGTTTGTCATCTAATGGATGATATCCAGATCCGGCGGCGCGCGATCGACGCTGGGGCGTTTGCAGCTATTTTCGTGTCTTTCGGGCGTTTCTTGGTTTCTTGCTCGCGTGACCAAAAACGAGATCGCCGACGTGCTCTCCGAGATCGGAACCCTGCTCGAATTAAAGGGTGAAAATCCGTTCAAGGTGCGCGCCTATCAAACCGGGGCCCGCGCGCTCGAGGCGATCGAGGAGGCGGAACTCAACCGGTTGATCGCGAGCGACGAACTGCAAAGCGTGAAGGGCATCGGCGACGCGCTGGGGCAGAAGATTGGCGAGCTGCACGCGACCGGGCGCCTGGAATATTTCGAGAAACTCAAGGCCTCGATCGAGCCGGGGTTGGTCGATCTGCTGCAGATCCCGGGCCTCGGGCCGAAGAAGATCCGGGCCCTGCACGACAAGCTGGGGATCACGAGCATCGCGTTGCTGACGGCGGCATGCACCGACGGGCGCGTGGCCGCGCTCGACGGCTTCGGCGCGAAGACACAGGAGAAACTGCTGGCGGGAATCAAGAACCGCGAGGCGTACGGGCGCAGGCACTTGTGGTGGGATGCGGCGGTCGTGGCCGAGGAAATCGTGCGCGGGCTGCGAGCGCTGCCGGAGGTGAAACGCGCGGAGGCGGCGGGCAGCTTGCGGCGCGGGATGGAGACGGTGGGGGACTTGGATTTCATTGTCGCCGCGACCGCAGTGGCCCCGGTGGTCAGCTGGTTCATTGCGTTGCCGGGAGTGAAGGAGGTCACGGCCCAAGGGGAAACCAAGGCGAGCGTGCGGTTCGAGAGCGGTCTCCAGGCCGATTTGCGCATCGTGCCGGACGACCAGTTCGTTTTCGCGCTGCATCACTTCACGGGCTCGAAGGATCACAATGTCCAACTCAGGCAGCGCGCCCTTTCCCGCGGGCTGAGCCTCAGCGAATGGGGCCTCGTGCCGGCGGAGGGCGAGGGGACGGCCAAGCAGAAGGCGGAGGACCGAAAACGGAGGATGGACGACGGAGAACAGAGGATCGGGGCTGGAGTTCAGGGGCCGGAGGCGCGCACGGAGGCGGAGTTGTTCGCGGCGCTCGGGCTGCACTTCATCCCGCCGGAGTTGCGCGAAGGGCTGGGCGAAATCGAAACGGCGGCACGCGGCGATTTTCCGCGGTTGATCGAGGTAGCGGACCTGCGCGGGGCGTTTCACAATCACACGACCGCTTCGGATGGACGCAGCACGCTCGCCGAAATGACCGCGGCGGCGGCGGCGCTCGGGTGGGAGTACCTTGGGATCGCCGACCACTCGAAATCGAGCTTCCAGGCCAAGGGGCTCAGTGAAGAGCGCCTGCTGAAGCAGGTGGCGGAGATTCGCGCGCTCAATGCCTCGCGACGTTTCTCCACCCACGTGTTCGCGGGCGTGGAGTGCGATATTCTTGCCGATGGCCGGCTCGACTTTGATGCGTCCGTGCTGGCGCAACTGGATTACGTGGTCGTGTCGGTGCACAACGCGTTCACGCAGGACGAGGCGACGATGACGGCCCGGATCCTGCGGGCGATCGAGCATCCGCACACGACGATGCTCGGTCATCTCACGGGGCGGCTGCTGTTGCGGCGCGAGGGCTATCGAGTTGACGTGGGCCGGGTGATCGACGCCGCGATCGCGAATGAGGTCATCATCGAGTTGAACGCCAATCCGTGGCGGCTCGATCTCGACTGGCGGCACTGGCACAAGGCGGCGGAGCGCGGCTTGCTGTGTGCGATCAATCCCGATGCGCATGACACGGAAGGCCTGCAGCATGTGCGGGCCGGGGTGAACGCCGCGCGCAAGGGCGGACTCACGCGCGAGCAGGTTTTCACGACACGGTCACTGGCCGAGGTGAACGCGTGGCTGCGGGCGAAGGCGGAAAAGCGGGCGGGTTGAACTGGGTCGTGGCCCGGCCCGAATGCGAGCGTGGCAAAGTCCATGCGGACCGCGGTCAGGACTTGGGCCCTCCGCCCCCACGGCCTTTCTGGGCTGTATTTTCCTTCCGGACCTGTTCACCGTTTCGCCTCCCACCATGAAAACTCCCATGCTTCTGACCACGTTGCGTCTCTTTGCCCTCGGATCCTTTTTCGCCAGCGGGTTGCTGGCGCAGGCGCCGAAAGCGCCCAAGGTCAATTTTCCCCCGCCGAGTCCGCAAACCACCCTCAAGCAGGCGGTCGGCGTCACCGACGTCGAGATTGTCTACTCCCGCCCCAGCATGCGGGGCCGGAAAATTTTTGGCGCCATGATCCCATACGGTGAAGTCTGGCGCACCGGTGCGAATGCCGCGACGCGCATTACCTTCAGCACCCCGGTGAAGCTGCAGGGGGCGAGCCTGGCGGCCGGCGCGTACGAGTTGTTCACGATTCCGGGCAAGAACGAATGGACCATCATCCTGCAGAAACTGCCCGAGAAGGCTTCGTGGGGTGCCTACAAATATGAGGCGGCCAAGGACACGGCGCGGATGAAGGCGAAACCGGTCGTCACGGCCGCGCCGATCGAGACGTTTGGCATCGGGATTTCCGACCTGCGTGACAACGGGGCCAACCTCTATCTGGCCTGGGAAAACACGCGCGTGCCGCTGAAGCTCGAGATCGACACCGTGGGCATCGTGATGCCGCAGGTGCACGCGGCGATGGCGGCCGAAGGGCCCAAGACCTGGAACCTCTACTATGGTGCCGCGACCCTCTACTTCGACAATGGCATGGACCTCAAACAGGCGCTCACGTGGCTCGACGAGGCGGCCAAACTGCGCGCGGACTATCCTGGCATCTATTTGTTGAAGACCCGCATCCACGCGAAGCTGGGCGAGAAAGCCGCCGCCAAGACCGCCGCGGCGAAGGCGATGGAGACCGGGTTGAAGATGGAAGGTGCGACGAGCGTCATCGCCCGCCAGGCGAAGGACATCTCGGATTCGCTCAAGTGATGAGCGCCCTTCTCCCGCAGGCAGGGCGCGCGATTTCCCGCGTGGCACGATTCGGATTGATTGGCGCCGTGGTCGTGGCGGTGGCTCGTGCGGGCGAAACGCTGCCCACCTCGCCGGCCGCGATTCAGCAGGAGTTGCGGAGTTTCGCCACGCTTGGCAGCGCCCTCTACGTTGCGGCGCACCCGGACGACGAGAACACCGCGCTCATCACCTACCTCGCGCGCGCCCGCGGCTACCGCACCGCCTATCTCTCGGTCACCCGCGGCGACGGTGGGCAGAATGAGATCGGCCCCGAGTTCGGGGAGAAACTCGGTCTGGCGCGCACCCACGAACTGCTCGCCGCGCGCCGGCTCGACGGAGGCCGGCAATTCTTCACCCGCGCGATCGACTTTGGGTTCACCAAGGACGTGGGTGAAACGCTGCGGATCTGGGACCGCCATCAGGTGCTCGGGGACGTCGTCCGGGTCATTCGCCAGTTTCGGCCCGATGTTGTGATCGCGGGCTTTTCGCCCGTGCAGTCCCCGGGCCAGCACGGCCAGCACGTCGCATCCGCGGTGCTCGCCGTCGAGGCGTTCAAGGTTGCGGGCGATCCGAAGGCCTTTCCCGAGCAGCTCGCCGAAGG
>JBIJCX010000458.1:0-5972 GCA_044344465.1 Opitutaceae bacterium
GCACGCCATCGAGGACCTCGAGCGGCTGCCGCCCTACGAGGTGGAGCACGATGCCTTCATGGGGCTGACCCTGCATCGTCTCCGGATGCAGCGTCAGCGAATCTTCGATACGGGCGAAATCATGCCCCTCGTGACCGCGCGCGGGCCGATGTGCACGGCGGGTTTTGTGCGCGGCACCACGGAATTCATGATGGACCTGGTCGAAAAACCGGAATGGTCGCACCGGCTCCTCGACCTTTGCACGCGGCTGATCATCGACTGGCTGAAGGCCCAGGCGAAGGCGATTGGGCCGGGCGTCGATGGGATCTTTCTCCTCGATGACATTGTCGGGTTCGTGAACGAGGAGTTTTACCAGGAATTTTGCCACCCCTACCTGAAGCGGATCTGCGCTGCCTTTCCGCCGGACTGGGTGAAAATCTACCACAACGACGCCTCGATCGAGGCCTGCCTCGAGCACCTGCCGGACGTCGGTTTCAACGTGCTGAACTGGGGCAAGCAATCCGACCTCGCCGCCGTGAAGGCCCGGCTTGGCGGGCGCATGTGCCTGATGGGAAATGTCAACCCGCTGGAGGTCGGCGTGCGCGGCTCACCGGCCGAGGTGCGGGCCGCCACGCTCGCCGTGCTGGAGAAAAGCGGCGGCGAGGGGATCATCCTCTCCCTGGGCGGGGGCGTGAGCCCGGGCATGCCGCGCGCGAATATCGTGGCGATGCAGGGAGCGCTGGCGGAGTACAATTCCTACCGGGCGAGGGGCTAATCGCGCACCCGACGTCGCAATAGATTGCGATTGTGGAGGGCCGAGCTCCGTCGAGGCCGCGTCGGTGCTGGTGCATTTCGGCCTCGGCGGAGCTCGGCCCTCCGCTCCGGTGAACGCGCAAGATCATACTGCGCCGGTAGAGAAATCGGCGATCCTTGGGATCGGCGTTGGCTGAAGGCGACCAAGGCGCGCTTCGACTTGCTTGGCTGTAGGAGCGGCTTCACGCCGCGATGCAACCGGCACGTGACCCGTCGCGGCATAAAGCCACTACAGCCTCAGGCCTCCTGACCCGAGGAATTGGGATGCGCCAATTGCTTTGCTCGCCGCCGAGCTGCCACGGCCAAGCTCAAGTCGCCGCTCTGAAATATTCCTACCAAGAAAATTTTCCTACCCACAATCCGGCGGAATCATGGGGTAGGAAGATTCTCTTGGCAGGAATATTTTCCCAGGCCATGATCTTCCTCAGGCCCGAATCATCCCCATCGCCTGGTGCATTGCGGCCGACACGGCGGCGCAGGCGGCTTCGTTTTCCAGCGCATTGAGCGCCTTGTTGAAGGGCTCCGCCCGCACCGGGCCATCGTAGCCGATCGCATGGAGCGCGTTGAGAAACGTGGCGAGGTCGATCACGCCGGTGGCAACGGGCAGCTCGCGCTCGTTGTCGCGCTGCTGTTCCTTGACCACGCCCTTGGGCGCGTCGTTGATATCCACGCTCACCACATCGGCGCTGGTCAGCGCGCGGAGGTCGGCCACGGTGTCGCCGGCGGTCCACCAGTGCCAGGTGTCGAGCACATGGCCGACGTTGCCGGTGCCGATTCCGGCGATCAGTTCGCGGGTCTCGGCCATGGTATGCAGGAAGGGATACCTCTTGCCGACCAGCAGCAGCTGGGTGCCGACATACTCGAGACCGAGGCGAAGACGATGGTCCTTCAACACCTGGGCCACTTCACGGAGCCGCGTGACATGCTGCTTGAAGTTAGCAGTATAGGTCAGCTCGCCGTGGCTCGGTGACAGCCACGTGCCGACCCGCTCGACGCCCGCGCGCTGGAGCGCGGAGGCAATTTTCGGGAGCTTGGCCAGCCCGTCGCGAAACGTGCGGTCGTCCTTGCGAAAATCGACCGGCAGACCGGCCGCCGCCCAGGCCAGTTGCTTCGACTTCAAATCGCCCATGATCTCCGTGAGCTGCTCGCGCGACATCGCGGCCAGTTCCTCCCCGCGGGGTTCGACCGCCTCGAAGCGATGCCGGTGGGCGAGTTCGTTCAATTCCCGCTGGCTCTTGACCGACACGCCAACACTGCCGGGCGTAAGGGCGATGGTCATTTTGCGCGGTGGTGATGCGGTGGCCGCCGTTGCGGCGGGCAGGGCGGCGAGGGTTGCCAGGGTTGACGTGGTGTGGAGAAATTCACGGCGATTCACCGCGGCAGCTTGGCAGGTGCGGGACCTGAGATCAAGGGGCGTGGCAATCGCCCTGTCGTCACCATCAGCGCAAATGTATTACTGCGGCCAGGCATCAGCGGCAGCGGGCGGCGCAGGCAGGCAAAGGGACTGCCACCCGCTGCGCGAAACCAAGTGACGAATGACGTGAAACCGGGTTGTGGGTATCTGGCAAAATAGTTATCGGCCAGTTCTCATTAAAACCTATGCTGCCTGCAGCTCGATCGGGATAGCAGCGTCCCTTCGATTTCATCCGCCGCCAGACTCCTATGCACAAACTCCAAGGCAAACGCGTCCTCATCACCGCCGGGCCCCAGGGCATCCGGGTCAACGCCCTCGCTCCCGGCCTGATTCTCGGCCCGAGTTTCCACCACGAAGCCATCAAGGTCGACTGGTCATGAAAACCATGCCGCGACGGTGGCTCATGGTCAGCTTCGCTTTCTGGGCGACGGTGATCAACTATCTCGACCGGCAGGCGCTTTCCGTGGCCGCGCCGGTGCTGCGCGAGGAATTCCAGATGAGTAATGTGGATTACTCGCGGGTGCTGTTCGCGTTCATGCTGGCCTATACGATCATGAACGGCGTTTCGGGCCCGCTGATTGACCGGCTGGGCACGCGGTTGGGCTATGCACTCTGCGTCGCCTGGTGGTCGGTGGCGGCGATGCTGCATGCGTTTGCGCAGGGTGCCTTCAGCCTCGGGGTTTTTCGCTTTCTCCTCGGCATGGGCGAGGCGGGAAACTGGCCGGCCGGGGTCAAGGTGGTGGCGGAGTGGTTCCCGGAGCGGGAGCGCGCCATGGCGGCCGGTTTCTTCAACAGTGGCTCGGCGGTCGGAGCCATCCTGGCGCCGCCGATCGTCGCGTTCGTGCTGCTGCAGCTCGGCTGGCAGTACGCGTTCATCTGCGTGGGACTCACGGGCTTTGTCTGGCTGGCGTTCTGGTGGCCGACGTATGAAACCCCGGCGGTCGAGCCGACGGTGGTCGCCGCCCCGACGATACCGTTCCGGCAGTTGTTGCGCACGCGCTTCGTCGCGTTCTTCACGCTTTCCAAGGTCTTCATGGATCCGGTGTGGTATTTTTATATATTCTGGTTCCCGGAATATTTGAAACGCGCCCGGGATTTCGACATGCAGTCGATCGGGAAGTACGCGTGGATTCCATTCGCGGTCGCCGGAGCAGGAAACTTCCTGGGGGGAATGGTCTCGGCTTTTTTGCTGCGTCGTGGCTGCTCGATCACGGTGGCGCGCAAGGGGGCGGTGACGTTCTTTGCGGTCCTGATGATGTCGGCCATCCCGGCGGTGCTGGTCACGCAAGCCTGGCTGTCGATCGCCCTCGTGGCGGTCGCCATGCTGGGTTACACGGGATGCACGGCGAACATGCTCGCGATGCCGGCGGATGTTTTCACCAAGAACTCCGTGGCCTCGGTTTACGGGCTGGCGAGCATGGGATCAGGATTCGGCGGCATGCTCTTTGCGCTCATCACGGGCTGGGTGGTGGATCACTATTCCTACACGCCGGTGTTCTTCGGTTTCGGGGTATTGCCGCTGGTCTGTGCGCTCATCCTCTGGACCCTGGCCGGGCCCCTGGTGCAGCGGGTGCCTCAGGCGAGTAGTACCGCATGAACCTAGAAAACGCAGTTGGACACAGAGACCACGGAGGCAAACCCTGAGGTCACAGAGGGATGAGGTGAAGAGGTAGCGGCAACGGCATTTACCCACCGGGTGAATACGTTCCGTGGGTCAGACGAATTTTCAACCGTCGCTCTGTGAACTCCTTTACCTCCTCCGTGCCCTCTGTGACTCAATGCAACTGAGTAAAGTAGGATGAACGTTACGATGGAGTGGAATCCCGTTCGCCCATGAAGACTGGCAAACCCCATGGGGAGCAGCGGGCGTCGGCCAGTGGCGCCATGAGATCTCCGGGCTAGAAATTTTCGGCCGCGAGCTTCACCACGCCGACTTCGAGCAGGAGATTCGCGAACCGGCGCTGCTCGCCGGTGGCGATCAGGAGTGTGGTGCGCGGCGAGGCGATCTTCTCGTAGTAGGCCCAGCGCTCCATTTCCGCCCAGGCCACTCCGGGACCCAGTTTCTCGCGGTAGATGGCATGCAACGGCGGTCGAAAATCAGCCGGCGGCTGCATGACCGTCGCGGCCTGCACCGGAATGCTGTCGAGCAGCACGTCGAGCACCGTAAGCGCGTCGAGCACCCCGGGCGCGAGATTCAGGTGCACGACCCGCGCGTTCGGGCCGCGGCTCCCGGCGACCGGGAAGTTGCCGTCGGCAATGAGCACTTGGGAGAAATGGCCCGATGCCGCCAGCGCAGCCAGAATCTCAGGATGGATGAGGCGGGTTTTAAGCATAAATTCGAGTCGGGGCTATCGACCTGGTGGAACAGCGGTGAGCGCATCGCCTCTCGTGACCGAGGTGTTCGTAGTTCCGCCTTTAGGCGGCAGGAAAACACGCCTTGACCGGCTGAAGCCGGAACTACGAACAGGGCGAGCAGGCATGAGCGTGGCGCTTGTCCAATGAAACGTGAAGCCCCCGAGGATGTTCAAGCCTGTCGTCCCTTCATCCACAACACGAGGCCGATCACCGCCATCGTGCCGGCGACCGCGAAGTAGGAGAGCGGGCCGACCCAGCCCGCAGCCGGAATCATCGCGCCGACGAGGCCCAGAAATGCGGCGTAGATAAAACAGATCGCGCCCATCACCCTGAATTGCCGGCGGTCGTGATTCACGGCGCCGGGTTCGGTCTCGAAGACGACCGGGGTGGTCATCCGCGCAAAGAACGCCTCGATCGCCGACTGCTGGGCCGGGGCCGTGCGCGCATAGAACAGCGTCGAGAACAGGAACCACCCGCTGCAGACAACGATGTTGCCGAGGACCCCGGCGAAGAACCGGAAGTCGTTTACCTCGCGCGCGGACATCTCGCCATCGAAGGCGAGCCAGCGTCCGTAGACCTGGGGATCGACGCCCTTGGCGATCCAGAGCGACAGCGCAAAACCGATCAGCACCGTGCTCCAGCCGGACCACGGGGGCGTGCGTTTGATGAAAAGGCCAAGGGTGAGCGGAATGGACGCCGGCAGCGCCACGAGCCCGCCATAGAGCAGCATGAGGTCGAACAGCGGCACGTCCTTAAGCTGGCTCATGCCAAAGGCGGCCAGGATGATCAAAAGGCCGAGGACGGTGGACGTGATCTGGCCGACGCGCAGCAGGCGTGCCTCGGTCGCATCACGGGCGATCAGGACCTGGTAGAAATTTTTCACCAGGATGCCGGCGTTGCGATTCAACGCGCTGTCCATCGACGACATGGTGGCGGCGCACATGCCGCAGAGGAGCAGCCCCATCATGCCCGCCGGCAGCGTCTGGCTGCCCGTGAAAACGTAGGCGGCATCACCGGGGTTTTGCAGACCGGGAAACTGAGCCGACAGGTCGGGCGTCAGGATGGCGGCGGCCATCGGCGGGATAAACCAGATGAACGGCCCGAGGAGCATCAGGCCGCACGCGAGCAGCGCGGCGCGTTTGGCGTGGTGGCTGTCGCGCGCACACAGGTAGCGCGACGAATCCATCAGGTTGTTGAGCCCGAACATCTGCTTGGTGAAGGAGCCGAGCACCCACAGGTAGACGATTTCCGGCCGCGCGATCTCGGTCCAGTTGAAGTAGCGGGCCGGGGCCTTTTCCAGGAACCCGCTCACGCCGCCGATGGCCGGGTGCACGAACACCAGCACGGCCGCGACGATCGTGATCAGCATCATCACCAGCATCAGGATAAAATAGAAGACCAGAACGGCGTA
>JBIJCX010000145.1:0-19330 GCA_044344465.1 Opitutaceae bacterium
TCTGGCGGGCGTCGCTCAAACGTTCCGTGGTGGCGATCGCGTACATCCGCCCAGCCTCGTTTACCAGAGCGGTAGAGAGGGCGCTGCGCGCCATGTCATCGCATCCGGAAAGCCGGACGTTCAACGTCGTGGCCATGTCCTCGCCATGGTTGGAGCGCACTCCCCGGTCACGCTGCCGGGGTCGCCGAGCACAAGCTCGGTGGTCCGCTCGTGCTGGTTCTCTATCAGACGCTGGCCTCGCGGCTCCGGGAGGGGCGATTAGGCGAACCATGTTCGCACTAGCTGCTCATCTCGCCAAAGGTCAACCCCGGAGTAGCGACTTCTTGTCATGCGCACCGCGTCTTCATGAAGCCGCAAAACGCTCTCCGTCTCGCCGGAAAACCCGGCTGAAGCGCAGTAACAAAGCGGTCGAATCGTTGCAGCATCAGAACGTGATCGCGCAGCTGAGCGAGAGCACACCACGACCGACGGCCGCGGTGTTTTCCGACTTCGGCGCCGAGCCGATCTTCACGAAGTTGGCGGAACCCACCGTGTAGGCCCAGCCGATCGTGAACTTGGCACTGCTGTTGACTTGGAACGGTGCGGCCACGCCCATCAACCAGTAGTTGCCCCAATTCTTCGCCGACGGCGTGGTGTCCTCGAAGGCGTCCGTCCACTTGAAGGTACCGAAGGTGCCGGTGAAATCGAGTTCCGTGCCGGCGTCCTTCAGAGGCAGAGCCCAAGCGGCGGTGAGCTCGTAGGTGGGCCCCTTGAGCACGACATCGTAATATATCTTGGCCGCGCCTCAGGCGGCGGTCTGCGCGAGGGCTTGCACGGTGTCGGCAGCGACGACGCGGTCGAGGTCGAGGAGGGTCTTCACCTGGCCCTTCACCTTGGCCATACCAAGAATGTATTCGGTGCTGAGCCGGGCGCCGAAGTCGGGTGTGGGCTCGATCACATCCGCCGTGAGAATGACGACTTCTTCAACGGTATCGACGATGAGGCCCATCTGTACGATCTGCTCGGCGCCCAGTTTGACCAGGACGACCACAATGCAGGTGCGCTCGGTGAACTCGGCCTTGAGGCCAAATTTGATCCGGAGATCCACGACCGGGATGACGCGACCGCGCAGGTTGATGACGCCCTTCACAAAGTCGGGCATCTGCGGCACGGGCGTGATCTTCTGGACGCGGATGATTTCGCGAACCTTGAGGACAGCGATGCCGTAGGCTTCGTTTTCGAGCACGACGATCAGGTACTTGCCCGCCAGGGCAGGATTACACGTGAGTGTGGCGGCGGACTTTGCGGTGAGAGTGGCCATGATGGAGGGAGTTTAAGTCTATGGGCCTTTGTGGTTCAACGATTGGGAGAGTGGTGGTTTGGTGGATTGGTTTCCGAAATCCTAGGCAGCCGGATACACCATATCAGGTGAAGCTGAGCTTCTCCTGGCCCCGGGCGGGGGCGGCGGGGTGCCCGTTGCTGCCCGGCCCGGGCGTGGCCGGCGCGGCGGTTTTGGTCGGTTTGAAAACGGCGGCCTTGGCTGGTCGGACCGCAGAGGCGGCGGCCACCTTGCGGCTCCCCTGGGCCGAGTCATCGACGAGGGCGAGCAACTCGGCGACGGAATCCTGCAACACGACCGCTTGGGCGCTGAGTTCCTCGGCGGCGGCGGCCGACTCCTCGGCCCCGGCGGCGTTGGACTGGGTGACTTTGTCCATCTGCGAGACCGCGGTATTTACCTGTTCGATACCCTGGGTCTGCTCCTTCGAGGCCTGGGCGATTTCAGCGACAAGCGTGTCGACCTGCCGGGCTTTTCCGACAATCTCGCCGAGCGATTGAGCGACCTTGCTGCAGATTTGCACGCCGTGTTCGCTCTTCTTGACCGAGTCCTCAATCTTGCCCGCGGTCTCCTTGGCGGACTGGGCGCTTCGTTGCGCGAGGTTGCGCACTTCCTCGGCCACGACCGCAAAGCCCATCCCGGCTTCACCGGCCCGCGCGGCTTCGACTGCAGCGTTGAGTGCTAGAATGTTGGTCTGAAAGGCGATCTCATCAATGGTCTTGATGATTTTGGAAATGTCGTCGGAGGCGCCCTTGATGGCGTCCATCGCGCGTTTCATCTCCTCCATGTCGGCGGCGCCCGTGTCGGCGGCGGCGCGGGTCTGACCGGCGAGGTCCTTGGCTTGGCCTGCGCTCTCGGCGTTGCGTTTGGTCATACCAGAAATTTCCTCCAGCGAGGCGCTCGTCTCCTCCAGCGAGGCGGCCTGTTCGCTCGAGCCCTCGGCCAGCGACTGGCTGGAGGAGGACACCTGGCCGGCGGCCGAGGCGGTTTGATCTGCGCCGGCGCTCAAATCGCTGCACACCTTCCTCAAAACTTTGTTGATCCCCCGGCTGATCAAGATGCCGAGGGCCAGGGCCGCGATCACCCCGACGATCGTGGCGACGGCCGAAAGGGTTTTCAGGAGCGCCGCCTGCGCACTGGAGGTCTTGGTCGTATCGGCGGCGACCGTTTCGTTGATTTCCACCAGTTTGCTCAGCAGCGTCTCGGCCGCAGAAAACGTGATGCCATTTGTCACCAGCCCCTGCTGGGTCATTTTCTTGTACAGCGCGTCGCCCTTGATGCAGGCATCCACCGAGGCATCGTAGGATTTGGAGAGGGCGACGAAGGCCTGATGATCGGCCTTCCACTTGGCCCACGCCGGCACGAAATCCTTCCACAATTTGGCCTCCTCCGGAGTCTGCTCCAGCGGCTCATAGACCTTCCAGGCGGCCTCGATGCGCTGCCACGCCCCCGCGGCGCGGTCGTAACTGCTCTTCCGGTCCTCGAGGTTGCCACTGCGATCGAGCAGGGCGTTCTCCGAGGCGTCGATCCCGGTCTGCGCTTCCTTGATGATCAGCAGCGAGTGGATGGTCAGCAGGTCAACCCGTGAGTACGTCGCTTTGGTGTTGTCCGTCTTGGCTCGGTAAATCTCCACGATCTGGTCGAGCTGGTGCTTGGCCTTCTTGAACGATTCCGCGTTATCCACCAAGGCCTGCTTGGCCATCGCGGCGTAGTCTTTGGCCGCTTTGTGCTGGGCCTCGACTGTCTTGTCATACTCCTGACTCAAGGCGACGAAGGCATGGTGATCTTTCTTCCACGCCTCCCAAGCCGGCACGAATTTCTTCCAGACAGCCTGTTCCTCGGTGGTCTGGGGCAGTGCATCGTAGACTTTCCACGCTGCCTCCGCGCGCTTCCAAGCGGCGGCGAAGATCGCGTACTTTTCCTGCCGGGTTTTGAGGTCTATGTCGCGGCTCAACAGCGCATTCTCGGCCCCATCGACCGCGGTTTGGGCCTCGTTCATGATGAGCAGGCTCGAGACGCTGGGCAGGCGCACTGCGCCGATTTCTGCGATGGCTTCGTTGCTTTTCGTCGCGCCATAGTAGCCAACGAGCCCGAGCAGGAGAGTGATCGCTGCCACGGCCACAAAGGAGCCGACGAGTTTCTTGCCAATGGTCCAGGTTGTTTTCATACGAGATCCTTCAAGCCGAGTTTCAGGTTTTTCATTTTTTGGGGCGTGGCGCTACCGGCCACAATCGTGTCAGCCCATGCCGCACATAGCTTCAATCGGCTACTTCTCTGCTGACCCAAGGGGAACTTTCTCGAGATAGGCTTCGGTTTTCCTGAGGGCTGCGCTGCACCCCGCACTGAGTGCCTCCCTGCGATCATGTCGGTGCTTCTTAGCCGAACTTTATCGACCTCGCTGTTGAGGTTTAGGCAAACGGCGCCAAGGACACCTCAATTGAGCTCCACCACACTGGCGAGCGCACAGTTCCCGGGCTGCGCACCAAAGCTCGGTCACGATTTTCGCCTGTTTCCAAAAAGAAGGTCATGGAAACGCCCCTTTGCGTAAGGGCGGCGGAGGCGTTCAAACCTGAGCCGGAACCACGCCTCGGGCTGGCGTGATTCTTGGCTATGCAGGAATCGTGACAGGTCGTGGCGTGGCTCTGGCGCCTTGTTTCAGTTCGCCGCCTCCGTCAAGGACTTCAATATCTTCTTCGCCAGAAACCCCGTTGATCTTTCGAGGTCGCGGCACCGGCTCTGATTGGACGGCGAATGCGGGCGTCGAGATTTTGATCCGCGGATCAAAATTGGGGTCCGGTCAATTTTGCCGCTGGCGGCAAAATCTCGTCGGGGCGGGAAACGTCCGGCAGGTGCAAACTTCGGGCCCGTCTCCCCAAATCGTCTTACCCCACAGAAACGGGCAAATTCACCGCTCGCGCACCAACGACTCGAGTCGGGCCAGGCGTTCCGCGAGCGCGGCCTCGAGATCCGTCGCCGCTTCGGCAACTGTAGTGGCCGGCAGCGGAGCCGCCGGCTCCGCCCAGTCGAGCGCGGTACGCGCCAGGTAGTCGGCGAGCAGGCGGATGTTGGCGTGATCGAACACGAGGGTGGAGGGAAGATTTCGGGCGAAAGCCCGGCCGAGCCGGTTGCGGAGCTCAATCGCGATCATCGAATCCATCCCGAGTTCGAAAAATCCCCGACGCGGATCGGGTTGCCGTCCGTCTTTGAAACCAAGCGCAAGGGCGACCTGGGCCTGCAGGAAAGCGCTCAGCCGGTCCATCCGCTCCGCGACCGGTGTGTCCGCGAGGGCAGCCACTTCCGGCCAGCACTCCGTCGAGGTGACGGCGACCTCCGCGCTGGCAAACGCGGCGAAGAAGTGCCTCGGCCCGCGCAACTCGAACAACTGCTTGAAGACGCGCCAGTCGATCCGTGCCACGGCCACTTGCGCGCGATCGCCGGTCATCAACCAGTCGAGCACCTGCAGCGAAGTGGCCGGGGACATCGCGCTCACGCCGCGCCGCGCGAGCTCGGTCTGTTCGCGTTCGCCCGCCATGCCGCCGTCAGCCCACGGTCCCCAATTTATGCTGAGGGCGGGCAGACCAAGCGCGCGCCGATGGTGCGCGAGGGCGTCGAGCGCATGGTTGGCGGCAGCGTAATGACCCTGTCCCTTGGATCCCCAGATGGAGGCAAAGGAGGAGAATAGGATGAAGAAATCGAGCTCGAGCGTCCGGGTGGCGGCGTGCAGGGCGCGCGCGCCCGCGACCTTGGGCCGCAGGGTTTCCATCAACGTCGCGGGTGCCAGCGTGGTCAGCGGTTCGAGGCTCAGCACGCCGGCGGCGTGGACAATGCCGCGAACCGGCGCACCGTCCGCCACGGCGAGCCCCAGCACGCGCTGAACATCGGCGGGCTCCGCGACATCGGCGGCAACGACGCGCACGGCGACGCCGACGGTCCGCAATGCTTCGATCGCCTCCGCGGCTGCCGTCGACGGCGCCCGGCGGGCGGTCAGCAAGAGGTGGCGGGCGCCTTTGGCCGCCAACCAGCGCGCCACGTGCAGCCCAAGCGCGCCCGTGCCACCAGTAATCCAATACGTGGCGTCGGCGCGCAGGATCGGCGCGACCCGATCCGTCAGTGGCACCGGCTCGAGCCGGGCCACATGCCGGACAGTGCCCCGCAAAGCCACCTGGCCTTCGCCGGCCGCCGCCGCCAGCATCTCGTCCACCGCCGCCGAAAAATCGGCCGCGCCCGGTGCGACGGGAAGATCGATGAGTCCGCCCCAGCGCCCGGGTTGTTCGAGGGCGAACACCCGGCCCATGCCCCACAGCGGCGCGTGGTCGAGCGCGAGCGACCGCGCCTCGGCCGGCGTCAACGGAATCGCCCCGCGAGTGATAATCCACAGCGGCGCGGCGCTGGCGGCCTGCGCCACCCGCACAAGCCGGGCGATCTCGGCCTCGGCGGAACCGTTGCCGGCGAGGAAAATGACGCCGCGGTAGTCGCCGGCCACGAGTTCGTCGGCGGCCACGACGGTTTGACCCCGGGCGGCGACCGCCGCGATCAGCACGGGCTCGGACGGGCCGACGAGCAGCCAATGACCCGGCTCGGATCGAACGGTGCCCATCAGCGGTTGCACGGGCCAGCAAACCCCGGTCGTGCAGTCACGGAGGGAGTGGCGCTCGCGGGCGCGACGCAGCGCCGCGAAGATCCGCGGCGCGGCCGCCCGATCCTCCGGCGTCAACGCGGCCTCGTCGGCGAGCAGGTGGGCAACTTCGTCGTCCGACGCCGGAATCGCGCCCGATCCCGGCCGGCCCTGCCCGTCGTCCCCGGTGGTCCGGGCCGCGGTATCGGAAAACCAGTGACGCTGGCGATCAAACGGAGACAACGGCAGTCCGACCCGGCGGAACGTGAAGCCGCGATCGATCTCGGCCCAACGGATCGGGACCGCGCGGACAAAGGCCCGGCCGGCCGCCTCGAGCAGTTGCGCCCACTCGCCGCGACCCGGTTGCAGGCTCACCAGCCAGTCACCCGACGGGTCGGGCCAGGATTGCTGGCCGAGCGCGGCGAGGATGCCGCGCGGCCCCACCTCGATGAGGACCGTCGCACCGGTACCGTGCAACGCGCGGATCGCCTCGGCAAAGCGCACGGGCTGGCGGATTTGTTTCACCCAATAATCCGGCTGCGCGAGCTCGTCGGTCGCGATCCGGCCGGTGACGGTGGAGACGAAGATCCTGGCGGGTGCGCCCAGTTTGGCAGCGGCGGCGGTCGCGGTGAAGTCCGCCAGCATCGGCTCCATTTCCCGCGAGTGGTAGCCCTGGCGAACGCCGAGCTCCTGCGCGGGCACGCCGGCCTGGCGCAACTCCGCCGCGGCCGCGGCGATGGCGTCGCGGGCACCGGTGAGCACGACCTGGCGCGGGCTGTTGAACGCGGCGACCTCGATTTGATGCCGGGCGATGACATCGGCCACGGCGGAGGCGTCAGCCGGCACGGCCAGCATGGCACCGGTTTCGCCGAGCGCCCCCATGAGCCGGGCGCGGGCGATGAGCAGCGGCAGCGCGTCCTCCAGGGCCAGCGCGCCCGCGATGACGGCCGCGGCGTACTCGCCGACGCTGTGACCGATGACGGCCGCAGGTTCGGCGCCCCACGCCTGCCAGGTCCGGGCGAGTGCGTATTCGAAAACAAACAACGCGACCTGGGCAAACTCGGTGCGGGCGAGCTTCTCCGCGGAGCCGAGGGCCTCAATCACATCCCAGCCGGCCTGGGCGCGGATGAGCTCGCGGCACTCGTCGAAGGCCGCACGAAAACCCGGTTGCGAGGTGTAAAGCTCGCGGCCGACTCCGGCGTAAAGGGAGCCCTGGCCGGAAAAAAGGAAGGCGATGCGCGGCGGTTCAACTGCTTCGCCCCGCCAGACGCCAGCCGCCGCGCCGTCGCGGGCGAACGCCGCCAGCGGCTGCACGGCGTCGGCCGCGGTGCGCGCCCCCAACGCGAGCCGGTGCCGATACGCCGTGCGATGCGCCGCCGCGGTGTGGCAAACGTCCGGCCACGCCCCGGGATCGACCGCCGGCAAGAACGTCGCGTACCGGTCCGCGAGCGCGCGGAGGGCGGCGGGGGAACGGGCGGAGAGCACGAGCACGTTGCCCGGGCGCGAAATCGCTTCGCGCGCCGGCGCCTCCGGCGGCTCGCTGACGACGACATGCGCATTCGTGCCGCCGACGCCGAACGAACTCACGCCGGCGAGACGCCGGCCATGCGCCGGAGCGGGCCATGGGGTGCGCGTCGCGGGGATGGCGAGCGGAGTGCCGGCGAGTTGAATGAGCGGGTTGAGCGTGCGCAGGTGCAGGTGCTGCGGCAGGACCCGGTGGCGGAGGGCAAGCACGACCTTGATCAGGCCCGCGATCCCCGACGCCGCCTCGAGGTGTCCGATGTTGGTTTTCACCGAACCAAGCCAGCACGGCTGGCCGGCGGAGCGGCCCTCGAGCAGCACCTCGCGCAGCGCATTGACCTCGATCGGATCGCCGAGCGCGGTGCCCGTGCCATGGGTTTCGACGTAACTGATCGCGGCCGCGGCGACCCGGGCGTCGCGCAGGGCCGCGCGGACGACGGCCTGCTGAGCGGGACCGTTGGGCGCCGTGAGGCCGTTGCTGCGACCGTCCTGATTGATGGCGGAACCGCAAATGACGGCGGCCACGCGGTCGCCATCGCGCTGCGCCGCGGACAGGAGCTTCAGAATCACCACGCCGCAACCCTCCCCGCGCACATAGCCGTCGGCCGCGGCATCGAACGTCTTGCAGTGCCCGTCGGGCGCGAGCATGCCGGCGCGGGCATAGGTGGCCGTGAGCTCGGGCGCGAGCATCAGGTTGGCTCCGCCCGCGATCGCGAGACTGGATTCGCCCGACTGCAGGCTGCGCACTGCGTGATGCACGGCCACGAGCGCCGCCGAGCAGGCGGTGTCGATCACCAGGCTCGGGCCGCGCAGATCGAACACGTAGGAAACGCGGTTGGCGGCGATGCTGAGAGCGTTGCCGGTGCCGGCGTGCGCTTCAGTGCCGGCGGGATGACGCGCGAGCAGCCGGCCATAGTCGTTGTTGCTGATGCCGATGAACACGCCGGCGCGACTGCCCGCGAGCGCGGCGGGCACCAGACCCGCATCCTCGAGGGCTTCGTGCGCCACTTCCAGCAACAGTCGCTGCTGCGGGTCCATGAGATCGGCCTCCCGTGGCGAGATGGAAAAAAACTCCGCGTCGAATCCATCCACGCTCGGGAGAAACCCGCCCCACGGCGGCCCGTCAATTGCCGCGGCGTCCCAGCGATCCCGCGTCACGCGCGTGATGGCGTCGCCGCCCTCGACAAGCAACTGCCAGAAGGCATCGGGCGAATCCGCACCCGGAAAACGGCACCCAAGGCCAATAATGGCAACGGGGGCGTCGGCCGTGGCAACGGCAGCCACACGCGGAGTCTCGGCGGCTTCGGGCGCGGTCGCGGCCGCCACGGCCAGATATTCGGACAGCGCGCGGATACTGGGATAATCGTAGACCAGCGTCGGCGAAAGCCGGCGCCCCATCCAATGCTCGAGCGCGCCGGAAAGCTCGATCGCCGCGACGGAATCCAGGCCGTAGCGCGAGAACGGCTCGCGCGGATCGATTCGCTCGCGGGGCAAATCGAGCCGCTGCGCCACGCGAACCGCGAGCCATGTTTCAATGACTGCGACCTCCAGCGCCAGCCGCGGCGCCGGGTCGGCGACCGCGAGCGGAACACCCGCGCTGTCCGGCCGCCGCCATTCGCCCACCCGTTCGAGGGTCCCGTCGAGGAAGCGCTGGCGGCAGGCCCGGCGCATGATTTTTCCGGACGAAGTCTTGGGGAGCGTGCCGGGGCGCAGGAGTACGATGGCGTCCACCGGGAGTTCGTGCTGTTCGGCCACCGCCTGACGAATCGCCGCGGTGACCGCGTCGACGTCGATCCGCCGCAAGTGAGTGCGCTCGACTTCCTGCGTTACGACGAGCGCTTCCCGCCCGTGCAGTTCCACCGCAAAGGCCGCGCCACCCGAGGGCCGGAGCGCCGGGTGGCATTTCTCCACCGTGAGCTCGATGTCTTGCGGATAGTGGTTGAGGCCGCGGACAATGATCAGGTCTTTGACGCGGCCCGTCACGAAGACCTCGCCCGCGCGGATGAAGCCGAGATCACCCGTGCGCATGAACGGCCCCTCGCCGCCCGCCAGTCGCGCGTGAAACGTCGCGGCGGTTTCCTCCGGGCGCTGCCAATAACCCTGCGCCACCGACGGCCCCGCAAACCAGATTTCGCCCACGACATCCGGAGCGCACGGCACGCTCGTCTCCGGATCGACAATCAGGGTGCGATTATCCACCTGACCCCAACCGCAACCGACGACCGGCTGGACTCCCGGCGCGCCCACTTCGCCCACGACGACACGATGCCGGGCCAGGTCCTCGCTGCGCACGTGCGCGATGCGCGTGGGTTCGGCCCGGGGCAAGGCCGAAACCTTCAGGGTCGCCTCCGCCAACCCGTAACCGGGCGACACCGTCAGGGGCGACAACCCGCAGGGCGCAAAGGCCGCGTTGAACGCCGTCAGCGTCTCCGCCCGCACCGGCTCGGCCGCATTGAGCGAAAAGTGCCAGGAGCGGAGATCCAACGCCGCGCGCTGCTCCACCGTGGTGCTCGCAACGCAGAGATCGTAGGCAAAGTTCGGCGCCGCACTGTGCGTGCCGCGATGACGGGAAATCGCCTCGAGCCAGCGGGCGGGACGTTGCAGGAACGCCGGCGGCGGCAGCATCACGCACAGGAAGCCTTTGAAGAGCGGCAGGAGCGCGCCGTAAATGAGCCCCATGTCGTGAAAAATCGGCAGCCAGGTAACCATCACGCTGTCACGGGTGTGCTCCCAACCGCGATCGAGGTCGTCGAGGTTGTGCAGGAGGTTGCCGTGGCTCACCATCACGCCCTTCGGGACAGAGGTTGAGCCCGAGGTATATTGCAGGAAGGCGAGATCGGCGGGGCCAAGCACCGGCTCGCGCCAGGTTTCCCGCTCGTCGGCCAGAATCCGATCGGTCGCGATCCAGTCGAGCGCGCGCAGTTCGGGCGAATGGGTCAGCCGGGGTTCGAGTTCATCCAGCACCGTGGCAGCGGTCAGCACGATCCGGGCGCCGGCATCCGCCACAATCGCCTGCAACCGCGGATCCGGCCGGTTGCGCTTGGGCGGATAACTTGGCACGGCGATCACTCCGGCGTAGAGGCAGCCGAAGAACCCGGCGAGAAACTCGAGGCCAGGCGGGTAAAGCAACAGCACGCGGTCGCCGAGCGCCGCCTCCCGTTGTAGCCGGACAGCAATCGCCCGCGCCCGGGCGTCGAGCACCGCATGGGTGAGCGATTGCCCCACCGCTTCGCCGTCGGCCAGAAATGAATACGCCAATCGTTCCGGTTCGGTTCGGGCCCGCATTCGCAGCAGCGCCACCAACGTGCTGGAGGAAGACGAAGAGAAATTCGACAGTGTCATTCGGCGCTTTGCCGCACTACAAAGACGGCTCGGGCGATGAACGCGGTCCGGCGTAAGGCTGGCAACAAGCTTTTCTGCGCTTGCGTCACACCGCCCGGCAAAATTTCTTGACGACGATTCACATGTCATCCGAACCGGAAACAGATACCACCGTCTACCGCGTCGTCTTGAACGACGAGGAGCAGTATTCGATCTGGCCGGTCGACCTGCCCATCCCCAACGGCTGGCGCGCCGACGGCAAGAGCGGCCTCAAGGCCGACTGCCTTGCGCACATCAAGGTGGTTTGGACGGACATGACGCCGAAGAGCCTTCGCCCCGGCGCGCCGCGCTGACGTGAATCGCGCGGACGCCGTTTCTCGCTGGACCATCATCCCCCGCCCGCAGTCCGGTGCGGCCTGGCGCCTGCTCTGCCTGCCGCATGCCGGCGCAGGCGCCTCGACCTATTTCACCTGGGGCGCGGCACTGCTGCCGGCCCGCATCGAAGTGCGCGCGCTGCAATATCCGGGACGGGAAAACCGCCTCGCCGAAACCCGGATCGAGGACGCTCGCGCCATGGCATCGGCCCTGGCAGACGCATGGTCCGGGCTGGCCGCGGGCACGCCATCGGTCGCCTTGTTCGGCCATAGCATGGGGGCGCTGCTGGTGTATGAGCTCGCGGCCGAGTTGGTCCGGCGCGAGGTGCGGCCGCTCCCGCAGCGTCTGTTCGTGTCCGGTCACAACGCCCCGCACCTGCCCTCCCACCGGCCGCACCTTCACACCCTGCCCGAGCGGGATTTCCTGCCCGCGGTTGCCCGCCATTATGGCAACATCCCCGCGGAACTGATGAACGATCCCGAAATCGCCGCGTTGATTTCACCCGTGCTGCGCGCCGACTTCACCCTCGTCGAAAACTACCGGTGGCGCGAAACCCCGCCCTTGCCGATGCCGCTCAGCGTTTTCGGCGGACTGGAGGATCCCTGGACCAGTCGCGCGGGACTCGCCCAGTGGTCCCAGCACACGAGCGGCGGGTGTCCGTTGCGCATGCTGCCGGGCGATCATTTTTTTCCTCAAAAGGCCCGCGTGGATTTGCACGCTGCGATTGTGGCGGATCTGATCGCACCCTGACGGCCACATCCGCGCGGCGACGATGGGGGACAACCCTTCACTTGCCATCTCCGTAGCACCGAGCCACCCTCGCCCGTCCATGAGTTCCCCGCCCCCATCAGCGCCGACCCGACGCGATCCCGCCGCGCGAAAGTGGACCCGCCGGCGCTGGCTCGGCACCGCCGTCACCGGGCTTGCGTCCAGCGGCTGCGGATGGATTCGGGAGCACCCGTTCAGGCGCGCAATCGTGTTCACGGACGAGATCAACATCCTGGTCTGGCAGGACTATTTTCCGGACGCGGTCATCGAGAAATTCGAGCGAGCAACGGCGATTCGCGTCGTGCAACATTACTTCGATTCCAACGACCAGCTCCCCGGCCTGCTCCGGGACAAGAAGGTGCCCTACGACCTCGCGATGCCTTCCACCTTCATGGCGCAACACTTGCGCGAGCTGGGGCTGCTGCTGACTTTCAGCCGCGACGGACTCACGAACCTCGGGCAAGTCGACCGCAAAACGTTCAACGCGAGGTTCGATCCGGACAATCGTTACATCGTCCCCTACATTTGGGGCTCAACGGGAATCGGCTACAACGCCACGAGCGTCGAAGGCCTGCCGAAAAGCTGGGCCTCGCTCTTCCGCCTCAACACCCATGTCGCCGGGCGGGACGTCGGACGGGTCTCGGTGCTCGATGACGCGAACTTCACCATCGGCAGCGTGCTCGTCTATCTCGGGTTTAATCCCGAAACGGCGAATCGCACTGAGCTCGACGCCGCCGCCGAGGTGCTGATGCGGGTGCGCGACCGGATTACTCACTTCGAGAGCACGAATGTTGCGGGCCTGCTGGCGAACGGTGTGGTGGAGCTCGCCTTGTTGTGGAGCGGAGACGTGACGACGGCGATCAAGGGTGATCCCAAACGGAAGATTCCCGCGAACCGGAAAATCCGCCTTTCCCTCCCGAGCGAGGGTTCGATCTTTTTCAAGGACAATTTCGTCGTTCCGCGATCCGCCAAGAACCGTCTCGCCGCGGAACGGTTCCTGGATTATCTCCTTCTGCCCCACGTGGCCGGGGCCGTGACCAACTATTCGCTTTACGCCACGACCATCCCGGCGGCGCGACCGTTCGTGGACCGCCTGATTTCAAATGGCCCCTCGTATTTCCGGCATCCGGCGGGCCAGGGAAAAAATTTCTCCCTCGAGGACACGTCGCGGAGCGACGACGTGCGCCAGAAGATTTGGGCGGACCTCAAGGCGAAGCCCGTGGCCCCGGCGGCCATCAACGTCGACCGCCTGCCGCGGAATCCGCCCGCAGCGAACCCGCCCGGTCCAGCTCCGGGCCGGCCGGGTTGAGTCTCAGGTGCCAATGAGCCGCTCGCGCCGAAGCTGAAGCCCGGCCGCGGCAGTACCCCGGCCGCGGAAGTCGAGCGAAACGCGGCGTGGGCGCCGCGTCGCGATGAAATATCCCGGCTAACGGCGCAGGGGCCCGCCGGCTGGGGGCCGCGCCGGCTTGGTCGGAGCCTTCGGTGCCGGAATCGGCGGGGTATCGGTTCCCCGATTCGCGCCATCGAGAATGAGCGGAAGCCGGTCATCGCCCCCGCCGATGATGACAATCTTGGCATTGGCCGACTTCGCCAGTTCAAGCGTGGCTTCGATGCCCTTGAACCGGAGGAACTGCTCGCTGATGCCCCCGCCAGTGATGGTGTCCTGGAAGTCGCGGATGCCCTGCGCCTCGACCTTTTTCCGTTCTGCCTCCCTGGTTTCGCTCTCAATCCGATAGACATATTCCAGTGCAAGTTGCTGGGCGCGCAGCTTGGACTCGATCGATTCCGCGACCGGGGTCGGAAGGATCACGCTTGTGAGCAGCAAGTCATCCAGCAGCACATAGCGCTCGGCCAGCTCCGCCAGGGCGCCCTGCACCGCCGTCTGCACAATGAAACCTTGCGAGGTGTAGATTTCCTCCGGCTTGTATTGCCCCACGACCAACCGCAATTGCGCCTGCACCTCGGGTTTGACCAGTTTCTCGATGTAATCGGGCCCAATATTCTTGTGCAGGAGGCCGAGTTCATCGAACTGCGGTCGGAAGCGGATGGAGACCTCAATCTTAATCGCAAGACCGTCCTGCGAAAGAGCGACGAAGTGGTCGGGCACCTGCTGCACGCGGGCGTCGTAGACAAAAAGCGTATTCCACGGCGCGACGATTTGCAGGCCCTCACCGTAGACCTTTTCGGTCACCGTGCCGCCCTGAAACAAACGGTAGATGACGCCCGCCTCGCCCGCCCGAATCTTGACGAAGATATCGTTCCAAAAATAGACGACAAAGAAGGCGAAGACGAAGCCGGAGATGACGAACAGGACTTTATGCTCCTGCCAGATTGCGCCGATGTTCCGCCGCATCCGTCCCGGCAGCGTAAAGAGCCAGAATCCCTTCCGAACGGCCACCGGCTCTCCGGGCGGCGGGGAGGTGGAGGCTGACGTTGAGGGCGGAGTCGATGCTTCGTCGGTGGACATGGACCAAAAGGTGGCAGGACGGTAAGACGGGCGCAGGCGAATTGAACAACCCTAATTCGTGCCCGGTTCAGATTCCACGAAACGACCATATTCCATCTTCAGCACGCGGTCCGCGGTGTGAAAATAACGATCGTCGTGCGTGGCGGCGATGATGGTCTTTCCCTGTCGCTTCAATTCCGGCAGAATCACCTCGTAGAAATGGCGCCGGAAAACCGGATCCTGGTCAGCCGCCCATTCATCACATACGAGGATCGGTTTCTGCTCCAGCAGGGCGACGATCAGCGAGAGCCGCTTGCGCTGTCCGGTCGAGAGGTTGAGGGGCGAGAAACGCCCCTCCTGATAACGGGTCTTTGTCGCGAGATCAAAACCATGGAGGAGCCGCATCAGCTGATCCTCGTCCACCTGCTCATGTCCATAAAGCCGGTCGAACAGATGGAAGTCGGTGAAGATGATCGAAAACATGTTGCGGTACCGCTGATACTGAGAGGGCACCAGCGGCTGCGCATCAACGAAAAGCGCGCCGGCTTTCGGCTGATAAAGGCCGGTCAGCAGTTTGAGGAACGTGGATTTACCGCTGCCATTGCCGCCCATGATGAACACCGTTTCTCCGGCCCGGATCGTGAGGTTGAGCGGTCCCGCCGTGTAGCCGGTCGTGCCGTCGTCATCCGGATAGGAAAAGATCATGTCCCGCACCTCGATTTCGCGGACGGGCCACGGCGCCGGCGTCACGGCGAAGTCGACCGGCGCGCTGCGGCTCGCGACGTCGTCGAGCCTTTGCTCCATCTGCTCGATCTCGTTGATCGCCGCGTTGCCCTTGGCGATGTACGGCACCACGCCGACCACCTCCGCCAGCGGACCG
Organism: Opitutaceae bacterium; assembly: GCA_044344465.1. Classification (GTDB taxonomy): domain Bacteria; phylum Verrucomicrobiota; class Verrucomicrobiia; order Opitutales; family Opitutaceae; genus ER46. Next base: position 15,242 of record JBIJCX010000145.1, read on the forward strand.
AAGATGAACAGAATCACGGCGGAGATTTTCATGATTACCGAGGCATCGCAGGCCGTGAGCTTCGGCAGGAGGAAAATGATGATCCCCAAGAGCGAATAGAACGCGGAGTGCGTGATCAGCGTGATATTGACGAACCGGTTGTTTGTATCGATTTTCAACGCCGCCACGCGCGCCGCCCTCGAACGCAGGTGGGTGTCATGGAGGTCGCGGCTCTTGCGCACGTCCATCTTCAGCTCCTTGAAGCCGTCGAGCAGGTGCTGGATCAGCTCGAAATAACTGGCCTCGACCTTGAGGGTCTCCTGCAACTGCGGCTCGACGGTCTTCAAACTCATGCGATATCCGACCACCGCCACGCCGACCGCCGCCAGGGTCAGCAGGAACGCGGGGATCGAGAGGTAGGCGACAAAGAGGAAGGCCACGATCAGCATCACGGCGGACGACGCGGCGTTTACGGTCATGGTCGCCGCGCTTGAGATGGTCTGCGTCTCCTTGGTCAGTAGCGTCATGAACTGGGCCGTGCCGATCTGCTCGAAAAACAGCAGGTCCGCCCGGCGAATCTTGTCGGTGATGCGCAGCTGGATGCCCTCAATGATCGATTCGGTGAGTTTGCCCGTGTGCCGCAGGCTGTAGCGTTTCGCCACCATCAGCGCCGCCAGAGCGAGGGCGAACATCAGCAGATACCGCAGGTTATGCTCCGCATTGGTCGAGGTGGAGGCGGCGGCCAGGATGATCGTCATCATCAGTCCGCTCACCACGCCCCCGAGCAGGGTCACGAGCGCGATCCTCCGGCCGAAAACGCCCGATTCTTTCTGGAGGAAATTCAGCAGGTCCATGAGATGCGCCGCCAGCTGCGGGACAGCACCCCGCACGAGCAGTGACCGGTTTGAATCGCGACGCGCGCAACCTATGGCAAGCGAAATTCCGGGCGGCGTTCAGGAAAAACAACCTTGACCCGGCAAGCGCGTGCGAGCCACCTTGGAGCCACAAAAGTTATGGCGCGGAAGAATAATACCGACGGCCTGCGCAGCAGACTCGCTCAATCCCTGGACTCCGCCAACGAGGACTCCGTTCCTGTGTCCGCCTCCCAACCCACTGAAATCATGAGCGCCACCGTAGCATCGAACGAACCCGTAACACTTGTACCCTCCGGCAGCAAACAGGCCGCCGCCCAGCAGCTTGTCACCAGCAGCACGATGCTCGCGGTTGCAGCCGGCGCCCTCCCTGTCCCGGTGTGGGACGTCATTGTCGTGACGGGCATTCAGCTGAAGATGCTCGCGGATATTTCGGCGGTGTATGCTGTTCCGTTCAAGGATAACGTCGGCAAGTCCGCCGTGGCTTCGCTGGTCGGCGGTCTCGCGCCCGACTTGGTTGCGCGCGGGGCCGTCGGCGCGCTTTTCAAGGCCCTGCCGGGCATCGGCTCGATCGTGGGTGCGATCGCAGTGCCGGCACTCGCGGGCGGCTGCACGTATGCGGTCGGACAGGTTTTCATCAAGCACTACGAGTCCGGCGGCACGCTGCTGACGTTCAGTGCGAGAGATTTTCAAGCCGTCTTCGCCGCCGAAGTGAAGGCCGGTATGAAAAAGGTCGCCGATATCAAAGTCTAAACAATCCATCCCATGATCCTCATTGCTGTCTACATCGGGCTTTGCGCCCTCGTTGCTTATCTCGGTCGCGAACGTAAATTTGGTTTTTGGGGCTATCTGCTCGCGGCCCTCTTGCTCGATCCGATCATCGGGTTTCTGCTCGTGCTCGCCTCGGATAAGAAGGCGGCTGCGCCCGTTTCCGCGGCCCCGGGCACTCCTGCCGCCGCCGCGTAGGCTGCACAACACCCTGTTTCACCCCAAGGCCCGGAGGGTTCATCCTGCGGGCCTTTTTTGTCGGCGGGATCTGTCGCTGGCGGGGTTGAGGCCGATGTCCGAACGCCACAGCCCGCTGCGACAGCGTTGTTCGCCGGATCAAACACCGTTCCATGGTCATCACCGTCTGCAATGGCAAGGGCGGCGCCGGCAAGACCACGCTCTCCATCCTGCTGGGTTGCGCGCTGGCTGACGCCGGACGGCGTGTCGCCTTCCTGGATCGCGATCCGCAGCAAACCGCCAGTCGCTGGATTCAGGAGACCAAACCCGCCATCGTGCTCGCCGAACCGGGGGTCGTTTACGACGCGATAATCATCGACACGCCGCCGCGGCTCGACACCGCGCCGTTGCTCGAGAGCCTGGCGCAGTCTGACAAGGTTCTGCTGGTCAGTTCACCGTCGCCCGCCGATCTCTGGACCTCACAAGACACCGCAAGAATCGTACGCGCCCACTATTTGAAGGACAAGGCTGCCTTGCTGTTCAACCAGGTGCAGCGCCATACGTTGCTCGCGCGCGAACTCGGACCGTTGGCTGAACGCATTGGACTGCCGGCACTGCAGCACAACGTCGCGCGGCGCCAATGTTACCAGCACGCCCTGCTCCTCGGCTGGAAGGCGCTCGACGGCGCGGCCCGCGAGGAAATTCTGCAGGTCGCACTCGAAATCGTCACCTTCTGATCCTGACCAGCAGACCTGCTCGCACTCCAGGTCACGCGCCCGCGCCGGCCTACCACTTGAAATCGACGCCGCTCGTAAGCTGGAGTTGGCCTTTTTCCGCCGGTCGCAGGCTGGCAACCAAGGCCGGTGGCAGACCCCGCGCCAGAAGGCTCGAGGCGAGGGTCAGTGGCAGCGGACCGAGGGTGTTGTCGTAAGTATAGGTGAGGCCGATGTTCAGCGACATCTGCCGGGTGATCGCCGAATTAAAACCCAGGTAGGCATTGATGGCCCAGACCTCCGAATCGTTCACGCCCACGCGATATTTGAACCGCTGCTCGAGCGAAACGCGCTCGTTGAACGCATGCTCCAAGCGCTCGAGAAACCCGACGGAGAAGATCCATTCGTCGTCAAACAACGAGCCCTTCTTCTCGTGTACTTCCGACAAGCCGGGAATGAGGTCCAGCTTGGTCGGAGTCGTGTCGATCAGCTTGAAGCCGTAACCAACGATCTGTTCGAACGAGTGATCGACCTTGGTGATGTTGTCGACCTTGTAGGTCGAGCGGGCCAACACGTAACGCGTGGGGGCGAGCGTATGGAGGTAGGTGAACTCGCCCGACCAATTGTCGAGCACGGCACCGGATGGCTCGTAGCTCGCGTAGCCGTAGTTGCCGGCAAAGGTGTAGGCCTCGGTTGGAGTCGCGCGCATAATGCTCGTCGCGACCTGCAAAGAAGACAGCTTGCCCTGCAACCCGGCTTGCGCTCCGGTGGGAAATCCGGCCGGCGCGCCCGGGATCGCGCCCTGAACATAGGTCGCGGTGTTGTAGGAGCCGTTGAGTGAAAGCGAGCGCCGCCATACTGGTTTCGCCGCATCCGTCTTTGGCCGCGCGGCTGCCATCGATGCCCCCTGGTTCGCGACCACCGGCACGGGTTGCTTCACGTCCGTCGGCGGCAACGCGGTGGCGGCCCCCGGGACCGCTTCGGTCTTCACGACGACCGACGCGTCAACCACGACCGCACCGAGAAGATCCGCGTTGATGTAAATCTTGCCTCCATCCTGTTTCTCAATCGTGCCAAGGAGTCGGGTGCCGTTTTTCAGCTCAATCACCTGAACGGCAGCCAACGATGATAGGGTGGCGGTCAGTGCCAGCGAAATCAGACCATAGTGTTTGATGCGCATAAGAATAGAGTCAGGTAATGCTGCCGGCCATTCTCAGGCAACGTTGAAACCTGTGAATTGCCCGACTACGGAGCCCGTTCCACGCTCACCTGCACCGAGTCCACCAGCCATCCGGCCAAATCCGGCGCCGCCGCTGTCGAGCGCAAACGGAGATAACTGATTCCCGTTCGCGTCGGATGCGCGAGCCGCAGGCTGGGCGCGTTTCGACCGTTGATTTTCACGCTCGCGGATTGGGCAAGCAAGTCCCACCGCAGTTCGATTGCCGTCCATTGATCCGACGGCAAGGTCACGCCGCCCGCCTTGACGGCAAGCCCGAGTGGCAGCAAAAACATCGCCCGGGTTTCACCAGCGCCATCGGTGGGATCGAAGAAGCAGTCGGTCAGCGCGATGCTTGCCCCGG
>JBIJCX010000459.1:0-5931 GCA_044344465.1 Opitutaceae bacterium
GCGCTGAAAGCCGGCCAGGCGTCGGCGGTTGACACCGCGGAACGCGAACCGGATCTCGTGTTGGGTCTGCCGCGGCTGCCGGCCGGACGCTACAGCTTCACCACCTATGCCGCCACCGACGAGGCCGGCGCCGAACAGATGCGCCAGGCCAGGAGCAAGTTCGAGTCACTCTACCTCCGGCTTCAAGTCGGCAGCCAGCGCCCGACCCGCCGCGTCGTGTTTGTGCCCTGGAGCAGCCCGCACCTGTGTATCCAGCACCTTGGCAACTTTGACCTGGGCGGCGAAACGACGGACATCCGCGTCTGGTTGCCGCAGGGTGTCCGGCTGGACCGGATCGAGGTGCAGCCGTTCCGCCCGCCCGCGGTGCCGCCGGAGGCGGTCGCCTATCGCCCGACCGTCGTGCCGCCCGCCGCTCATCCGCGTCTATGGGTCGACGCCGAATCGCTCGCGCAGGTCCGGGCCAACCTCGGGCACGCCGAGAACAAACCGCATTGGGAGCGCGTCCGGGCGCAGGCGACCAAGCCCTTTGCCTTCAATCCGGAACCGGATCGCGAACTACCTTTCAACACTCCGCTCGAACAGGCCGCCTTCGCCAAGGCGTTTTATTACCTGATGCAGAGTGACGCCAAGATTGGGCGCGAGGCCGCGGATTTGATGCTGGCCTATCTGCCCCGCGTCGAGTTCGGCAACCTCCTCGACATCACCCGCGAGATTGGCGCCGCGATCTATGCCGGGGCCTGCGTTTACGACTGGTGCCACGGCATCATCACGGCGGCGGAACGCGAGACGCTCCGCCGTCACTTGATGCGCCTCGCCGGGGCGATGGAGTGCGGCTGGCCGCCCTTCCGCCAGAACATCGTCAACGGCCACGGTAACGAGGCGCAGATCAACCGCGATCTGCTGGCCCTCGCCATCGCCGTCTACGACAAGGATCCCCTGCCGTATCAGTATTGTGCTTATGCCGTCCTGGAGCAGCTCGTGCCGATGCGCCGCTTCGAGTACCAGTCGCCGCGGCACAACCAGGGTGTCAGCTACGGCGCCTACCGCTTCGGTTGGGAGATGCATGCGGCCTGGCTCTTCCGCCGCATGGGCGGACGTGAAGTCTTCGACCCGAATATCAAGCGCGTGCCCCAGTATTGGCTCTATATGCGCCTGCCCAACGGCGAGATGCTGCGCGATGGCGACGGGGTTCCGGCCGGTTCATATTGGAGCTATCCGCAGACGGCCCTGCTGGGCTACGCCTACAACCGCGATCCGGTGCTCAAGGGGGAGTTCGTCCGGCAGGGCGGCCTGCGCGCCAACCCCGTGCTCTTCCTGCTGCTGAACGAGCCCGCGATTCCGGCCGAGCCCCGCCTCGACTCACTGCCCCTGACGCTCGACTTCGGCCCGGTGCTTGGCGGGATGATCGCCCGCACGGGCTGGAACCTGGGGCCGGACTCCGCGGACGTCGTGGCGGAGATCAAGGGTGGCGGCCACCACTTCGGCAATCACCAGCACGCCGACGCCGGCTCGCTCCAGATCTACTACCGCGGGTTCCAGGTCGCCAAACTCGCCCAGTACAAATTCTACGGCACGCCCTACGATCTGAACTTCGCCAAGCGTTCCGTGGCCCAGAGCATGCTGCTGGTGGTCGATCCCCAGGAGAAGATCTACCGGGACCTCGCGAACGACGGCGGGGCGCGCCTCATTCAGTCCAATCCCCGCACCCCGCAGCAGGCGATGACCGATCCGACGTTTAACAACGGCCGGGTCATCTCGTGTAGCTTCGGTCCCAACCCGCAAACGCCCGCCTTCAGTTTCTTCGCGGTCGATCTGCGCGGCGCCTACTCGGACAAGGTCTCCGCCTATGTGCGGCGTTTCTGTTTCCTCAACCTGCGCCTTCCCGGTCAGCCCGCGGCCATGATTCTGCTCGACGACATCACGGCGAAGCAGCCTGCGTTCAAGAAATACTGGCAGCTCACCACCCTAAAGCCGCCGATCCCGACCCGCGACGGCGTGCAGCTCTCGAACGAAGCTGGCGGGGTGACGGGCCAGCTCGATGTTCGCATGCTGCAGCCGGCGCGGGCGGATCGGACGATCGACATCCTGAGCGGAGCGGAAGTCCACCGCGTGGCCGGCCAGACCTTTACGCCGCCGACGCCGGCCGCACCCGAAGCCAACGGTCATCGCATCGTGGTCTCGCCGAAGCGCGCTCAGTCCCACGACCGCTTCCTGACGGTGCTCCAAGCGTGCGACGCGGAACCGCTGCCGGTCGACCACGAGGAGTCCGACACGGTGGTGGTCGTGCGCCTTGCCGATCGCGTGGTCGCGATCGCCAAGGGAATGGAAATGCTGGATCGCCCCTTCACCGTGACGGTCCCCGCCAACGGCAAAGTGGTGCAGGTGCTGTTGGCCGGGCTGCAGGCGGGATCCTGGCGGATGTCCACGGCCGGCGCAGCGGACCGCGACGTCATGATCGAAGCCGGCAAGAACACGTTCTGCTTCGAATCCCGCGGGGGCCAGCATCTCCTCACGCCCGTCGGGAAGCGCTGAACGAAGCAGGCCGTTGGCGGCCGCGGAACGAACTGGCGGCGGGCATTCCCCTGACCATTCCCGGTGGAGGCAAGGAAAGATTGATCGCAAAAAAACTTCCCGTGTCCGCCACCAGGATGGACTGATTCGGCTCTGGGTAGGGATGCGCGGCGATCCACACCTCAACACAAACCTGCACGAGGCGCTCAAGGTGCAACAGGCGCGCGAGGATGCGGAAGAAGCCAGGAGAGAAAACCGCCGCCGGCACGTGAACGGCCCGCTCCGGGAGTCCGCGGGTCCGCCATTGACCCCCGGCAGCAACGAGACCAAACGGGGTTTGTCCGAACCTGAAATCATGCAGCACCGCCTCCGGTTTTGTCGAAATCATGCAATCGAATCCCGAAAGGACGTATAACGGCCAAGGTTGGTCCGCCTTTGGTGGACCACGTGGCGCCCTGGCCGATTCTCCTCGCTCCTACCGTTGCGCGGCATCGCTGCGGTATTTTTTCCTCGTCATCACCACCTTCGCCAGCCTGACCGCGCTGGTCTCCGCCGCAGAACAGGTGCTGTACGAAAAGCGCTCGCCGTTCGGCTTGGTGATCGTCACCGAAGAGAACGGTCTGCGCACCTTGAGTTTCGAAAAAGGTGGGGCGCGGCAGAGCGTCGTCAAACCGGGCGACCCCAACCACCTCGAGTTGCCCTACGCGCCCGTGGCCTTCACGGGTCTCGCCCTGTGCCGCGAACCGCGCCGCGGCCTGGTCGTTGGCTTGGGCGGCGGCACCCTGCCGATGTTCCTCCGCCGGCACTATCCTGAAGCCACCATCGACGCCGTCGACATCGATCCCGAGGTGGTGTTTGTCGCCCGGGAATTTTTCGGTTTTCGCGAGGACAGCCGGATGCGCGGCATCGTGGCCGACGGCCGGAAATTCATCGAAAATACCCGGCAACCCTACGATGTGATTTTCCTGGATGCATTCGGCACCAACTCAGTGCCGCCCGCTCTGACAACGCAGGAATTCCTGCGCAGCGTCCGCCAGGCCGTGCGGCCGGACGGCGTCGTGGTGGGCAACATCTGGAATCGCCAGTCCAACCCGTTGTACGATTCCATGGTCCGCACCTATCAGGAGGTCTTCGACGATCTGTACATCCTGGACGTCCGGGGCGCCGCCAACAAGATCCTGCTCGCGTTGCCGCGCCGGCAGAATTTCAGCCGGGAAGAACTGGCGGAACTGGCCGGCAGAGTCTCCACGGCCAAGCGGTTTCCTTTCGATCTGGGCGCGCGCGTGACCTACGGCTTTCAACACGCGATCAAGAAGAACAGCGAGGGTCGCGTGCTGCGGGACACTGACGTGGGGCCGTCCAGATAGGTCCTCTTCGGTGGCGACAACCGGGTGATCGATTTCACCCGCCGTGATATTGCGAATCGTCCATTGGCCGCCGACAGATCCGGCCGCCTCGCGAGTACGATTGCCCTGACCCGCGGCGGTGACGCCCTCGTCACGGCCGAAGCGCCGGCGCTGCCCGCGTACGATATTGTTTTCGTTGGCCTCTTATGTCGGTCGCGCGCCCAGCTATTATCTCCGCCGCAGTGAATTGTGCACGGTCGACGAAATCCGAAATCGACCCCAAGAAATCCCTCATGATGACTCTTTGCCGCATGGGTGTTTTGGTAGGGTTGGCGATCGTGCCGCTATGGGCCGGGGAAGGCCTGCCGCCCGGCGACGCTTCGCCGCTGAGCCTGTGGTACCGTGCGCCGGCCGCAAAGTGGGAGGAGGCCCTGCCGGTGGGCAACGGGCACCTCGGCGCGATGGTTTACGGCGGGGTCCCGACCGAACACATCCAGTTTAACGAGCACACGGTCTGGACGGGCCGGCCGCATTCCTACGCCCGCACGGGTGCCGTCAAGGCCCTGCCCGAGATCCGGCGATTGCTGTTCGAAGGCCGCGCCCTGGAACTGCAGGGGTTCTCGCCAACGGCCGCCGCCGGGACCACCACCCCGCCGACCAAGGAGTTCCAAGACCTGCTAAAGGCGGCGCGCGCCAAGCAGAAGGCGGCGGAGGATCTCGCCTTCCGCGAGTTCATGAGCGACCCGATCCGCCAGAAGGCCTATCAGCCTTGCGGTGATCTCTGGATCGACTGCGACGGGCAGGGACCCGTCGCCGACTACCGGCGGTGGCTGGATCTCGACACCGCGCTGGCGGGAACCGAATACCGCGCGGGCGACGCCACCTTTCGGCGCGAAGTGCTGGCGTCGCATCCCGATCGCGTGATCGGCGTGCGCCTGACCGCCGACCGGCCGGGCCGGATCAACTGCGTCGTGCGCCTCGACAGCCCTCACCGCGATTCCCAAGTGGCCGCCGAGGGCAACGCCCTCGTGCTGCGCGGCCAGGTCGAAACGGACGGCATCCGGTTTGAGAGCCGCGCAGTGCTGGCGGCAGCAGGCGGCCGGATCGTCGCGGAAGGGAACCGCCTCCGCGTCATCGGCGCCGACGCGCTCGTGATCCGGCTTGTCGCGGCGACTAACTTCAAGAGTTACCGCGAACTCGGAACCGACCCCGCCGAACGCTGCGCCGCGCAGCTGCAGGCGGCGCGCGGAAAGTCATGGGCGCAATTGCGGGCGGCCCACCTCGCGGATCATCAGTCACTGTTCCGGCGGGTGAACCTCGATCTGGGGCGGACCCCGGCCGCCGACCAGCCGACCGATCAACGCATCCGGGATTTCGCCGCCGGCAACGATCCGCATCTCGCCACCCTCGCGTTTCAATACGGTCGCTACCTGCTCATCGGCTCGAGTCGCGCCGGTGGCCAGCCCGCCAACCTGCAGGGGATCTGGAACGACAAGCTGAAACCGTCATGGGACAGCAAGTACACCTGCAACATCAACACGCAGATGAACTACTGGCCGGCCGAGGTGACGGCACTGGGCGAGTGCCATGAACCGCTCTTCGCCGCGCTGGCCGAGCTGGCGGAGACGGGCCGCGCCGTGGCCCGCGAACACTATGCCGCCGGTGGTTGGGTCGTGCACCATAACTTCGACCTCTGGCGCGGCGCCGCGCCAATCAACGCCTCGAACCACGGCATCTGGGTCACCGGCAGCGGGTGGCTGGTCCTGCACCTCTGGGAGCGGTACCTCTTCACCCAAGACCGGGCGTTCCTCGCCACCACCGCCTTCCCGCTCATCCGGGAGGCGGCCCGGTTCTACGCCGATTTTCTGATCGAGGATCCATCCACCAAGTGGCTCATCAGCGGGCCGTCCAACTCCCCGGAGCAAGGCGGCCTCGTCCTGGGCCCGACCATGGATCACCAGATCATCCGCAACTTGTTCCAGGCCTGCCTCGAGGCCTCCCGCCTCCTCCCCCTCGGCGCCTCCGACCAGGCCCTCGTGGCCCGCCTCGCAGCGATGATCCCGCGCCTGGCGCC
>JBIJCX010000147.1:0-19264 GCA_044344465.1 Opitutaceae bacterium
GGCCGCGATCGAAGACCTGCTCCGCGCCGACGCCCGGCTGCCCGACGACGTGCGGCCGATCGGTCCGGTGGCCGCCCCCGGGCGCCCGCGCGCCGCGCTGCTGACGGGCGCGACCGGCTTCCTCGGCGCGTTTCTGCTCGCCGAGCTGCTGACGAGGACCGACGCCACGATTTACTGCCTCGTGCGCGCCGATGACGTCGCCGACGGCCGCCGCCGGGTGCTTGAAAACCTCCGTCGCTATGGCCTCGGTGCCGACGATTCCGCCCGCCGCCTCGTGCCGGTGCCGGGCGATCTGGCGCAACCGCGCTTCGGGTTGAGCGAGGCGGACTTCGACGGGCTCGCGCGTGGCATCGACACGATTTATCACAACGGTGCCTGGCTGAATTTCTTCTATCCGTACGAGACCCTGAAGCCGGTGAACGTCCTCGGCACGATCGAGGTGTTGCGGCTCGCGGTGCGCGGCGTGTGCAAGCCGGTACACTACGTCTCCACCTCGGGCGTGTTTTATTCGCGCGCGTATCGCGGCCAGGTGTTGCCGGAATCCGACGCCGCGGAACACTGCGAGGACCACGCGCTCGGTTACAGCCAGAGCAAATGGGTCGCCGAGCGGCTCGTCACGGCGGCTGGCGGACGCGGGGTGCCGGTGACCGTGCATCGCGCGCCGTTCATCACCGGCCACTCCGGCACCGGGGCCTGGAACAGCGACGATTTCATTTGCCGGCTCGTGCGCGGGATCGTGGCGCTGGGGGCGATGCCGGATCTCGCGGCGTCGATGGACATCGTGCCGGTCGACTATGTGGCCCGCGCGATCGTGCGGCTCTCCCTGCGGCCCAGGTTGGCCGGCCAGCGGTTCCACCTCTGCGCGCGGTCCGAGGTGCCTTGGTCGGATCTGGCCGGCTGGCTGGGCCAGCAGGGCTACGCGATCCGGCGCGAGAGTTACCCCGCGTGGCTCGAGCGGCTGCCGGCGCTGCGCGGGACGGACCATCCGCTCGCGCCGTTCCTGCCGCTGTTCCTCGAAAAGTTGGCCGCGGACCGGCCCACCGTGCCGGAAGTCTTCCTCCAGTCCGTCCACGCCCGGATCGACGGAACCGCGACCGCCCGGCTGCTGGGCGCATCGCAGCTCGACGCCCCGGTGATCGATGCCGCACTCTGGACCACGTATCTCACCGCGCTGGCCGCGGCGGGATTGCTCCCCGCGCCGACGACGGCACCCCGTTCATGAGTCAACCCGCCGACACCCCCCGCCCGGCCCCGCCCGATCTCACGGTCGGCTGGACCCAGCGCGCGGCCACGGCGATCGCGACGCAGTTCGCGTACCTCTACTACGGTCTGGAAGTCCACGGACTCGATCATTTGCCGCCGACGGAGTCGTGCCTCGTCTGTGCCAACCACACGAGCCACGTGGACACCTTCGCACTCGCGTGCGCGACCGGCCGCGACAGCCGGCGCCTGGTTTTCCTCGCCGCGCGCGATTATTTTTTCACGCACCGTTGGCGGAGCTGGCTGATCCGCCGGCTGATCTGCCTGGTGCCGTTCGAGCGCACCGGCGGGATGGCCGCGGCCAAGCACAATCTCCGGATGTTCGCCGCCTGCCGGGACGAACGGCGGGTGGTCGTGCTTTACCCCGAGGGCACGCGTTCGCGCGACGGCCGGATCAGCGAGTTCAAACCCGGCGTGGCGATGTTTGCCGAGAAGCTTGGGCTGCGCGTCATCCCGTGTCGCATCGAAGGCAGCTTCGAATCGCTGCCCAAGGGCCGGCGGCTGCCGCGCCCGCGGCCGCTGCGGCTCACGTTCGGCCCCGCGCTGGCGCTGGCCCCGCGGCCGGAGCACGAGACCGGCGCGGACCGGGCGGCGCGCTACGGGCGGTTCGCCGCGGAACTGCAAGCGGCCGTCGCCGCGCTCGGCGCCCCGGCCGGGGGCCGCATCGCGGTCGTATCAGCATGAGCGTGACGTCCGGCAATTCCAGCGGGGGCGGCTCCGCGCCACCGGGAAGAATCTTTCCATGATGAAATTCTGGGGCTGGGGCGACCCCGACAAGGAATACGACCTCTCCACCCGTCCCTTGCTTTGGGACTTCGTTCGCTCGCAGATCGGCCTCGAAGACCGCCTCGACGGTGATCGCTGCCGCCCCGAGCAGATCGCGGTGCCCGCGCCGCGACTCGAGCCGGCGTTCGTCGACGCGGTCACGGCCCGGCTGGGCGTCGGGCAGGTCTCGTCCGATCCGCAGGTGCGGCTCCACCACAGCTACGGCAAGAGCTACCGCGATCTCCTGCGCGCGCGCGCGGGCCAGCTCGGGCGCGTGCCGGACCTCGTGCTCTTTCCCCGCAGCCGCGCCGACGTCGAGGCGATCCTTGCCGCCGCCGGCTCGCACCGGGTGCAAATCGTCCCCTTCGGCGGCGGCACGAACATCTGTGGCGGCGTCGAGCCCGACCCGACGCGCCCCGGCATGGCCGTCACCGTGAGCCTGCGCCGGATGAACCGTGTGCTCGCAATCGATCCGATCGCCCGCACTGCGCGCATCGAGGCCGGCGCGCTCGGGCCGGAGCTGGAGGCCGCGCTCAACGCCCAGGGCTTTTCGCTCGGACACTTTCCCGACTCGTTCGAGTTCTCCACCCTCGGCGGCTGGCTGGCCACGCGCTCCGCCGGGATGCAGTCCGACGCGTATGGAAAGATCGAGGACATGGTCGTCTCGCTCACGCTCTGCACGCCCCGCGGCACGCTCGTCACCCCGAATGTCCCGCGCTCGGCCACCGGCCCCTCGCTCAACCACCTCGCCGTCGGTTCCGAGGGCACGCTCGGGCTCATCACCGAGGCCGTGATGCGCATCCATCCCATCGGGGTCCGCGAACATCGCGGGCTGCTCGTGCCCGGTTTCGAAAACGGCCTTGCCCTCGCGCGCGCGCTCGCGCACCGCGGTGCGATTCCCTGCACCGCGCGCATCGCCAACCCGCAGGAGACCGCGCTCAGTTTCGCCACCAAGCTCCGCGCCACCCGGGCCGCGGCCCTCTTCGCGCAAGCGTTCAAGGCCTACCTGCGGCGCGTGAAAAAATTTCCGCTCGCCGACGCGTGCCTGATGATCGCCGGCTTCGAGGCCACGACGGCCGCCGCCCTCGCCGCCCAACGTCGCGCCACCCTTGCGATCTGCCGCGAGTTCGGCGCCGTCGACCTGGGTCCGGGCGTCGGCGCGAAGTGGTACGCCGGCAAATACGATTACCCCTACCTGCGCGACACCGTGATGGACCGCGGCGGCATGGTCGACGTGACCGAGACGGCCGCGACGTGGGACGTGCTGCCCGCGCTCTACCGCGACGTGACGACCAAGGTCCTTGCCCGCCTGCGCCGCGGCGAATTTCCCGGCTACGTCGGCTGCCACCTCTCGCACAGTTATCCCGACGGGGCCTGTCTCTACTTCACCTTCGCCGCGGCCCGCGAAGCCGGACGCGAGCTGCCCCAGTACCTCGAAACCAAAAAGCTCATTTTCGAAATTCTCCTGCAGCACGGCGCCACGCTCACGCACCACCACGCCGTCGGTTACGAACTGCTTCCGTGGATGCCGCGCCACCTCGGCACCACCGGCGTGCGTTTGTTGCGCGGGCTGAAGGACGCCGTCGATCCGCAAAACCTCTGCAACCCCGGCAAACTCATCCCCGGCGACACGCCGGCGCTCGACGGCTACTGGCCGAGCGACTTGCCCACCGGGAAGCAGTGAAGCGATTTGTCGCGGCGCCTCCGGCCTCCCGTTTAACTTCCGCTCGCCGTTGCCGGCGCACTGTGTCCCACGCCTCTATCGTCGAGCGCCTTGCGCGGGCACTTCCGCCATTCGTCACCGTTCACCACATGACCCCTTCGGCCTCTCTCCTTCGGCCTCTGCCCTTCGGCCTCTGCCCTTCGGCCTCTGCCACCACGACACGACCCAGATTTACACCGAGGTCACGCTCCACCAGCTCCGCGAAGTCCGCGCCCGCTGCCACCCGCACGGCCGCAGGGCCGCCACGCCGGCCACGGCGGCGAGAACCACGCCGACGGGCTTGCCGTCGACGCCGGGTGCAGCATCGTTGCCGACATGAGCACACTCGTCGAAATCGAAACCGCGTTCGAAAAACTGTCGGCCCGCGACCGGGAGGAGTTTGCCGAATGGTATGAAGGGCGGCTGGCGCAAGTCGGTCCCGATCCGGAAATCGACCAGCTCTGGGCGGCCGAAATCCAGCGCCGGCTGGAGGACATCCGCAGCGGCAAGGTGCAGGCCATCCCGGGCGAACCGGTGATGGCGGAGTTGCGCCGCCGTTACGCTTCGTGAAGCCCTTCCGGCTGCATCCCCAGGCGAAGGTCGATCTGCTGTCGGCGGCCGAGTATTACGAACGCGAGAGCTGGGCGCTGGCGGGCCGCTTTGCCGCCGAAATGGACCGGTTGGTCCAGGAAGTCTGCACGCACCCGGGCGTTTACCGGCTCTTCTCGGCGGAGGCGCGACGGCACTTTGGCCCCCGTTTTCCCTATGCGGTGATCTACATCGAGGAACCGGATCACGTACTGATTCTCGCTTTCGCGCACTTCAAGCGGCGGCCGGGCTACTGGGTCGAGCGCCTGCTGCGCGGTTGAGCTTTGAAGCGATCCCGAAGGGGTCAAGTGGTGAACGGTGACAAACGGCGGAAGGGTTCGCGCGACGCCGAACCATGGGGTCAGGCGGCAAAATGTTAATTTGAACCCTACGGACACCGTCGGTCAGTATTGAAAATTAACATTTTGCGGCCTGACCCCATCGAGACCTGCCTCATCACTCCGACGCTCAAGCCATGAACATCAGAATTATCGTCGCCCTGTTCGTTGCTGCGCTGACTGTGAGTAGCTGCGTTGCCCAGCCTGCGAGCGAGAGAAAGTCCGTTATGATACTCCTAAGGTATGAAGGAATGCCCAGGGCACACATTTCGGCAGCCGCTTGGTTTGCGGCAAAAATCACTCCGGACTTCGTAGCGGGCGAAGATCACGATGATTTTTGGAAGCTACTTTTTGCCGCTGCGCCGAAGTTCGCTTTGACGGCAGACGCCTTCACCAAAATGGAGTCTCTGCTGCGCGGATTGCACGAAACCAAGTCGCCTTATGTGGTGGAGTTCCTCTTTGAATCGGAGCGCCCGGAAATCAGATACCTCGATCTGAAGAGCTTTGAGCGTGTGCGGGCTGCTTTTCGCAAAGCTCAGATAAAGGGGCACGAGGTTTTGGCCGATTGGCCAACAGCAGGAAAGTGAGCCGTTCGCTCGTGCTCACAAGGGCCGGAAAGAGGGGAGCCGTCACGGCGTTTTGGAGCGGCGCGTCGGCGCTGCGCTCCGGCCGTTCGAAATGCCATCCCAGTGGACGCGAGGGTTGAAATGCGAGCGGTACCGCCTACGTTTCCGACCATGTCCCTGACACTCGACCAAATCGTAGAGGAAGCGCGCCAGTTGCCCCACGACACCGTCGCCGAACTGGTGGACCGCATCATGCTTGCCAAGTACGGGGTCGCCGATGAACCGCTCAGTCCGGCCTGGCGCGAAGTAGTCCACCGACGAGTGGAGGACATCCGCAGCGGTCGCGAGCCCGGCATTGACGGCGAAGAAGTGATGGCGCGGGCGCGCAAACTCGTGGGCCGGTGAAGCCCTACCGTTTTCATCGCGAGGCCGATGCGGAGTTTACCAACGCACTGTGCTATTACTCCGGCCTCGGTCCGGAACTGAGCGGGCGCTTTTACGACGAAGTCGAGCAGGTAATCGCGGCGGTATGCGCACACCCGCGACGCTTCCGCCAGATCGATCCCCCGGTGCGGCGCCACCTGCTGCCGGAGTTCCCCTATGCGCTGCTCTACATCGACGAGCCGGACCGCGTCTGGATCATCGCGGTCGCACCTGTCAAGCGGGAGCCGAATTACTGGCGACACCGGTTGACGAGTTGATTTCTTTGTTGTCATCGGTTGTTGTGCTCTTGGGGCCGCCGCTTCGTTTTTCCTTTCGTCGAAGGCGTTCCTACGGACGTTCGAGTTTATCCTCAGGATCATTAACCCGCCGTGACCGAACGGGGCGCGCATGAGTTGATGAAGGGTCGATCAGATGGATGTATCCCCGAATCGCGAGTGGTACGGAGGCTTTCCTCGACAGGCTGACCGGTGTAGCCACCCTCAGTTCGCGATTCGCGTCATGACCCGGTCTGAAAATTCTCACTTCCCCGTCGCCGCGACCTCCCGGTCATGAACCGCGCCCTCGCCATCGTCGGAAGTGTCCTGCGCCTCGTGGTCAGCTGGACGTTTCTCGGCCTCGTCACGTTTTGCTTTGTGCCCGTTTTTCTCGTGTTGCTGCCGAGCCGGTCGCGCCGCATTTGCGCGTTCAACGTCTACAGCCACCTCACCGGCCGCGTGATGGTGTGGTTCGCCGGGGCCACGCTGCCGGCCGGAATCCCGGCGCGAATGAATGCGCTTCATCCGGCCATCTATGTCTCGAACCACACGTCGTATCTCGACATCTTCCTCGGCATCTGGGCCGCACCGTTGGGCACGATCGGCACGGCGAAGAAGGAGACGGTTTATGTCCCGTTCTTCGGCCAGCTCTACGCCATCTCGGGCAACGTGCTCGTGGACCGCGACGACCGCCGTGCCGCCGTCGCCGCGTTGCGCACGATCGTCGGCCTCATGCAAAGCCACGGCTTCGGCGTCCTGATCTGGCCGGAAGGCACGCGCTCGGTGGATGGGCGGCTCCAGCCCTTCAAGCGGGGCTTCGCTCACGTCGCCCTCGCGACGCGCCTGCCCGTCGTCCCCATCGTCGTCAGCGGCGCGCATCGCTGCTGGCCCAAGGGCGCCGCGCTCACGTTTCCCGCGCGCGTCGACGTGCGGATCCTCGATCCGATTCCCACCACGGACTGGACCGCCGCCCGCCTGGACGAACACGTCGCCGACGTGTGGTCGCGTTTCGCCGCCACCCTGCCGGACGAACAGAAACCTTTGCCCAGCTTTCCGCCGACACCGTAGTCAGCAAGCGCGCACGGCACGAATGGGTTCAGTTCTTCCGCTGTTTTCCAATTGTGCGGAAATCCGCACAATTGACCCGAGCCCATTATTGGCTGCTCTGCCAGATGGGAGACGAAAAGCAGCGGTCTGCTATCGCGGGCCAGCTCGCTCTTCCGACGGAATCGCGCCGGCCCGGGCTCAGCTCGCCGGCACGCCCACGATGAACACGGCCCACACCCCCACCGCCGCGTGCGCCACCGCGGCCGCCAGATACGACCGCTCGCGCCAGAACACACAGCCGAAGAAGAGGCCGCCAATCGCCGCCTGCAGCGCAAACAACCCGCCCAGGTGCATGTGAATCGACGTGAACACGACGTCCGCGACCACGATGGACATCCAGTGCTTACTGACCGTGTGCTTCGGGTTCACCATGTCGAGGGTGCCCTGCACCGCGCAGCGGATGAACTCCTGCGCAAAGCTCAGGAAGGCGTACACCGCGGCGTAGGTCGCCCACAACGGGAAACCCGGCGGGTGATCGCGCGAAAAGGCGGACATCGGATCCCAAAACCTGTACTCCCCCGGGTGCGCCCGCATGATCAGCAGCTTGACCACCACGTAGACGCCCAGCAGCGGCACGGCCCACACCAGCCCGCGCCCGATCTGCCGCGGCCACCGGTCGAGCGTCATGCAGAAGTAGTCCCGCACGATTTCGCGGCGCCCCTTCATGTAATTCACCGCCAGCCATAAAAACGCCGCGATGATGAAGAACGACACCAGGCTGTTCGACGGCAGCAGCGGCGTGAGGAACGCGATCCCCGGCAGCGAAAACATGTAGAACGACAGCGCGATCAGGATGCGCGTGAGAAAGGCCGACGCCGACGCCACCACCTGCATCGCCTTGAGCTCCGAAGCGTGTTTCGCCTGCAGCGATGCGGTGGAATTCGAGAGCCGGTCCACCAGCGTCCGCGCCAGGTTGAGCGTCACCTGCTCGCGCACGTCGCCCTCGGTGGGCAGGTCATCCAGGCCCATGCTGCGCACCGTCGCCGGCGTCGCCGCGACGATGCACGCCGTCGCAGGGGCGCCGTTGATCGCCGACATCTCGCCGAAGCAGTTGCCGGGCTTGAGCGTCATGAGCAGCACGCCGTGAGGCGTGTGCGGATCGCCCTTCCAGACCTCCAGTTCGCCGCGCTCGACCAGGTGGACCCGCGTGTTCGGCTGGTTCTCGCGCAGCAGCACGTCCCCGGTCTGATAGTTCTGCGACGGGAGCACGGAGATGATTTTCTCCGCGGTGGCGTCGGGCAGATCGCGGAAAACTTCAAACCTGGGGGTGGCCATGCGCCGCGAGAAAATAGCGCCCGTCGCGGTGCACAATACAATTTCCCCTTTGGCGCCGTCCGTCGCGCAGGGCAGGGTCAAAGTCGATTTGCCGATCTTTCTCTTTCCTCTTTATCTTTCTCTTTCGTCAGGGATTCGGCCCGGAAGAGAAAGATTAAGAGAAAGAGGAAAGAGAAAGATTACCAGGAACGAGAACGACATTGGCACTGCCCTGGTCCGTCGCGCCTCACTTCGGCACGCCGACAACAAACACCGCCCATACCCCCACCGTGGCATGCGCGACCGCCACGGCCAGATACGATCGCTCGCGCCAGAACGCGTAGCCAAAGAACATGCCCGCGACGAACGCCTGGACCGCAAACAATCCGCCCAGGTGCATGTGCATCGAGGTGAACACCACGTCCGCCACGAAGATCGACACCCAGTGCTTCCCCGCCGTCTGCTTCGGGTTCACCATGTCCAGCGTGCCCTGCACCGCGCAGCGGATGAACTCCTGCGCGAAACTCAGGATCGCATAGACGGAGGCAAACGTCGCCCACAACGCCAGGCCCGGCGGCCGGCCGCGCGGAAACGCCGCCACCGGATTCCAGAACTGATACGCCCCCGGGTGCGCCCGCATGATCAGCAGCTTGATCACGACATACACGCCCATCAGCGGCAGCGCCCACAGCAGACCGCGCCAAACCTGCCGCGGCCACCGTTCGAACGTCATGCAGAAGTGCTCCCGGACAATCTCGCCGCGCCCCTTCATGTAGTTCACGACCAGCCAGGAAAACGCCGCGATGAAGAAGAACGACACCAGGCTGTTCGTCGGCAGCAGCGGCGTGAGGAGCACGATTCCGGGCAGCGAAAACATGTAGAACGACAGCGCGGTCAGAATCCGCGTGAGAAACGCCGAGGCCGACGCCACCACCTTCATCGCCTTGATCTCGGCTTCGTGCTTCGCCTGCAGCGTCTCCGTGGCCTTGGAGAGCCGCACCACCAGCGTGCGCGCGAGGTTGAGCGTCACCTGCTCGCGCGGCGTGTATTCACCCGGCACCTCCGCCAGGCCCATGCTCCGCACCGTCACCGGCGTCGCCGCCACGATGCACGCCGTCACGGGTGCGCCGTTGATCGCCGACATCTCGCCAAAGCAGTGCCCGGCCAGCAGCGTCGTGAGCCGCACCCCTTGAGGCGTGTGCGGTTCGCCCTTCCACACCTCCAGTTCGCCGCGCTCCACGAGAAAGACGCGCGTGTTCGGCTCGTTCTCGCGCAGCAGCACCTCTCCCGCCTGGTAGCTCCGCGAGGGGAGCAGCGCGATGATTTCCGCCACCGTGGTGTCGGGCAGATCGCGGAAAACTTCGAACTTGGGGGCAGGCACGAGCCGCTAGTGAGCAGCGCCCACCGGGCCGCACAATACAATTTCCCGCGCGGGAGGAATCTCCTTGGGTGGGCGGGCCCGTCCCCGTGCCCGCATGTCTAGCCCGTTCGATCGCACTTCGAATGCGGGCACGGGGACGTGCCCGCCCACCACGGACAACAGGGGCAAAAAATTGAGCCGCACCCCGCCCGCCCGCCCGCCTTTGCCAACCGACAAATGCGTTGACACTTCCCGGCCGTTACCAGCACCCATTTCCATGCGCTGTACCCGCCAGCTTCTCGTCGCAATTGTCGTCGTTTCGTTGGGTGCATTCCCGGTTGCCGCCGCCCCCGCTGCCGCCGCCTCCTGGCCCGCCCCCGCCGCCGCAGAACGTTACGTGCGCCAGGCCTTCGCCGACAACCTCGCGCTGCAATCGCAGGCGCTCGACGTCGGCTCCGCCCACGCGCGCCTCGCGGCGACCCGTGGCGCGCGCCAGCCGCGGCTCGACTTCCTCGCCCGTTACACGCGCGCGGACGGCGGCCGCACCATCGACGTGCCCTCGGGCGATCTCATCAATCCGGTTTACAGCACGCTGAACAACCTGCTCACCGCCCAGGGCCGACCGCCGTCCTTCCCCGTCGTGGACAACCTGGCCATCCCGCTCCTCCGCGAGCGCGAGCAGGACACGCGCCTCCGTCTGAGCGCGCCTCTCTTCAACGCCGAGCTCACGCGCTGGACCTCCTCCCGCCAGTCCGCGGTCGCCGTCGCCACCGCGCAGCACGCCGCCATCCGCCGCGAGCTTCGCCTTGGCGTCCTCACCGCCTACCACACCGTGCTCCGCGCGCAATCCGCCGAACAGATTCTCGCCGGCGCCACCGACCTCACCGCCGAGGCCCTCCGCACCGCCCGCGTCCTCTATGCCGCCGACAAGGCGACCGAGGATCGCGTCCTCCGCGCCGAGGCCGACGACCTCGCCGTGCGGCAGCAACTCGCCGACGCCTTGCGCGACCGGACCACCGCGCTGGCGATGTTCAACGCCCTCCTCCACCGCCCGCTCGATGCCGCCGTGGACGTGCCTCCGGCCGAGGAACTCGCCACGCTCACCGCCGCGCTCCTCGCCGCCGACGCCGGTGCCGCCGTCGTGCCCGAGTCCCGCGAAGAACTCGCCGCGCTCCGCGCCGCCGCCACCGAGGCCGCGGAGGCCGAGGCCGCCATCCGCGCCCGCACCCGTCCGACCTTCTCCTTCGTGGCCGACGGCGGCATCCAGGGCTCCGGATACCGCGTCGGCTCCGGCGCCAACTACGTGCAGGCCTCGATCGTGGGCGAGTTCAACCTCTGGGATGGCCGCCAGCGCGCGAGCGAGATCGAGGTCGCCCGCTCCCAGCGCCGCAAAATCGAGCTCCGGATCGAGTCCGTCCGCGAACAGCTCGCCGTCGAATTCCGGGCCGCCGCGAGCGAGCTCGCCGCCGCCCGGTCGGCCTTTCCCGCCGCCGATCGCCGCACCGCCGCCGCCGCCCGGGCCTTCGAAATCGTCTCGGCCCGCGACCGCGAGGGTCTCGCCAACCAGCTCGCCTTCCTCGACGCGCGCCAGACCCTCACCGCCGCGCGGCTCAACCTCGAGCTCACGCGCCAGCGTCTTTTCCTCGCCGCCGCGCGGATCGACCGCGCTCTCGCCGCCACCCCCCTCGACTGATTTTCCATGCGCTCCTCTCCGCTGCCCCTCCTCGCCCTCGCGGGCCTTGTGCTCGCCGCCGGCTGCAAACGCGGCGAACCCGCCGCCGCCGCTCCCATCGCCGCCCGCGTCGTCAACGTCCGCGTTGCCCCCGTGGAGTCCTCCACCGCCTCGCCCGTCGTGCGCGTCGCCGGCCTCCTTGCGCGCCAGACCGAGGCCGATCTTTCCTTTCCGCTCGCCGGCGTCCTCGCCGAAGTGCGCGTCCGCGCCGGCGACCGCGTGACGCGCGGCCAGGAACTCGCGCGCCTCCAGGCCGACCCGGTCGACGCCCAGCTCGCCCAAGCCCGCTCCGTCGGCGAAAAGGCGAAACGCGATCTCGCCCGCGTCGAAAAGCTCCAGGCCGAACGCGTCGCCACCCTTGAGAATCTCCAGGACGCCCGCACCGGCGTCGAACAGGCCGAGGCCGCGCTCCGCGCCGCCGAGTTCAATCGCCGCCATGCCGTCATCACCGCACCCGCGGACGGCTTCGTGCTCCGCCGCCTCGCCGAGCCCAACGAAATCGTCGGCGCCGGCCGCCCCGTCCTCGCGTTCGCCGGCGAGGGCGACGGCTGGATCGCCCGGGCCGGCATCGCCGGGCGCGATCTCGCGCGCATCGGCATCGGCACCCGCGCCGAAATTTCCGATCAGGCCGGGCACAAGGTCGCGGGCAAAATCACCCAGATCGCCGAGGCCGCCGAGGCCGCCACCCGCACCGTCCCCGTTGAGATTCTCCTCGATTCGCCGCTGCCCGCGGCGCGCTCCGGCCTTGTGGTCTCGCTCGTCATAACGCCACCCGCGGTCGCGCCCCGCGCCGCCGTGCCCATTGCCGCCCTGCGCGAAGGCCGCGGCGCCGTCGCCTCCGTCTTCCTCCTCGATGCCGGCGGGAAGACGGTCAAAAGCCTGGCGGTCGACGTCGAGCAGGTGGACGGTGAGCGCGCCTACCTCCGCACCGCGCTCCCGCCCGGTGCCCGCGTCGTGGTGGCCGGCGGCCAGTTTCTCGGTGACGGCACGGCCGTGAACGTTACCGACTGAACGGCGGTCCGCCGATGAATCTGACGGAATTTGCCCTGCGGAACAACCGGTTCACGTACGTCGTCTTTTTCTGCATCGTCGCGCTCGACCTGAGCGCCTTCCTCTCGATCCCGCGCCGCGAGGATCCGTCGCTCAAGATTCCCACCACCGTCGTGGTCGCGGTGTTTCCCGGCGCGAGCGCCGTCGAGATCGAGCGCCTCGTCGTCCGGCCCCTCGAGGACAACATCAAGGAACTCGACGACATTCGAAAGCTCCGCGCGACCCTCGAGAACTGGCGCAAGATCCTCGTGCCCTCCGTGACCGGGAACTACGTGCCCATCGACCAGATGGCCCGCCTCGAGTTCATCTCGGTGCCACCCATCATCGAGCGCTTCAACCGCGAGCGCTCCAGCATCGTCACCTCCTGGGTGCGCGCGGGCCTCAATGTCGGCAAGGTCACCGCCGCCGTCGCCGGCGACATCGCGCCCTCAAATGGCCGCCCGGGATTCGCTGGGCCTTCGCCGGCGAGGTCGAGAGCCAGGCCGAAAGCTTCGGCGGCCTCGGCAATGTGCTCCTGGTGGCCGCGTTTGGCATCTTCGCCATTCTCGTCCTCGAGTTCAAAAGCTTCCGCGGCACCCTCATCGTCGCCTCCGTCGTCCCGCTCGGCCTCAGCGGCGGCATGACCGGGCTGTGGCTCACCGGTTACTCGCTCTCGTTCACCGGCTCCATCGGCTTCATCGCCCTCGTCGGCATGGAAATCAAGAACTCCATCCTGCTCGTGGACTTCACCAACCAGCTCCGGTGATGTATTCCCTGTTTCCGCCCGCCATGCCGGCCGCGCCGGCCGCCGGGAAGAAATAACCGCCGTCGTATCCCGTTTTCGGAGACTCCCGCCCTTCACCCCGGCCACCGCCGGTGTCTTTTCGCCGCCCTGCTCAGCGCCGGAGTGTTCTTTTACGTCCGCATGGTCGAACGCGAGGATCCCCCGCGGCAGGTTGTCCCGTCGCCGGACCCGGCTGCCGCCGAAGCGGTGTCTTGCCCGAACCAGGCTTGAGGGCAACTGCTCCCGCCCGCCGGCGGGCAGAAGGCCCACTCCGCGCTACACGGTCAATCCGGCGAGCAACGCGCGCTCCTCGGCCTCGGGCAAGGGGTCGCCGTCAACCTCGAGAATGCGCCGCGCGAGCGGTTCAAGTTGCACCGCCGGCACTTTTACCATGCCGCGGCCCACGCGCCATTGGATGACCGGCAGGCCGAACGCCTTGTTTTCGAGCACGACGTCGGCGAAGGCCTTCCGCATGGCGCGCAGCGAACGGCGGCTTTCCTCGTCCGGCGTCATCATCAGCGGTTCTTCGACCGCGGTGGCAGGGGCGTTCGGCATGAAGCGGACTGTGGCGCTTTGCTCGATGAAGGCAAGTCGTGCGGCATCGCCCACTGCCAGCACGCCATCCTTTTCCTCCGCCACCGGACGCGGCTGGCGGCCGGTGTTGTCGTAGAGCCGCCAGTGATCGAGCAGCGGACGGTAGAGTTCCGCCAGATTACAGATGCCCAGGTGAAACCGCCGCCGCTGCACGGCCTCGGGAATGTCGTGCCCTCCCTTCATAACGCGCTCGCTCACCCGTTCGCGTGTAATCCCGAGATCGGGAATCCAAAGAAAATCGAGCCGGATGCGATAGCCAGCGACCCGCAGGTCGCGCAGGAATGGCACATACGCACGTCCCGAGAGCGTGGTCTCGAACGCAAAATCCTCCCGGCGCCTCGCCAATTCGCGGAGCCGCGTCAGCATGATGCGCCCCGCCTCAAAGGCCACCCGGTCGGGCGCAAACGGCGAAAGCCCCGCGGCAATCAAGTCGGCGTTCACGAACTCACGACAGCGCATCTCCTGCGGCAGAAGACGCCGCACATAGGTCGTCTTCCCTGCGCCATTCGGACCCGCGATGATGAAAAGCTTCGGCATCGGCCGGCAGCATGACGCCCCGCCGCCAGGCGGCAACGCCGCACTTCAGCGTGGGCGAGTCCGTTTAAAAAACTATCCTACCGAGCCAGCTTACGATCTTTGATCCGGCGCGGCTCGCCGGCCTCACGGTTCTTCAAATCCGCTTGTAGATTTCGCGGCGGTTGCCGACGTAGAGCAAATAGAGCCGGCCGGCAGAATACCTGTGGCCAGATTTGCAGGGCACTGGCCACGGGGAAATTTCTCAAGCCGGCTGGCGCGTGCGGCTGCGACCCTGCTCGATGTCTTGCCGGGCTTCATCCAAAGCGGCCTTCACCTCGTCGGTGAGTTCGAGGTGATCCTCGCAATAGTCATCGAGCCAGGCCTGTAAGCGCACGATTTCCGGCGGCGACAACTTGGGTATCGCGGCTTCGATTTCTTGCCGCGTGCTCATGCGGGCAAACTACCCCGCCCGCCGGAGTAAACAAGAGATTTGTCGGAATGGGATGCGCGCCCTTGTCCAACGCCATCCCGCAGCGCGCCGCGCATCCCCACCGACCACAATTATTTCAACCTGACCCAGTCCTCGGCCTCCTCATCGCTCGCGCAGCCGCGACAACATGATGCGCCCCGCCGCGTCCGCCTGCGACAGGATCGCAGCGGTCGGCGAGGCACCGACGTGGCGCCGGAACGCTCGCGACAAATCCCCGGGATGCTTGTAGCCGAGCCGGAAGGCGACTGCCTTCACTGGCGCGCCGGCTGCGAGTTCCCGTTTTGCCAGCGCCATCTTGAGACGGAGAAAGTGTTCGTCCGGGCTGCAGCCGAACTGCCCCTTGAACAGTCGACGCAATGTCGACGCGGAAACGCCCAGATAGTCCGCCAGCCGGGCGACGGGCTGCCGGCTGTCGAAATGCGATTCCATCCAGCGCACCGCGAATTCGAGCCGCGTGGTCCGTTGATGGTCAGGCTCCGACTCGGTTGCGGTCCGCACCATCGTCGCTTCGAGCACCTGGTGCAGCCCCGCCAGCGCGGCGGGCGTCGCGCGATCCGCCGATTGCACCTGTTCCCGACAAAGGGAGTGTACGAGCTGGAGACGCGCCAGGGTCGCGGCATCGACGACCGTCTGCTGGAAGAAATCGAGCTGCGCGGCGGGCAGGAGGGGAGTGGCCGGGCAACGCCACATCCAGAGGACGATGCGGCAGGACCGCCGACCCGTGTCACTCCAGCCAAAGCCGAAGTCCGGCCCCAGCACCAGCGCACAGCGGGGTGCGAGCCGATACCGCGCGGTTGGAGTCACGAGGGTGGGCGCGCCCCGTTCAACCACCGCATACACCCAGCCATAGTGACGAGCGCAGGGCATCGGAGTTTCGCCATACCGCCGCTCGCCCCAGGCCAGATACTGGAGATCGTGGTCTCCCACCGCCAGGCCGGGTGTCCGCCAATGCGGACGATCGGGAGTGGGAAGGCTAAAGGTGCGCGGCAAGTCCTCGGCCATCGGGAAAGACCCGTTAGCGGCTCTGGATGAGATGTCCAATTCATTAGCGCTTGGACGATCGCCAAATTCGGCCGTCCGGAAAGCCTCCGCAACCGCGCCGGATGGCGAAGAGCATTTGCA
This sequence comes from Opitutaceae bacterium, assembly GCA_044344465.1. Classification (GTDB taxonomy): domain Bacteria; phylum Verrucomicrobiota; class Verrucomicrobiia; order Opitutales; family Opitutaceae; genus ER46. The sequence continues at coordinate 15,906 of JBIJCX010000147.1, forward strand.
GTCAAGTGCCTGAAAAAGCGCCATGGTTCCTGTTGCTCCCGGGTGAATGACCCCTGAGGTTCCGCAACAGCCATGAAAACCAGCCCGATTTCCAACATCCCGGACGACGAAACACGCCGGACGTTTATCAAAAGAGCTGCGACCGCAGCGGTCGCCATCGGCGCAACGAACAGTTTCAAAACGCCGGTGTATGGTCAAAATCAGGCCCCCTCACCCGGCCGGGTCATCGGCGCCAATGAGCGCATCAATGTTGCGGTGATTGGTATCCGTGGTCGGGGCCACGCGCACATCAGAAACTACTGCGCGTTGAAAGATAGCCATAATGTCCGGTTGATCACCCTCTGCGATGCTGACGAACAGTTCTTTGCCGCAAAGTCGAAAACCGTCAGCGACCGAACCGGGGTAAAACCGACCACCGAATGGGACATGCGGAAAGTTTTCGAAAACCCCGACATTCATGCCGTATCTTTTGCCACCCCCAACCACTGGCATGCGCTGGGAACCATCTGGGCCTGCCAGGCCGGGAAGCATGTTTACGTCGAAAAGCCCGCCTGCCACAATGTTTTCGAGGGGAGAAAAATGCTTGAGGCCGCCCGCAAGTATGACGTCCGAGTGCAGGTCGGATCGCAGAACCGTTCGATCGTCAATATCAGGGAGGCGATTAGTTTCCTCCACGCTGGAGGCATCGGCGACGTCTATATGGCCCGTGGTCTTTGCTATAAACCACGTGATTCCTTTGGTATCGCGCAAGACAGCGCCCCACCCTCCTCCCTGCACTACGACCTTTGGTTGGGACCGGCTCCATGGCGGCCGTATAATGAAAAACGCAGTCACTACAATTGGCACTGGTTCTGGGATACCGGCAGTGGTGACACCGGCAACCAGGGCGTCAACGAAATGGAAATTCTCCGCTGGGGACTCAATCAGAACGAACTCCCGGTTTCGATTTTCTCCACCGGTGGTGTGTATGGCATCGACCCAAAAGAATGTGCGCAGGAAACTCCGAATACCCATACCTGCCTGTTCAAATACCGCGACGGCAAGATCATGGAGTTTGCCACCCGGGGCCGGTTTACTAACGGCGAAGCCAGTTTCGTTCTCAACGATGAACGCGCCTATATTGGGCACATGTTTTACGGCACTGAAGGATACATGGAACTGGCGGCCGGCACCGGCCTCTGGAAAGCGTTTCGCAAAAGGGAAACGGCGCCATTCAAAGGCTCGGACGATCAGGACAAGAGCAAGCAAAACGCATCCGGTGAAGTAAGTCATCATGCCAATTTCATCGATGCAATTCGTTCCGGGAAAGATGGGACCCTTCACTGCCCGCTCACCGACGGTTTCTATTCATCGGCGCTCCCGGCCCTGGCCAATATCTCTTATCGTCTCGGACGGAGCCTGAAGTTTGACGCCGCTGCCGGGAAATTCGCCAACGATCGCGAGGCGGACGCCATGCTGACCCGGGTTTACCGCCAACCGTATGTGGTTCCTGATGCGGTGTAGAGCGAAGCGGATTCATGATCACGTGTGAAGTGTCCCCATCGCGATTTTCTGTCGGTTCTGATTCACTCATGAAACCAAGTCTACATTCCGTCAGCTACGCCGGCTTCTGGGGGCAGTCCACCCTGGGACTGACCGACTTCATCAAACACGCCGGGAAGCTCGGCTTCCCGTCGATCATGATTGCCGCCAAGCGACCGCATCTTTCCCCACTGGATGCGAGTGCGGATTTTGTGAATTCCCTGCAGGAGGCCCTGGCCGGAGCCGGGGTGCGTTGCGATGCGCTGGGCGGCTACACGAATTTCGCGCAACCTTCCTCGGTCGGCGGTGAAGTTCCGCTTATCGAATTTCAGATTGCCTACGTCGAATCACTCGCGCGCATCGGCGCATTACTCGGCGCATCGGTGGTGCGCATCTTCACCGCGTACGAGGGCGATGGCCGGGATCTGCCGGCCCAGTGGATGCGCTGTGTCACGACGATTCGCGAAATGTGCGAGCGCGCGGCCGCGCATGGAGTCACGCTGGCCATTCAAAATCACCATGACATTGGACTGCACACGGAAACGCTGTTGGAGTTGCTCGCCGAAATTGACCGGCCCAACTGCAAGCTCGGCTTCGACGCGTGGTCGCCTGCGCTGCGTGGCGAGTCGTTGTATGACGCGGCGAAGCTAGCGGCGCCGCATACGATCATCACGTCGAATGCGGACTACATCAAGGTGCCGCGCCACCGCTACCACCCGGACCTGGTTAACTACGAGCGGCAACCGGTGGACTGGGTGCGGGCGGTGCCGTTTGGCACGGGCTTCATCGACTACCCGGCTTTCTTCAGGGGGCTTCGGGACGGCGGTTTCAACGGTACTGCGGTCTACGAGATGTGCTCACCCCTGCGAGGCGGCGGCTCCTGCGAGAACCTCGATGCCTGCGCGACTACCTACTTGCAGTGGATGCAAACGCAGGGGCTCACCGACCCCGCGTCCTGGGCATAAAGTGGGGATGCGGCGCCCTCGCCGCGTCCTTTACCGCCGCCCTGACGTCGTCGGCGCGTGCTCCGCCGCGCTTACTTCGCCGTTGGGTGCCCGACCGCCTCACTTCATCACCAGCGCGTCGCCCTTCACGTGAAAAGTCACCACGCTGTCCTCGGCCACTTCGCCGCTGATCAGCGCCCGGGCGAGCTTCGTCTCGATGCCGCGTTGCAGGAAGCGCTTCAGCGGCCGCGCGCCGAAGACCGGATCGTAGCCTTTCTCGGCGGCCCACTCCTTCGCCTTCTGGTCGAGCACCACGGTCACGCGGCGATCGGCCAGGCGCTTGTTCAGGTCCGCCAACAGCAGATCCACGATGCTCGTGATCTCCTCGAGCGTGAGCGGCTTGAAGAGGATCGTCTCGTCGATGCGGTTGAGAAATTCCGGCCGGAACGTCCGGCGCAGCTCCATCATCACGCTCTCGCGCACGCTTTCCGGAATCGTATCACCCGTCACGCCCTCGAGCAGGTGGGGCGAGCCAATGTTCGACGTCATGATGATGACCGTGTTCTTAAAATCCACCGTACGCCCCTGCGCGTCGGTGATGCGCCCGTCATCGAGCACCTGGAGCAGCACGTTGAACACGTCGGGATGCGCCTTCTCGACTTCGTCGAAGAGGATCACGGCATAGGGTTTGCGGCGCACGGCCTCGGTCAGTTGCCCGCCCTCGTCGTAGCCGACATAACCCGGCGGCGCACCGATCAGCCGCGCGACGCTGTGCTTCTCCATGTATTCGGACATATCGATCCGCACCATCGCGGCCTCCGTGTCGAACAGCGTCTCGGCCAGGGTCTTCGCGAGCTCGGTCTTGCCGACTCCCGTCGGGCCCAGAAATAGAAA
>JBIJCX010000460.1:0-5908 GCA_044344465.1 Opitutaceae bacterium
CAAGGCGGCGACTCCGGACATGCCGGCGGACTCCGTCGGCGGCAACGTGAACATGGTCACGAAGAGCGCCTTCGATCGCGCCGATCCCAAGTATTTTTCCTTTACCGTTGGCGCAGTCTGGCGCCCCACGAAGTACAAGAGCGTCTCCGATCACTGGACCAAGGAGCCGATCGAGGGCATCGGCCCGTCGCTCAACTTCACTTACGCCAACGTGGTCGGAGCGAAGAAAAACCTCGGCATTCTGGTCACGGGCACGTGGCACTCCCAACCCGGCTCGAAGAACCGGGCCGCGTTGATGAACTACCAGAACACCCTCGATCAGCCGGCGTATGTCTACCGCACGGTTTTGCCACGACTCAATGGCGCCCCGCGCACCCGCCTCGCCACCGGAGTTAAGCTCGATTACAAGCTGGGGCCGAATTCGATCCTGACGCTGAACTCGGTGTACAACTGGTTCCACGAGAACAGCGACACGCGCACGTTGACCCTGGCGACCGCTCAAAGCGTCGCGACCCTGAATGCCGCCGGCGTCCCGACCGGAACCGGCCGGATCATGCCCGGATATACCGAGACCATGACCGAGGTGATCGCGGCCGCGAACTCCACCAGCGCGTTTTCCATCACGACGGTCGACAAGTCCGGCGCCACGGTGCAACTCACGCCCTCCGTGACGCATCGCTTTGACCGGCTGCAGATCGACTACGGCGCCAGTTGGTCGGAATCGAGAACCTACTACGACAACCACGACTCCGGCCGGAAATATGACGGCTCTCCCAAGGGCACGATCTCGGCCAGCCTCGCGAATGTCGGCTGGAAGGTGGACCGGAGCCGCAGCCTGGAATGGCCGACGATCACCCAAACGGCCGGCCCCGATATCTACGATCTCGGCAACTATCGCAGCCTGCTTCTGACCCAGCCAAATCGCACCGGCATGGATCGGAACATCTCCGCGCGATTCAATATCAACCGGCAGTTCACCGTCCCCGTTCCGGCCTCCGTCAAGGCCGGCCTATCCTACCGGCGCGAAGATCGGGACATCGCCTATGACAGCCGGCGCTACACGTACCTGGGGGGCGCGGCGATCAGCCAGTTTCTCGAACAGCCCGGCAAGTGGGCCCCGAAAGCCCAAGGCGATTATCGCCAGCCCCCGTGGATGGATCCGTATCTGATCGCCAAGGACCCCGCCCTGCATCCACAGGTGTGGCAGGAGGACATCAATTTCAAGGTGACCCAGGCGCTGCAAAACAAGCGCAACGTCACCGAGGTCATTCGCGCCGGGTATGTCATGGGCCGGGCGCGAGTCGGACACCTGGGGATCCTGGCCGGCCTCCGCGTCGAGGAAACTCAGACCGAGGGCGAAGGTCCGCTGACGGAGCTGACCCCGCAGGAAAGGCTCCGGCGCGCCGCCTGGGTGGGACCCCTGACCGATGCGGAAACCATTCGCCGGGCCAACGCCCAGTACGGCGGTCGCGTCACCAGCGAAGGGGATTATCGCAACGTATTTCCCAGCGTGCATTTCAAGTACGACACCCGCATGGGCGTCACCGCCCGGCTGAGTTATTCCAACGGCATTGGCCGCCCGCCGTTCGGATCAATCATTCCTGAGATCAACGCCGACTACGATGCGCGCACCCTCCGGATCAACGATCCCAGCCTCAAGCCGCAGTATGCCGACAACTTCGACTTCACGCTCGAATATTACTTCGAGCCCGTCGGACTCTTCTCCGCCGGCGTCTTTCTGAAGGAAATCTCGAACTTCATTTACCAGGACCAATCCCGCTTCGTGGGCACGGGACCGGCCAATGGATACGACGGGCAGTATGAAGGCTTCAATATCATCACCTCTGCCAACGGCGGGTTCGCCCGCTATCGTGGCATCGAGTTGAACTACCAGCAGCAATTCACCTTTCTGCCTGGCCTCTGGCGCGGGTTCGGGCTGGGCATGAATTACACGCAGGTCGAAACCAAGGGCGACTATGGAGCCGGGGCGGCCACGACTCAGGTGGCGGGTTTCATCCCGAAGACCGGCAATGTCATGCTCAACTACAACGGCGGACGCTGGACGGTCAGCCTGCAGGGCAACTGGCGCGGCCGGCATCTCGTCTCGGTTGCCAGCAGCGCCGCGCAGCTCTTGTACGAAAATCCCAAGACGACGATCAGCCTCCGAACCAAATACACGCTCTCGAAAAAACTGAGCCTCTTCTGCGATATCGACAATGTGTTCAACGCCCTGGCGTTCTCGCGCTACTACGCCTACACCTCCCGCCCCGCCGAAACACAGCGCACCGCGCCCAAGGTGGTCGCTGGTGTGCAGGGGCGATACTGATTCGAACTTGGTTTCAAAATGAGCCCCAATCGGCTGGCTGTAGGAGCCTGCTTGCAGGCGATTTTCAGCACTCGCCGACGGAGCGAGTCGCGAATCGCCTGCAAGCAGGCTCCTACAAAAACGTCGGGCTTTGTAGCCCTGCGCGTGAGCGCAGGGACTGTCAGTACTCCCGCCGCTCACGCGGCGGGCTACAACGGAGCCTATTTCTTGAGCAACCAAACAAGCGATCGCATCAATCCACACCCATGACCCCTCATCTCGCACGTCGGAAGTTCATCAAAGGAGCCGTGCTCGGCGGCGCTGGCCTGAGCGGCTTGCTCCCTTCGCCCCTCGCGGCCGCGACGAACGCCGGGCCGGACTGGCGGGTCGGTTCGGCGCGCGCCGATGACCGACATCGGATGCCGATCGCGGCGACCGAATTTGTTCACGAGGCCTGCGAGCCGCCGGCCGGCAAACGGGTGTCGTTCGGCTGGAAGGCGGTGCCGATTCCGAACAGCGAAAAAGGCCTGGTGCTGACATGGCGGAACAGCGGTCGAGTCACGGCGGACCGCTTTCGCCTGACCGTCGCCCTTGATGAGCGGGAGGAGAAGAAGGTCGAGGTGCGGCTGGCGAAGTCCGGCCGGACGCTGGGTACGATGGACATCAAGTTCGGCTGTTACTGCCAGATGTTCGAACTGTTGCTGTCGCCGGAGAACGGCGCCGCCGCCCTGCGCGAGGGCATCCGTCTGCGGGTGCTCGACGGCCGCACGCCCTTGTGGATCTTCGGCGGCACGCGCGTGAACGGCACTGGCCACGAGTATCTGCTGCCGCATCTGCTGGCGACCGACGACTACGGAATCTGGAATGCCGCCTTTGCCCGCCTGGCCTCCCTCGCGTCAGTCCAGCCGTTTGGCTGGATCGAGGGTTGTGTGATCGAGGGGCTTTCCGAGCTGGAGAAGAGTGTGCCGGCGTGGAGCGGACGCGCGGGCCTGGCCCTCGATCAACATCTCGATCTGTTTTTCTCCGGCGACCGGATGACGATGGAGGATCCGCGGAGCGCCCCCTCCGACAACACCTGGTTCAGTGTTGAGGCCACCCTGATGATTCCGGCGCTGGCGCGGCGGCGCCCCAATCATCCCATCGTCAGCCACGCCTACGAATGGATGTTATCAAGGCCGGTGCCGAAGCGGGACAGTTCGGATGGATCCCACGCGGAGGGTTGCTACACCCTGGCCTACGGTCTGGCGGAGATTGCCCGGATCCGCGGCGACGAGAAGGCCATGAACACGGCGCTCGATCATTTGATCATCCGCAAGCACCAGTTGTGGCGGGAAGGCATCCTTTATCAGCGCAACTGGGGCGGAGTGAAACGGGGTCATGCCGGGCCGAACTGGTCCCGCGGCATCGCGTGGTATATGCTCGGCCACTGTCGCGTGCTGCAGATCGCAGGCACACAGGCCAACGCGAAGGCCCGGGAGGCAACCGAGGAACTGGAGCGCATGTGTCGTTGGGTCACATCCTTTCAACGGGATGATGGACTCTGGACCTGTTACGCGCACCTTCCCGAGACCGGCCCGGAAACCTCGGGCACCGCCGGCATCGCGGCGGCACTGCTGCTCGCGCGCGAGCTGGGTTGCGCGCCGAAGAGCGTAATGGCGGTCGCGGACCGCGCGGTGAAAGGGCTCGAGCAGTATATATCGCCCGACGGCTTCCTGCATGGCGTGACCCAGTCCAACAAGGGCGGCGAGGAGCTGCAGCGCAGCGGTTTTCGCGTCTATCTCCAGATGGGACTGGGCCTGGCGGTCCAACTCGCGGCTCTCCATCGGGCCAGGTCGAGCCAGGGGGTTTAGTGAAATAGAGCGACACGTTTTCCCGGTTTCGGTCCCGGCCCTCACGGGCCGGGCTACGGCCTGGAAAACCTTCCTACCAGCAATATTCTTCTACCCAAACTTCCGGCAGATTGGGGGAGGGTAGAAAAATTTTATTGGTAGGAGGATTTTCGGAGAGCCGGAAGAGAGTCACGGGTCGATGTTCGCTACCCCGCCCGGTTGAATTCCGATCGCGCTGACCGATTTAGTCTCGCCGCTCGAGAAGGCATGGGGCGGTCCGTGATTTTCCTTCCGGGGTCGCACCCATCGGGCCATCGTAACCCGCGTGAAACTTCCCACCGCCGTCCTCACCTCACACCTGCTCACGCTGGCATTGGCCGGTTGGTTGTCCGTTGCGTGCACCGCCGCTCCGGCGGAGAATCCGGCGTTCGACGCGGCCGCCATTCTGGCTGCGCGGGCCAAGAAGGACGACACCATGCGCAACAATCCGCAGTCGCCTTTCAAGCGTGAACCCCAGGTGACGTTTGCGCCGTTGAAATATTTTCCGCCGTCCGCCGCGTGGGTTTTTCGCAGCAAATTGCAGCCCTATGCAAAACCCGAGGCGGTCACGATCCTCGACACCAAGGGCCGCCAGCGCGACGGCATCATCTACGGTTTCCTCACCCTCGAAAAGGACGGGCGCACCCACACATTGCGGGTCTACCGGATGAAGACGCCCGGCGGTGGCTTTCATCATGCGGTGTGGTTCACCGATCGTACGACCGGGGACACGACGTATCAGGTGGGACGCTACCTCGACTTCGAAAAAGTGGACGACCGAGAACATGTGTACACGCTGGACTTCAACCTGACCTACAATCCCTACTGCGCGTACACGTCCGCCTACGGCTGCGCCATCCCGCGGAAAGAAGACCGGCTCGATCTCGCCATCACCGCCGGCGAAAAGAAATGGCACGAGTGAGGAAGCTGCTGACGCTCCAGCGTGGCGCAACCGCACCCGAAAAGAGGCGGAGATTGTCGCCCACGGAACACACGGAATACACGGAAACCTGAGCTTCTTCCGTGTTTTCCGTGTGTTCCGTGGGCCAAAGTTTGGATGGCTTGGAAATCTCTCGGGCCACCCTGCAAGCAGCCCAGCATCAGGTCTGGAACATTACCCTGAGCCATAGTCATTTAGCCGAAGGGGTGGGTCGTGCACTCCGTGCGCGGCGGGTCCGACGAACGCACTTGTCACCGCGCGCGGAGCGCACGGTCCACCAACTTTTTGTCGGCCACCATGATAGTCGAAGCCGCTTCATGGAGGCGGTTGAAGGTGCCGCCTCACGGCCGCGGAAACAGTTCTGTCAGCAGCCGGATCGCCGCGGTTGCCAGCACTTCGCCGCCGCCCGGGGCCACGCGGGCGCTGTCCACTTCGTAGCTGCCCTCGGGAAACGCTTTCTCATTCGGAATGTAGCTGATGGCGCCGTTGGCCGACTGCTCGCTCACGAACGTCAGCGCGAAGGGCGAGTTCTGTTTCATCGCCAGACCCAGCTCCACGAACGAATCCCCCGGATATCCCACCAGCGCCAAATCCCGCCCAAACACGATCGCCTGCACTTCGCTCGCCCACGTGCCGGCCGCACCGTACACCGCCAGATCGATGTCGCGCCACGCGCGGATCACTTCGGGAAACGTGGCCCCCTTGCCATGCCGGCGCAGCGTGGCCTGGGCCGCGGCCAGCCGCTGCGGGTCCGGCGCTGCCAGGACCGGGACGCGGACGGCCCGCGACACCGCC
>JBIJCX010000406.1:0-7066 GCA_044344465.1 Opitutaceae bacterium
TCCCCGCCGGGTTGGCTTCGTAGATTTCCGCGATGACCGCACCCGTGCCGGACCCGGTGGCCGAGACCTTGACCGAGTTGTCGCTGGTGGTGACGGAAAATGCGGAGGCCGCATCGCGCGAGGCGGGACCCGTAAAGGGAAAGGCACCAACGTTCGCCATCGCATTGGCCAGCGAACTGCTTCCGCCCCAGTTGTCGTTTTCGCCGGTCTTCGTCGCGCCGGCAAAGAACTCGACCTTGGGATCGTCGATCGTCCCGGGCACACCCAAAGCGCCGAGAGACGGCCCGGCCGCGCGGACGACGAGAGGTTTCGCGCCGGTCGTGCCGCTGCCGCCAACAACATAGCCCATCGTGAACGAGTCTCCCGCCGAATCGATCGAGGTGAGAATCGAAACGTTGATCAGCCGCGACGGATTCGCCGGATTGACCGCGAGGACGGCGGCACGGCTGGTGACAGAGCCGGCGGCATTGGTGACAACACAGGCGTATGAGCCCGCATCGTCCACCTTGGCGGAGAGGATCGACAAGCTGGTGCTCGTCGCTCCAGGAATGTTCACTCCATTCCTTTGCCACTGGAAGGAAGGCGCGAGGGTGCTGGTCGCCGTCACGCTGATCGTCACGCTGTTGCCGGCTGTTACGGTCTGATTCGTGGGCTGCGCGGCGATCACCGGCTGTCCGCTGACCGTAAGGGTGGCGGTTCCGCTGATGAGAGTGCCCGCCGCGTTTCTCAAAACCACGTCATAGCTCCCGGCGTCACCGGGCTGGACGTTGGCGATGGTCAGCGTGGCGTTCGTCGCGGCGGAGAGGTTCAATCCGTTCTTGCGCCACTGGTAGGTGAGCGGCGAGCTGCCGGTACCGGTTACGGTCAGGGTCGCGGGTTGTCCGGCGTTAACGGTCACGCTCGCGGGCTGCGCGGTGATCGTCGGCGGAATGTTAACCGTGACGGTCGCGACGGCGCTGATAAAGGTGCCCGCCGCGTTGCTCAGCACCACGTCATAGCTCCCGGCGTCGCTGGGCTGGGCGTTGGCAATTGCCAGCGTGGCATTCGTCGCGGCGGTGAGGTTCAGACCGTTCTTGCGCCACTGGTAAGTGGGCGTCGGTGTGCCGGTCCCGGTCGCGGTCAAGGTTGCCGTTTGTCCCGCGATGACCGTCACGCTCGCCGGCGGCGTGGAAATTGCCGGCGGGATGTTGACCGTAAGGGTGGCGGTTCCGCTGATAATGGTGCCAGCCGGGTTGCTCAAGACCGCGTCATAGCTGCCGGCGTCGCTGGGCTGGGCGTTGGCAATTGTCAGGGTGGCATTGGTCGCGGCGGAGAGGTTCAAGCCGTTCTTGCGCCATTGGTAGGCCAGTGGTGCGCTGCCGGTCCCGGCCACGGTCAGGGTCGCGGGTTGTCCGGCCGTCACGGATACGCTCGCCGGCGGCGTGATGATCGAAGGCGGGCCGTTGACGCTCAGGGTCGCAGCTGCGCTCGTGGCAGAACCCCCTGAGTTGCTCAAGACCACGTCATAGCTGCCGGCGTCACCGGGCTGGGCGTTGGCAATCGTCAGGGTGGCATTCGTTGCGGCGGAGAGGTTCACGCCGCTCTTGCGCCACTGATAGGCGGGCGTCGGGCTGCCGGTTCCGACCACGGTCAAGGAGGCAGTTTGGCCGACGTTGACGGTGACGCTCGCCGGCTGCGTCGTAATCGCTGGTGGGATGGTGACCGTCAGAGTTATCGCGCTACTCGACACGCTACCGGCGACATTTGAGACCAACACGGAGTAGGAGCCTGAGCTCGCGCTCTGCACATTGGTCAACGTGAGCGCGGCACCAACTTCCCCGCTGATCGCGATGCCGTCCTTGCGCCATTGGTAGGTCGGACTGGGCGTGCCAGTGGCGGCGACGAAAAAGGTGACGCTGCCGCCGGAGTTGACGGTTTCACTGGCGGTCGGCTGCAAGGTGATCGTGGGTGGCACGGGCTGAGCCGCCACCGTGATACTGAAATCCTGGGTGGCGTCGGTGCCGATTCCGTTCGTCGCCTTCACGGTGCCTGTGTAGGTGCCCGCCTGTGTTGGCGTGCCAGAGAGTACACCGCTTGAAGTTAGCGTGAGACCCGGGGGCAGGGCGCCCGATGCGACCGCAAACGTCGGTGTCGGGTTGCCGCTCGCCTGGAACGTGAAACCATAGGTGATGTCGACCGTAGCGGTGGCCGCCGGCGGATTGCTCGAAAAAGCAGGTGCTTGATTCGCCGACAGAATCGTCAGCGTGGCTGTGCTGCTCGTGACACTGCCGATGGCATTCGACACCACTGCGGAGTAGCTGCCCGAATTTGTGCTTTGGACACCGCTCAATGTGAGCGTGGCCAGGGTCGCGCCACTGATCGACGTGCCGTCCTTGCGCCACTGGTAGGTCAGCGGCACAGTACCGCTTGCAACGACGGTAAAGGTCGCGGTGCCACCGGTAATGACGGATTGACTCGCGGGAGGAGTCGAAATGGTGGGGGCAATGCTCAGGTCCAGGGTGAACACCGCAGAACTCGCCATGACCGTGTTGGTGCCCGATGCGCTGCGGGCCGGCCGGAAGCCCAGGCCGAAGTTACGAAGGCTCGGGCCGGAGTAGCCGCGGAACGAGGTGCGGAGGTAGATGGCTTCGCTGAACCAAGAACCGCCCCGATTGTCTCGCGCGCCAACTGTAGACGGACCGCGCGGATCGGTGGTCCCAGTTTCCGTGCCATAGACATCCCAACACCATTCAATAACGTTTCCCGCCATGTCGAACAGCCCATAGCCGTTGGCCGCGAAGCTTCCAACTGGCGCGGTGTAAGGCATGGCATCCGTGGCGTAGGTGGAATGGTAGCCACGCGTCGAACTCGTGTCATAGGCAAAGGAAGAAATGCTCTGATAATTGGCCTGCTGGTGCGTAATCGTGTCGCCCAACGGGAACCGCTTGCCGGCCAGTCCGCCTCGCGCCGCATATTCCCACTCCGCTTCGGTCGGAAGCCGATAGCCGTTCGCGGTCCATTGCGCCTGCGCCGGGGTTACATTGACGTTGCCCGTCCGATAGATCGTTGTCTGCGCGTCGTTCGTGTAATAGACTGGAGTGAGACCTTCTTTCTCACTCTTCGCGTTGAGCCATTGCGCCGCGTCGTACCACGATACGTTTATGACCGGGTGCGTGTCCGCCTTGCCCGAGCCTATGCTCGCCAAGTCGGTGTAGCCGCGACTCACTGCCCAGTCGCGCACTTCCTTCCATTCGGCGAAGGTCACCTCGGTTTTCGCGAGATAGAAGGCTGACAACGTCACGGTGCGGGTGGGGCGCTCATTGATGTAACCTTCATCGGACGACGGATCGCCCATGACGAAGGCGCCCGCGGGAATCAGTGCCATGCCGGCGGGCGGAGTGCCGCCGCCGGAAATCTGCCCGTCATCTGCCGTCACCCGCACGCGCACATTGCTGAACTGCGCCGCCGTCCAGTCCTGGCCGGCATTCCACGCCACTGACTTGCCCGTGCCGGGCGCGATGCCCGCACCAAACGCGCCGGTGAGCGAGCTGGCGGTGCCGTAGATTGCCCCGCCGTCTTGCGATACCTGCACGCGGACGGTTGATGACAACCCCGTGGCGTGGGCGAGGTCATAAGTGATATCGACGAACTTGGTGCCGGCCCGCGCCGTGGCGCGGACATTCGACACGGCGGGCTGCGCCAATGCGGTCGAGCCAAGGGCGAACGCCAGGAGGAGCGCGACGGTCGCCCGGCGAAGGAGACAGCCCAGGCAGAAGCGAGTGGGAAAAGGGAGCCTTGGAGTCATCATGGGAAAAAAGGTTGCTTTGCGTTACGAAGCATCGCGGCCCGACGAGAAACAACTCAAGCTGGAAACCGGGCGCTTGGGACCCACGACAAAGGACTGGAGAGTTGTCCCCTTGTTCCGGATCGCGCTGTTTCAGGGGGATTTCACACAATATTATCGTTTCGATCCGAAAAAACGGATTTCGATACTACTAAGGCGGCATCCTGGGCTGGGATGCCTACCGAGCTGCCACGATTGAAAATTGAGAATTGAAAATCAGGAATCGCCAATTGCAGGCAGCGTCGCCGCCGCATTTGCCATTCTTCTGGGGCTGTAATCGCCGTACGGCGCCATCGGAAATTCCAAGTTTCAGATTATCAATTTTCAATTCTTCGCAACACCTCAGGAGGCCTCCTGGAGCGGAATACCTCCTGAGCAGTCACCCAATTTGCGGCTGCGCACACCAGCGGTGCCACATCGCGCGATAGGCCTGTTCGATGGCGCGGGCCAAACGCGGGGCGTCCATCAAGGGTGAGCGCTGCATGCGGCCGCGGAGCGAAGCGCGCAGATCAGCGAGTCGCGGCAAGTCACGAGTCGCTGCCACGGCGGCCTCAACATAGGCATCGGGACTGTGGGCGACGAACTCCGTCAATCCGACGCTGGTCAGCAAGCTAACACCAACGCGCGAGCGATGACAGTTGCCGGCGAGACTGAGGACGGGAACACCCATCCAGAGCGCTTCACAGGTCGTCGTCGTGCCTTGGTAGGGAAAGGTGTCGAGGGCGAGATCGACGCGATCGTAGCACTGAAGGTGGGCAAGCGCCGTCTCCTGATGCGTGCACAATTCCAAGCGATCGGCGGAGATACCGGAGTTGCCAAAAAAGGTTCGTAGCCGCTGTGCAACCGACGGTGTAGAGATGGCTTGGTTCTTGACGACCAGGTGCGAACCAGGGACGCGCTGGAGGATGCGGGCCCAAAGTCGGAGGACGTCCTCCGTCACTTTGGCAAAGTTGTTGAAGCAGCCGAAAGTCAGGTAGCCGCGGCGCAGCGCCGGCAATTCGCTGACGGGCGGACAGCCAGAAAGTGGAGCGAAGCACCACGCGGAATCCGGCAGGCGCATCAGCTCCTCGGCGTAGTACCCGGCGTTGGCATGGGGCGGATCGGCCCAGACATCGGTAATACGGTAGCCGATCGTTTCAAGCCCCGTGCTGCCCGGATAACCGAGATAACTGACTTGGATGGGGGCGGGTTGGCGCGCGAAGACGCGGAGCCGGTTGCCGGCGGTGTGGCCGGAAAGGTCCACCAGCACGTCGATCCGATCCTCGCGGATGCGCTGGGCCAATGCTTCGTCGGAAAGGCCGCCAACGCTGCGCCAAGCGTCGGTGCAGGCCTGAAAACGGGCGGTTGCGTAGTCGGACGGGCCCGCATTGGTTGAGTAACCGGTGACGTGCAACTGTCCGCGATCATGGGCCTCCAGCAACGGGAGCAAAAAAAATGCGACCGAATGCAGCCGGAAATCGGGCGAGACATAGCCGATCCTTAGCCGGCGATCGGGTGTGCGGTCGTTGGCATGGGGAAGGATGAATTTGGCCAGCTGCCGGGCGTGCTGGTGGTGCCAACGTCGAATCTCGGCGTCAATCACGCCCGCCTGGAGGGCGGGATGATAATGCAAAACGAGGATGAGGTTACTGTGAGCCGCGGCGTAATCAGGTTTTAACTCGAGCGCCCGACGGTGGCTGGCGATCGCCTCTTCGAGCTGGCCGCGATTCGCGAAAACAAAGCCGAGGTTGGTGTACGCCTCAGCGAGGTTCGGCTGGTGTGCGACCGCCTGCTGAAGGCAGCGGAGGGCTTCATCGAACTGGCCGCGATCGTTAAGGATTTTTCCGAGATTGTTGAAGGCGCCGGCGAAATCAGGCTTTAGGGCCAGCGCCTGCTGGAAGCAGGCGATGGCTTCGTCGTAACGACCCTGCTTGGTCAAAGGTATCCCGAGATTGTAGTGGCCGTCAGCGGCGTTGGGGCGGAGTGCCACCGCCAGCCGGTGGGCGTCGATGGCGTCGTTGAGCCGTCCCTGGGTGGTCAGGGCGTTGCCCAAGTTGTTGAGTGCATCGGCAAAGTCCGGCTGAAGAGCGAGTGCCTGCCTGAAGCTGGCGACGGCCTCGTCGAGGCGGTTCAAGTTGCGGTAGGCTTCGCCGAGGTTGGAATGGACAGCGGGGTCGCCGGGGACAAGCGCGGCAGCCCGGCGAAGCAACTCAACGGCCACATCGTACCGCCCGACCTGCAGGGCGAGAATGCCGAGCCCGTGCCACGCGCCCACGCTTCCTGGATCGCGGGCTAGGATCGTGCGGTAGATCGACTCGGCCTCCGGCAGGCGGCCCGCCTGATGATGCTGGGCCGCAAGATGCAGCGCCTCGGGAATCGTCACGTCGGCCATGGCGAAAAACTCATCAGGACGAAACGGCGGAGGGGGCGGCCTGCGCACACCAGCGGCGCCACATCTCGCGATAGGCGGCCTCGAGGTTGCGGGCGAAGCGCGGGGCGTCCATCAGCGGCGAGCGCTGCATACGCTCGCGGAGCGACGCGCGGAGGGCGGCGAGCCGGGGCAGGTCGCGGGCGAGGGCGGTGGCCTTTTCGATGTAGTCGTCCACGGAATGGGCGGCCAGCTCCGGAAGCCCGACACTCGACAGCAGCGTGAGACCGCCGCGGGTCACGGGTGTTGGCCCGGCCAGGCTGATCACGGGTACGCCCATCCACAAGGCGTCGCACGTCGTGGTGCCGCCGGGAAACGGAAACGGATCGAGCGCGATGTCGATCGACTGATAGGATTCGAAATACTGCGTCTTGGGCATGAGATCGACGAAGCTCAGTCGCTGGGGATCGACGGCGTTCCTGACGAACAATTCCTGCAGGTGTGACCGGTGGCCACTTGGCCGGGTATGCAGAAGCAGTCGCGCGTGCGGCACCGCGACCAGCAGCCGGCACCACGCCGCGAGAGTGGCGGGCGTGACTTTGCAGAAATTATTCAGGCAACCGAAAGTAACGTGACCGGCGGTTAGAGCAGGCAAGGGAGCGACTTCGGGAGATGGATCGACGATGGGTTGGTAGCACCAGTAGGTGTCGGGCAGACGGATCGGCTGCTCTACTCCTAGCCGGGCCACATGATCGAAGGGATCGAGGTGGATGTCGGTGATGCGGTAATCGATGGTGTCGAGGCCGGAATTTCCGGGATAGGCGAGATAGGTTACCTGCACCGGCGCGGGATGGTGTGCAAAAATCAGCAGCCGGTTTTTCGCCGTGTGCAGCGCT
>JBIJCX010000265.1:0-12124 GCA_044344465.1 Opitutaceae bacterium
GCTAGGTCCACGAGGATGTCGATGCGGTCCTCACGGATCAGGCTGGCGGCCTGCTGATTCGTCAGCCCGGCAAGCTCACGCCAGCCGTTGGTGTGGGAACGAAGCCGCGCGGTGATGTCGTCGGCGGGTTGCGTGCTGGAGTAGCAGAACACCTCGAAGGACTCGCGGTCGTGGGCGGCGAACAACGGCAGCAGGAACCACCCGATCGGATGTGATCGGAAATCTGGCGAGACGTAGCCGATGCGCAGCCGGCGCCCCGGAGTTCGGTCGTTGCCATGGCGCTGGATGAATCTGGCCAGCGGTCGGGCGTGCCGCTCGTTCCAGCGCTGGAGCTCCGCGTCAATTACCGCGGATTCGTCGCCGGAACGATAGAGCAGGGAAAGAATGGCGTTGCTGTGGACGTCGGCCAGATCGGGCTTGACCGCAAGCGCACGCCGGTAGGATGCAAGGGCATCGTCGAGCTGGCCTCGATCCTTGAAGGAATTGCCAAGGTTGTTGTGGGCTTCGGCGAAATCCGGATTAAGCGCGAGCGCCCGCTGAAAACAGGCGAGCGCCTCGTCGAACTGACTTCGATAGCTGAAGACGATGCCCAGGCCATTGTAGGCTTCGGCGAAATTGGGATTAAGCATGATTGTCTGCTGGAACAAGACGAAGGCGTCATCAAGCCGCCCCCATTCCAGCAGGAGGTCGCCGAGACTGCTTCGAGCGGTGGCGGAGTCAGGCTCGAGCGTGATTGCCTGTTTGAGGTTGGCGATGGCGTCGTCGATTTGACCCTGAGCAGACAGGGCGCTGGCCAGGCCCCTCAGAGCGGTTGGAAAGTTAGGTTGGAGTGAGAGCGCCTTTCTGAAGCTTGCCACCGCCTCCGAATGGCGATGCAAGTGGCGATAGGCTTCGCCGAGGTTCGAGTGAATAGGCGGATGGTTGGAGACAAGGGCTGCGGCTTGGCTAATCAATTCGACGGCGAGCTCAAATTTCCCGAACTGTTGGGCGATGACACCCAAGAGATGTAACGCGTGGGCGTTTTGCGGATCGCGCGCGAGGATTTCGCGGTAAAGCGCCTCCGCCTGCGGCAGCCGGCCTGCCTGGTGGAGCTCGATTGCCTGCTGCAATGCCTCGGGAATCGTCACGTCGGCCATGGCGAAAAACTCATCAGGACGAAACGGCGGAGGGGGCGGCCTGCGCACACCAGCGGCGCCACATCTCGCGATAGGCGGCCTCGAGGTTGCGGGCGAAGCGTGGTGCATCCATCAGCGGCGAGCGCTGCATGCGCTCGCGGAGCGAGCCGCGGAGGGCGGCGAGACGGGGCAAGTCGCGGGCCGCTGCCACCGCGGCGTCCAAGTAGGCATCGGCGCTGGGGGCGACGAATTCGGGCAACCCCACATTTGTCAGCAGACTGACGCCGACGCGCGCCACATGGCAATGGCCGGCCAGCGTCAGCACTGGCACGCCCATCCAGAGGGCTTCGCAGGTGGTCGTGGTGCCGTGATAGGGGAAGGTGTCCAGCGCGAGGTCCACTCGGTCATAGGATTTGAGATGATCGAGCGGCGATCGCTGCGGCAAGACGAGTTCCAGCCGTTCCGCGCTGACCCCACCGCGGGCAAAGAATGCCCGCAGGTGTTGCGCGACGGCAGGACTGTTCAGAGCCTGGTTCTTCAGGGTCAGTCGGGATTGTGGGACCTGCTTGAGAATGCGAAGCCAAAGGTGGAGCATTGGCTCCGTGACTTTGGCAAAATTGTTGAAGCAACCGAAAGACATGTAACCGTGGCGCATTGCGGGCAGCGGACCCACGGATGGATGTCCCGAGAGTGGTGCAAAGCACCAGGCGGTTTCGGGCAATCGCATCACCGGTTCGGAGTCGTGGGTGCCGGTCGCGCTGCGTGGATCGGCGCAAGGATCGGTGATGCGGTAATCGATTGACTCCAAGCCGGTGGCCCCGGGATAGCCCAGGTAGCTGAGTTGGACTGGTGCAGGCTTGCGGGCAAGGATGAGCAGGCGGTTTCCGGTGGTGTGACCTGAAAGCTCAACCAGGAGATCGATCCGATCCTCGCGGATGACTCTTGCGGCTTCCTCATCGGTCATGCCGGCCAGGCAGCGCCATTCGTCGGTGCAGGCTTGGAAGCGAGCCGTCACGGCATCGGACCGCGCGTTGAGCGAGTAGCCGGTGAGGTGATACTGCGCGCGATCATGTGCCTGCAGCAGAGGGAGCAGAAAGTGCGCGACGGGGTGCAGCAGGAAATCGCGGGAGAGATAACCGATGCGAAGCTGGCGGTCGGGTGAACGGTCATTGTTGTGGGGCTGGGCAGACGCTCTCAGGCTCCGGGCGTGGCGCTGATTCCAGTGCGCAAGCTCCGGACCGATCATTCCAGGCTCATCGCCAAACCGACACTGCATCGCCAGCAGGAGATCGCTGTGGAAGTCGGCGCGATCAGGTTGAAGTGCGAGGGCCTGGCGATAGGAGGCGAGGGCATCATCGAGTTGGCCGCGATCCTTGAAAGCATGGCCGAGGTTGTGGTGGGCTTCAGTGATATCCGGCTTGAGTGCGAGTGCCCGTTGAAAACAGGCGAGGGCTTCGTCGAAGTGGCCTTGATCTTTGAAGACATTGCCGAGGTTGTTGTGAGCGCCGGCGAAATCGGGCTGCAGCGTCAGCGCGCGTCGGTAGCAGGCGAGGGCCTCGCCGAGTCGGCCCTGACTCCTGAAGAGGTTGCCCAGGTTGCTATGCGCCTCCGCAAGATCGGGCTTCTGTGCGATCGCCAGCTGATAGCAGGCGAGGGCACGGTCGAACTGGCCGCGAGCCTCGAAGGCATTGCCGAGGTTGTTGTGCGCCTCGGCGAAATTGGACTTGAGTGCGATGGCCTGCTCGAAACAAACGATGGCATTGTCCAGTTGGCCTTGGCTGGTCAGGGCAAGACCCAGACTGTTCAGTGCGTCGGGATAGTTGGAGCGAAGCGCTAGCGCCTGTCTCAAGCAGGCGACCGCCTCGTCCAGGCGGCCGAGATGTCGATACGCTTCGCCGAGGTTGGAGTGGATGGCGGCGTTGGCCGGCGCGAGTGCCTCAGCCTGACGGATCAACCCCACCGCCACCGCATGCTGGCCAACCTGATGCGCGATCACGCCCAGGTAGTGCAGCGCGTCAACGCAGTGCGGATCGCGGGCGAGAATTGCACGATAGAGTGTCTCGGCCTTGGACAGGCGGCCCGCCTGATGGTGCTGGATCGCCTGCCGCAATCCGTCGAGATTCGTGGACTCGGCCATGGCGGAAAGAGCCTACCGGGTCGGAACCGAAGCCGGCGCGGGCTGCGCGCACCAGCGGTGCCACATCGTGCGATAGGCGGCCTCGAGGTTGCGGGCGAAGCGCGGGGCATCCATCAGCGGCGAGCGCTGCATACGCTCGCGTAGGCCGGCGCGGAGTGTGGCGAGGTGCACCAGATCGCGGGCTGTCGCCACGGCTGACTCGACATACGCGTCTGGAGAGCCGGTCACTAGCTCTGACAAGCCCACGTTCGTCAACAGGCTGGCACCGACGCGCGCGACGTGGCATCGGCCGGCAAGCGTGATTACCGGAACACCCATCCAGAGGGCCTCACAAGTCGTCGTAGTGCCGTGGTAAGGGAATGTGTCGAGGCCAAGATCGACGCGGTCATAACTTTCCAGATGGTCGAGCGGAGAGTTCTGGTGTGAGATGAGCGCCACGCGATCCGAGGCGATTCCGCGATTCTCGAAGAACGCATGCAAGCGCCGCACAACCGACCGACTCCTGAGCGCCAGATTCTTCACCGTCAGTCGCGAACGGGGTACCTGCTGAAGGATTCGAACCCAAAGGTAGAGTATTTCATCAGTAAACTCAGGCTGCAGGGCGAGGGCCTGACAGAAGCTCGCGACGGCCTCGTCGAAGCGGCGCAAGTTGCGGTAGGTTTCGCCCAGATTGGAGTGGATCGAGGCGTTATCCGGGGCCAGGGCCGCGGCCTGGTGTATAAGCTCCAGTGCCACGGTGTGCTGCCCGCGTTGAAGGGCGATCACGCCCAAGGAGTGCACCGCATCGACGCAGGCGGGATCCCGGGCCATGACTTCGCGGAAAAGCGCCTCGGCCAGTTGCAGGCTGCCCGCGTGGAGATGCTCGATCGCGCGGCGCAGCGCGTGGGAAGTGGCAGCCTCGGACATATCGGAAGTCCCCACGAAACTGAAATCAGCGCCCTCTTCCACCCTTAACTATCGCCCGATCGAATCTCGCGGGGCCTGGCCACCGGCGGTGATGGCGACGGCTCGGCGGTCCGCCGGTTTCACGACCAAATTGGTGGGTGCGCGTGAGTAGAAGAGGCAGGGATGGCGCGAACATTGGACAGGATGCCAGCGCATTCAACCGCGCCAAAACCAAGGATTCAGGTTGTCTTGACTGTCGATCAGGAGGCTCGGATGCGGCTCGGGTCCGGTCTGAAGCTGGTGACACATTCTGACAAGCTGCCGGCGACGGTGCATTTCGGGCGGGCAGCGCGGCTGCTGGCAAAGGTAATCCAAGAGGGGCAGGGACTTGGTGCCGGTAACATAGGTTGAGTAAGATCTCCAACGTTCGAGTGCCTCAAGTGCCTCGACACGGAGCACGTCCCCCGCCGACGCGGTTTCGACTCCCACTGACTTACTGTCGCCAAAGCCGAGGCATGTCTCGTCGAACACTGGCGCGGCAAGCTTCATAAGGTCGTCCTCCATCTTTTGAAGCATCGTCACGGCGCTCCCATGGTTGCCGAATGCGGTGCAAATTCGCGCCAAGGCCAGATTTCTGGCCAGCGTGTTTCGCTCTGCAACCGCGGCCCGACCAAGCTGCAGTGACTGCCGCAGGTGTGAAAGACGCAGATCTGGATCGAGGTTCCTCTGTATTGCGCAGTGAAAGTGATCGAGACAGGCCTTGTAGGAAGCGGTCAGTGGAGCAAGGTGGCGAAGTGCGCGCACGGAAATCGGAACGGCCCCTGCGTCTGCCTGTGCCGTTAATGGTTCGTCCAAAAGTCGGGTTCGGCGGGCCAGCAAACCCCGGTCATGCAGGTGAGCAGCCCGCTTCGGCGAACAGGCGAACAGATTCAGCGTTCGAGAGTCGATTGGCTCGGTGCGCTCGAAGGGAACAAGTAGCCCGAGGCCGGTCGCCAGCCGGTAGGGCGCGAAACCGAGATTTTCAAGAAATCCGAGGAAGCGAAGGTCGATCGATTTCCCATGCTTGATTTCAAACATGATGAGCGGATCATCCTCCAAAATTAACTTTCTGGCTCCTTGCCCCACGGCAAGTTCATGTCCTTCGGCGTCAATCTTTATGAAAGCGATCGTGGCACAGCGTTTCGCCAGGCGGTCGTCGAGTGTGGCAACTTCGACCGGCTCGGAGCGGGTTTTTTCTTCGCCGGGTTCAGACAGCGCATTTAGCTCTGGACTCGGAGCTATTCGCAGGTGCGCCCGGCCATTCCGATCCGAGACCGCCGCTTGGATGACTTCCACTTGGGCTGAATACTTCAGCCTTACGGTTGCGCGCAAATACGCGCTGGTTTCCGTTGCCGGCTCAAACGCGAAGATCTTTCCACCTGGACCGACCGCTTCTGCCATTGCCACCACATAGACCCCAAAATTGGCGCCGATATCGATGGCGCATTCTCCAGGGCGGAGCAGTGAACTGACGAATTCGAACTCGTCTTCAAACCAAGATTCCTGTTCCAAAAGGATATAAGATGTCAGCACCGCCAGCTGATTCGGGACTAGAACAGTCGAACCGCATCGAATGCGGACAGGATACGCCTGAAATTTCACGTTAGAGGTCCGTGGCCGTCATGATCGCGCTGATAATGGACCGCGACGTAGACAACATTTTTTCGGCAAGGTGATTTCCGACGAACTGATCCGTCGGTGTCGACTCAGACATAGGCGCCGTGGCTGAATCCGTGCCAATCGCTGCGGGCGAAGGCCAGATCCGCCTGCCAGAAGCTCGCGTCGTGGGGGCGGTAGAGGGGATCGAAAAAATCGAGGCAGCGGAAGCCGCGCTGCGCCATCACGCGGCAGAGCTCGTCAAAGAGCAGGTTGTCGAAACCCATCCGATGATTGTAGGCCTCGACCACCACGACGGAGGCCTGGGCCAGGAGAGCCGGCGCGCCGGCAAGAATCTGCTCCTCGAACCCATGGGTATCGAGTTTCAGCAGGAAGGGGGGCTGCAGCTGGTGCGTGGCGACCAGTTCGTCGAGCGTGTGCGCGGGCACCACGATGTCGTGCTCGGAAAACGCGGTGTGGGCGGCGAGACCGCCGAAAAGATCGCCGGCGTGAAAATGGACCTCGCCCGGACGATCCGCCGCCGCGCAGATGGTGTATTTAACCCTGGCGTTCTCCGCGGCAAAGGCGGCCAGCGCCGGCTCGTGCTCGCGCCGCGCCTCGACGAGAAAGTAGTTCTGGTCGGGAAAACGAGCGATGACCTCGCGCGTCCACATGCCGTTCGACGCCCCGACATCGATAACCGTGGTGAAATCGATCCCGTAGCGGCCGAGCCGATCCAGAAAGCCTGCCAGGGTGGGCAGTTCCGCGGGCTTCTCCGCCGCAGGGCGGCGCAGCAAATTGGGTTTTTGCCCCGCAAGAACCCGGCGCAGGATGCAAAACTTTCCGGCAAACGTTTCCGGCAGTGCGAACTCGTAGCGTCCGCCATGCTGCTGGACAAACTCATCCACCGCCGTCTTGGCCCCCGTGGAGAAGAAGTCGTAGTCGTCGATGACAATCCTGCCATTGGGGCTCAAATGGCGGTCGAGATAGGCCAGCGTGTGGGCGATGGGCGCATAGAAATCGAAATCCACATAGGCAAAGCAGACCGTTGCGGGTCCGGCGCCTTCGCGCAGGGTCTCGTCGACCATGCCGGCACGGACATGATAGCGCGCGGCCGGAAAACCGATCTGCGCCAGGCGCGTCTCGACCTCGGCGGCATCGCACCGCATCTGGCCTTCGTAGCGGTCCATGCTGCCGAGACCGAAGATGTCGTCCTTCAACTGGTCCTGTGGCGACGGCTTGGGTAATCCGGTGAACGAGTCATAAAGCCAGAGCTGCTTGTCCGTCGCGCGGATTTCATTGGCGAGGAGTGCGGACGTGGCGCCCTGGGCCACGCCGAATTCGCAGATGTCGCCTGGGTCCGAGAGCGTGGCGTGCAGTTCGGCGAGCACGTACATGGCCTCGCTGATGCCGGTGCCCAGGAGCCGGGCGAGCAACTCGATTCGCCCCGGCTGCTCGGGCAGCGCCGGAAACTGCCGCGCCCGCAGCACGTCGTGCAACTCGCGCACCAGCGGAGGATATTTCAGCACGGTGTTGGGTTCCAAGGGAGTCATGAGGCGCGCGCGGGACAGGCACTCGGGCATGGAATCGGCGGATTGGAAATCAAATTTTTGGCTCCAGGCCCGGCGCGTTTGCTTGCCTCTCTTTCAGAACGATCCGCACCCTTTGTGCTGATGTCGCCCCCCAGCCCAGCGTCCGCGAACGCCGCCGAGTCCTACGACGAGGTTCCGTACCCAAGTTCCACTTTTCCCCAGACGCATCCCACCCGGCTCGCGGCGATGGCCAGGCTGTATGGCGTATCGGCTCCACCCACAGCTACGGCTCGCGTGCTCGAAATTGGGTGTTCCGATGGCGGAAATTTGATTCCCATGGCCGCGAGGTTGCCCATGGCGAAGTTTCTCGGCATCGACGCCTCTGGCGCCCAGATCGCCGCTGGACGCAATGTCCTCTCACGGCTGCAGCTTTCCAATATCGAATTGCGGCAGCAGGACATTCTGAATTTTGCTCCGGCCGAAGGGCGGTTCGATTACATCATTGCTCACGGCGTTTACTCCTGGGTGCCCGCTCCCGTGCGCGAGAAAATCCTCGCCATCGTCGCCGCCAATCTGGCTCCGAATGGTGTCGCGTATGTGAGCTACAACGCCATGCCCGGCTCCGGCATTCGGCTGATGCTGCGCGATCTGGTTTTTTTTCACACGCGCGGAATCACGAACGCGGCGGATAAAATTCGGCGGGCCCGCGATTTGTTCGAGGTGCTGGCCGGCCCGATGGCGGATGATAAAAGCCCGCACAATGCCTTGTTCCGAAGGGAATTCGAGTACGTCGCCGGAGCCCCGGAGTACTGTTTCCGGCACGACCTCATGGAGGAGGAAAACCATGCCTTCTACTTTCACGAATTCATCGCTGCGGCGGCGAAGCATCGCCTGCAATATCTGAGCGAACCCAGTCTGTGGCAGATGTTGCCCGCCAACCTTGGCGCCCAAGCGTGCGCGGCCCTCGCAAAATGCGAACACCTGCTCGATTTGGAGCAGCAGATGGATTTTTTGCGCTTCCGTTCCTTTCGCCAGACTTTGTTGTGCCATGCGAACCTCCCGGTGCGCCGTCAGATTACCGCAAAGGCCATCAAGGAGTTTTCGTTCCAGGCACATTTCCGCGGACCAGCGGAAGGCGTCGATCTGACGCCGGGAGTGCCCGTGAAGTTCGCCATCGACAACGCGTCGCACTTCGACTCGGCGCATCCTTTCATCAAGGCGGCACTGCAGGTGCTCAGCGAGACTCCCGGTCGGGCAATCAGCTATGCCCCATTGGTTGAAGCGGCGCGGCGCCTGTTGCCACCGCCAGCGTCGGCGGAAAGCGTTCGTGACGAGTTCGCTCTGATGAACGGCCTGATGCAGGCGGTGGCCGTGGGACTGATCGAGATTCATTCCGACGGGGTGGGTCCGGGCATGACGGTGTCCGACCGGCCGCGCGCTTCTCCGCTCACGCGCTATCAAGCCACTGTCTCTGACCGCGTGACAAACTCGGTGCATGAGGCGGTCACCCTTGAACTCTTGCCGCGGCACGTCATCGCGGCCTGCGACGGCAACCGCACGATCGACGATATTTTCGCAGTGCTGCTGACGGCGATCGCCGACGGCAAACTGGTCATTGCCGATGGCGCTCAGCCGATTACGGATCGGAAGAGGTTGGAGGAGGTGCTCCGTCCTCAAATCCGCCGCATCATCGCGGATTGCACCCGGCTCGGCTTGATGGGTTGACGTCTCGCGCCGCGCCGCGCTGCGGTCGGTCCGGCTGGCAGGTGGCCCCGCGGTTTCGGTTCGCGGTGCTATTGTTGTTGGGTGCTCCAAAGCTCCGACACGGTCCGCCCACGGGGGGCGATGTCGCGGTGGTAACGGTGCACGATGTCGTCGAAGGAACGCGGACGCACGAGCTTCATGAACCAGCGGTTGAGCGTATTCAGAACCGTCGCACGCAGCCGCCGGGTCCGGTCGGACGAACGCGGGTGGGCGCCCCACTCGGCGAGGTTGATCGTCTTGATCACGTATTCGAGCGAGTAAATCCAGATGCAGCGCCGCGCGAGGAGGAACGGTCCGGGCCCCGGGTTCGAGGCGAGCACGCTCATGATCTCCCACCAGCGGGGCAGCCCCCCGGAGTTGGTCTTGGTGCTCGGGTGGTCGCGGTTGGCGGCGAGAAAGTGCGGGAGGCGCCGGCCGCGCAGGCCGGCCGCAAAGAAGCGCGTGTGCCACTGGTAATCGAGGAACCAGCGCAGGTCGGCCCGCAAGGGTCCGATCCGGGCAAGGGCGGCACGGCGCACAAACAGCGTTGGCTGGCAGATGTAGCAGTGCGAAAAATAGTAGCGCTCGCGCGTGCAGTCCTCGGTGAAGAGATTCGGCGTGAGGATGCCGCCGTTCTCATCGATCTCGAGCGCATCGCCGTAGACGAAATCGAGCGACGGATCCGCGGCGAAGGCGGCGAGCACGCGGGGCAGCGCGCCGGGCAGGTACGTGTCGTCGGAATTCAACCACGCCACGATTTCACCGCGGGCCAGGGCGAGGCCCTGGTTGATCGCGTCGGCCTGGCCCTTGTCCTTCTGCCGGTGCCAAGTGATCCGATCGCGGTGGCGTTCGAGGATCTGCGGCGTGTCGTCGGTGGAAACCGAGTCCATCACAATCACCTCCACCTCCGGCACGCCCTGGTCGAAGATGCTGCGGAGCGCGGTCTCGATCCACCGACCGTGGTTGTAGGTCGGCATCACGATGCTGAAACGGGGGGTGGTCATGACAGCTGCGGGAAAGGGGACGAGGGAATCGTAGCCCTGCGCGTGAGCGCAGGGAAGGAGCGCAGCGCCGGCGGCAAATACTCCCGCTGCTCACACAGCGGGCTACACGGCCAACAGCAAAATCCAGATTCAGTTCTCATTTCGTGGCGGGAATGCTGGCGACGTGTTCATACCCGCGCGGCAGGCGGGCGCGCCGGCGGAGGAGCCGCGCGGCGATGCGCACCTCGCGGGGCGTCAGTTCCGTGCGCATCTGCAGCGAACGCGGCAGGCGAACCCGCTCGTTGTACCAGGCGCTCAGCGGATGGTAGCGCCGGCGCGCGGTGGTGAAGGCGGCGAGGTGGCCGGCGATGAGTTTGCGCACCGTAAAGGCGCGCAGGCGTTCGTGGCCGGCGGCAATCAGACGGGTGCGAAGCGCCTCGTCGCGATGGATCCGGACGATGGCGGCGGCGATTGACGCGGGATCGGCGGCGTCGAAGTACAGGGCGGCGGCGCGCGCGACATCGGGCTGGCTCGTGTTGTGGCCGCAGGCGATGGGCCGGGCAGTCTGCATCGCCTCGAGCAGCGGAATGCCGAAGCCCTCGAAGAGCGAGGGAAACGCCAGGGCCCGCGTGTTTTCGTAGAGCCACGTGATCTCCGCCCGGCGGACCTTGCCGAGATGCCGGACGCAGCCACCGACCCCGGCCGCCGCGACGGCTTCGTTCCACTCGGCTTCGCGCCCGAGCAGGCTGCCCGTGCAGACGAGGGCGAGTTCCGGCGCCGCGTCGCGCACGTGGCTCATGGCCGCCAAGAGCCGGAGGTGGTTCTTGTGCTTCCAGAAATTGGCCGGATAGAAAACGAACGGTCGCGCCTCGTCGGCGGGGTTCCAGCCGGCGGGCTTCTCCGCCGTGGGCAGCGCGTCAGGCACGTGGTGCACGACGTGGAATTTCCAGCGCGAGGCGCCGGTGATCTGCACGGCCATGTCGCGCGTGAAGGCGGAGATCGCGACCACGGCGTCGGCCATGCGGAGCGACCAATCGTAGTGGAAGAAGCGCTCCTCGTGTTCCTTTTTGGTGAAGAACTCGGGATAGAACCGCTCCTGCATGTCGTGAAACGTGAGCACCGACGGCTTGCGCACCGGGCGCGGCCAGAGCGTGCCGAACGGACAGAAGTAGACGTCGATCTTATCGAAATGTTCGAGCGCCTCCTCCTGCGTCTGCAGCCGGATTTCGTGTTGCCGGGCCTCGGGCGGAAGCGTGCTGAGCAGCACCTCGTTGTGCGCAAAACTGAAGAGCACCATCGGATGCTCGGGCGCGAATTCATGCCAGTGCCGCAGCAGCGTGAGCACGTAGTTCGTGACGCCCCCGTTGTCGGGCGCGAGCAGGTTTAAGCCGATGCCAATCCTCATGGTGGTTCGCGTCCAGGATTCGGCAGATCGTTCCCGCTCCTCACGGAGCGGGCTACGGTAGATCGGCTCAATCCCTCAGGATCGCTCTTAATCGTAGCCCTGCGCGTGAGCGCAGGGATTCCTTCTGTTGAATTCTCGCCGTCGTTCACGGGAAAGGCTCGGCTGGCAGCCGATGGCACGACAAGCCGGTTGTAGATTTTCCAGAACCGATCCCAGAAGTCGGCGCTTCGTGGGTCAAGTTTCGGATAACCCGGAATCACTGCACCAAGATACTGCCAGTCGTGCGAATCGTCGCACAAGCCCGCCCGCTGAGGATTGTGGATCACATAAGAACAGGCCGACTGTATCGCTCCGCGTTCCCGTTCGTCTTCTCGAAGCACATGATCGTGCGCGCGATCCTGGAGTCGCGCAGGACCCAATGAAGGCTGGAGATTCTTCCGCAAGAACGCAGTTGCGAGCCACTGGTCACTGGATTCTTCGAGTCCCATCCATACGAGATGCCAGTGATCCGGCATCAGCACATAGCACGCATTGGCGAGGCCGTAACGATGACAGGTATGGAGCAAGATCTCTCGAAAATGAAGGTGGAATGCGTCGTTCAGCCAGCCGGTAGCGCGATCTTCGAACGTATGTGTCCAAAGGGCGATCGAGAACCCTTGATAGAATTCGCGTGGTAAACGCGGGGGCTT